>JAIBBQ010000183.1 GCA_019694595.1 Myxococcaceae bacterium
CGACGGGCCAGACGTCGCAGGCTGCCGGCACCGGCTGCGGCTGCCAGAGCGCGGCAGGCTTCGACGTGGTGGCGCTGGCGGCGCTGGGGCTCCTCGGCCGCCGTCGCCGGGCCCGCTAGCGCACCGAGAACGGCGGGCGTCAGGCCGCCGACGGCCGCGCGCCGCGCAGCAGCGCCGACGCGTTGGCGATGTTCTTCTGGCCGTACGCGGCGAGCTGGTTGGCGAGCTCGGCGAGCGGCACCTGCTGCAGGCGCAGGCTCGAGGCCTTGAGCAGCATCGGCAGGTTCACGCCGGTGAGCACCTCGAGCTTCTGCTGGCTGCAGAGCGTGAGCGACTGGGTGCACGGCGAGCCGCCCAGGAGGTCGGCGAGCACGATGACCCCGTCGCCCTGCTCCACCGCCTGCACCGCGGCACAGACCTGGCTGCGCAGCGCTTCGGCCGACGCGCCCGGCTCGACCTGGCAGGTGGCGACGTTGTCCACGGGCCCGACGATCTGCCGGGCCGTGGCGAGGAGCTCCTCGGCGAGTCTTCCGTGGGTCGCGATGACGAGGCCGACCATGGTGTTCACTCCAGCACGAGCATGCGCGCGTTGAGTGCGCGCCCCAATTTCATAAGCCCGCTCCCGGTCTCGCCGCAACCACTGACCAGAAGATCACTCCTTCTCGACGTCGCGGTCCCACACCCGGGCCGCCGGGAACCGCTCGGCCAGCGCATGGGCGATGGCCACGCTGCGGTGCTTGCCCCCGGTGCAGCCGATGGCCACCGTCAGGTACGCCTTGCCTTCCTTCTGGTAGCGCGGGAGCAGGAAGCCCAGGAGCTGCTCCACGTGCACCATGAACTGCTTGGCGTCCTCGCGCTCGAGCACGAACTGCGCGACCGGGGCGTCCTTGCCGGTGAGCGCCTTGAGCTCGGGCACGAAGTACGGGTTGGGCACGAAGCGCACGTCGAAGACCAGGTCGGCCTGCGGCGGCACGCCGTACTTGAAGCCGAAGCTCATCACCGTGAGCGACAGCGCGGTCGCCTGCTCGGACCCGAAGCGCTGCTGCACCTGCGCCTTGAGCTCGTGCACGGTGAGCGACGAAGTGTCGATGACGTGCTGCGCCTGCTCGCGCAGCTCCTTGAGCGCCGCGCGCTCGCGCCCGATGCCGTCGGCCACGCTGCCGCGCCCGGCGAGCGGGTGGCGGCGGCGCGTCTCGGAATAGCGCCGGTGCAGTGACTCGTCGGTGGCGTCGAGGAAGAGGACCTCGACCTTGTGGCCGGCGCGCCGGGCCTCGTCGAGCACCCGCGGCGCCTGGTCGAGGAACTTGCCTTCGCGCACGTCGATGACGAAGGCCAGCTTGTGCGGCTCGCCGCTCGACAGCTCGGCCACCTTGAGCAGCAGCGGCGCGGGCAGGTTGTCGATGCAGAAGTAGCCCGCGTCTTCCAGCGCGCGCACCGCGGTCGACTTGCCCGACCCCGACATGCCGGTGATGACCACGATCTGCGTCTGGCCGCTCACTCCTTCTCCTCCGGCTGGTCGACGCGCGGCCGCAGCCGCCCCTGCGCGATGGCCACCGAGAGCTTCTGCGCGAAGTCGCGCGCCGAGTGGCGCCCGCGCAGCTTGAGCAGGTGGTTGCGCGCCGCCACCTCGACCATGGTCGCCATGCTGCGGCCGGGGCGCACCGGCACCACCGCATGCGGCACGTCGGCGCCCACGATGTTCATGGTGCCCTGGTCCACGCCCAGCCGGTCGTATTCCTGGGTGGGGTTCCATTCCACCAGCTCGATGACCAGCTCGAGGCGCTTGCGCTCGCGCACCGCGGCGACGCCGAAGAGGTCCTCGATGTTGATGATGCCCAGGCCGCGGATCTCCATGTGGTGCCGCAACAGCTCGTTGCCGTGGCCGGACACGATGCCGTCGGACCTGCGGGTCACGTTCACCACGTCGTCGGCCACCAGGCGGTGGCCGTTCATCACCAGGTCGAGCGCGATCTCCGACTTGCCGATGCCGCTCTTGCCGAGCAGCAGCACGCCCACGCCGTAGACGTCGAGGAAGACGCCGTGGAGCGTGCCGGTGGTGGTGAGCGCTTCCTCGAGGAAGGCCTGCACCTGGGCGATGAAGGTGCCCGAGGCCAGCGGCGTGCGCATCAAGGCCAGGCCCGCCTTCTCGGCGCCCTCGGCCAGCGCGGGCGGAACGTCGAGGCCCTTGGTCACCACCACGCAGGCGAGGTGGGCCTCGAAGATCTTCCCCAGCACCTGCTGCTGTTCCTCGTCGCTCAGGGTGCGCAGGTAGCTGAGCTCGGTGTTGCCGAACACCTGGATGCGCTCGGGGTGCAGGTGCTCGGTGAAGCCGGTGAGCGCCAGGCCCGGCTTCTGGATGCGCGAGCTCGAGATGCGGCGATCGAGGCCCGCCTTGCCCGCCACCAGCTCCAGCGCGAGGTCGAAGGTGCCGTCTTCGAGGAGACGGGAGATGGGAATCCACTGGCCGCTCATGGAATGGAAAGGAGCCAAGCACAGCGAGCGCTTCCGTGGCACCGCCTCTCGCTTCAAGGTACACGCTTTCCATCGACGCCCTGCCCACGCCCCGGCTCAACCTGGCCACCGCGACGGCGCTCGCCTGCGCCGCGGTGGGGCTCGCCCTGAGGGTGTACGTCGCGTTCCACGACGACGGCATCTTCTGGCCCGACGAGATCTACCAGTCGCTCGAGCCCGCCCACCGCCTGGCCTTCGGCTATGGCCTCGTGCCCTGGGAGTTCATCGAAGGCGCGCGCAACTGGGCGCTCCCCGGGCTCCTCGGCGGCTGGCTGTGGCTCCTGGCCCACCTCGGCCTCGGCCACCCCGCGCAGTACCTGGGCGCGACCCGGCTCCTCTTCATCGGCCTCGCGGGCGTGGGCGCCTACGGCACCTACCGGCTCGCGCTCAGCGCGGGCGCGCAGGCCCAGGCGGCGGCGCTCGCCGCGGGCGCCTCGCTCCTGCAGGTGCTCGGGCTCTACTTCTCGCACCGCGCGATGAGCGAGAACGCCAGCGCGGCCGCGGCGGTGCTGGGCCTCGCGCTCACGCTCGCGCCGCAGGCCCCACGGCGCACGCTGTGGCTGGGCGCCTCGTGCCTGGGGCTCGCGGTGCTGCTGCGGCTGCAGTGCGCGGTGTTCGCCGCGGGCGCGCTCGCGGTGCTCGCAGCCCGGAAGGAACGGGTGGCCGCGCTCCACGTCAGCGGCGTGCTGGGCCTCTGGGCCTTCTTCTTCGGGCTGCTCGACCGGCTCACCTGGCACGACGCCCCGGGCGCCCGCTTCGGCGGCTGGTTCCACTCGGCGGTGAAGTACTTGGAGTTCAACCTCACCCAGGACGGCGCCGCCCGCTGGGGCACCTCGCCGTGGGACTTCTACCTGTCCCGGCTGTGGCAGACGATGCCCGCGGCCATCGCGGTGCTCGCCGTGCTGCTGGCGCTCGCCGCGCCCAGGGCGCGCGGGCTGTTCGCGGTGGCGCTCGCCTTCTTCGCGCTCCACAGCTGGACCGGGCACAAGGAGATCCGCTTCCTGGTGCCGCTGGTGCCGGTGGCCTTCGCGCTGGCGGCGGTGGGGCTCGATGCGCTCGCGGCCGAGCGGGCGCGCCTGGCGCTGCGGCTCGCGCTGGTGGGCGCCTGCGCCTTCAGCGCCGCGCGCTTCCCCCAGCTGACCTTCGGCGCGCTGGGCGCCTACCTCGACCGGCCCAACGCGTCGGCGTGGGACGACTTCGGCCCGGTGAACCGGCTGCTGCTCGCCGCCCACCAGCGCGAGGACCTCTGCGGCCTGCGCGTCGACGTGCACCCCGCGTGGATGGGCGGCTCCACCTACCTCCACCGCGACGCGCCGCTCTACCCGCCCGGCTCACCGCCCCAGACGGGCTTCTTCAACTACGCCATCGTCCACCAGGGCTCCGGCCTGCCGCCGCTCGCCCACGAAGGCGACCTCGAGCTGGTGCAGGTGCGAGCGGACTGCGTGACCGACCCCGGCTACAGCTGGCGCCTGCCCTGAAGCGCCGCGACGCAGGCCACCGCCGCCCCGAGGTGCGGTAGAACGGCACCGCGGGGGGTGGTGCCACATCAGCGCAGCGAACGCCGACGTCGGCGCGTCACAACACACACCGGGCAGCAGCTCGACTCCGGGCCGGTCGGTCGCGCGGCGCTTCTTCGCGCAGCAGCTCGATGCGGGCGTCGTCGACCGCGAGAAGCTGGTGGCCGCCACGCTGGGCGTCGCCGCTCCGCTCTACGCCTTCGTCCAGCTGGGCGCCGCCAAGCTCGGCTGGGTGAGCCTGCTGCCCCACGTGTGGATCGCGCTCGGTGGAGGCATCTTCTTCTGCGTGCTCTGGGTGGTGCTGCGGCTCGGGCTCTACCACCCGCTGGTCTCGCCGCTCGGGGTGCTGGGGCTCATCAGCCTGCCGCCGCTGGCCATCGCGGCGGACCTGCAGCAGACCGGCCTCGAAGGCGCATGGACGTCGGTGGCCCCGGCCGCGTGGCCCATGCTGGTGATGCTCACCGGCTTCCGCGCTTCCCAGCGCGGCGCGGTCGCCGCAGGCCTGGTGGCCGGGGGCCAGCACCTCGCGCTCTGCGAGTACATTCGCGGGCAGGTGTCGGTCGAAGGGCACCCGTCGATGGCGGCCCTGCAGATCGGCGGCCGCACCTTCATCCTCGTGCTGTGCGGCGTCTTCGCCGCCCTGATGGCCGACTACTTCGTGCGCCAGGCCCAGCGGGCGATGTCCGAGCTGCGCGAGCACGACCTGCTCGGCAAGTACCTGCTCGACGAGCGGGTGGGCGCGGGCGGCATGGCCGAGGTCTTCCGCGCCACCTACAGCCCCGAAGGCGGCTTCGCGAAGAGCGTGGCCATCAAGCGGGTGCTGCCGGGCTACGCGCTCGACGAGCGCTTCGTGCGGCTCTTCCGCAGGGAAGCGGAGCTGGGCGCGACCCTCGCCCACCCCAACATCGTGCAGGTCTTCGACATGGGCAGCAGCCGGGACACGTACTTCCTGGCGATGGAGTTCGTCGACGGGGCGCCGCTGTCGAAGGTGCTGGCCGGCGGGCTCGAGAGCGCGGCGGTCGTCTGGCTCGCCCACGAGCTCGCCCAGGCGCTCGACTACCTGGAGCGGCGCACGAACCGCCGCGGGGAACCCGAGCCCCTGGTGCACCGGGACCTGAACCCACCCAACGTGCTGGTCTCGCGCTACGGCGAGGTGAAGCTGTCCGACTTCGGCATCGCCAAGGCGCTGGGCGAGGCGAGCCACACCCAGGGCGGCGCGGTGCGCGGCAAGTTCCGCTACCTCGCCCCGGAGCAGGTCGACGGGCGGCCCATCGACGGCCGGGTCGACCTCTTCGCGCTCGGCCTCACGCTGCACGAGGCGCTCACCGGCCGGCCCGCCATCGACGGCGCGAGCGACGCCGAGGTCATTCGCCAGCTGCTCGACACCGAGCGCGCGCGCCCGAGCGCGACCGTGGCCGGGGTGCACCCGGGGCTCGAGCGGGTGGTGATGCACCTGCTGGAACGCGACCCGGCGCGGCGCTCGCAGACCGCAGCGCAGGTGCTGGCCGACCTCGCCGCGCTCGAGGACGGCAGCGGCCTGCTTTCGCGCGGGCGGCTCGCGCTCGGCCGGGCGGTGGAACGCGTGCTGGCGCCGGCACCGGCGGGCGCCCTGGGGCCGACCGACGCCGTGGCGGGTGACTTGGCGCGCCGCTCTGGGTAATGAACCGGGCATGAGCGCTGACTGTCTGTTCTGCAAGATCGTCGCGGGGAAGATTCCCGCCACCAAGGTGCACGACGACGCGCTGTGCCTCGGCTTCCTCGACATCTCTCCGCAGGCGCCGCTCCACGCGCTCTTCGTGCCCAAGCGGCACCTGGCGACGGTGGGCGACGCCACCACCGAAGACCGCGAGCTGCTCGGCCACCTGATGTTCGCCGCCACCAAGGTGGCCCGCGAGAAGGGCGTCCTCGACTCCGGCTTCCGCCTGGTGATGAACGCCAACCGCGACGGAGGCCAGACCGTCTTCCACGTGCACCTGCACCTGCTCGCGGGCCGCCCGCTCACCTGGCCGCCGGGATGATCGTCCTCACCCGGGTCGACAGCCGCCTGGTGCACGGGCAGGTGCTCGAAGGGTGGGTGCCTCACCTCTCGGTGCGGCGTCTGGTGGTGGCCGATGATCAGGTCGCCGCGGATCCGACCGCGTCGGCGGCCATGGCCATCGCTTCGCCCCCGGGCCTCGAGCTCGAGATCTGCCCGCTGGCGAAGGCCGACCTGACCAGCGCGGCGGCCGACGGGGTGCGCACGCTGGTCCTGGTGAGAGACGTGCTCGCCGCGCAAACGCTGCACCAGCGGGGCGCCCTGCGAGGCCGGCTCCAGCTGGGGAACGTGCACGCCGGACCCGGCCGATCTCCCCGTAGCCGCTCGGTGTTTCTCTCGGAAGGCGAAGTCCAGGCGCTCGAGGCGCTGGCCGCGTCGGGGCTCACCGTCGACGCTCAGGCCGCCGTCGGCGAGCCCCCGATCCCGCTCGCGCGCCTCACCGCCCACGCCTGAAGGTCGGCGCGGCATGTGGTCTTTTGGCGCCGCTGTAGCCAGGGGTGTGTGCTTTCGATCCGTTGACTGAAGCGTGCAGCGGGATGAGACTTTCATTAGTTCTCAAGCCCAGGGGTGAACCAATGAGCGCCAAAGACGACGAGAAGCCCGCTGCTGCGCCTGCTGCGCCGGAGCCTGCACCCGCTGCTGCTCCCGCCGCGCCTCAAGGCGAGAAGCTGGAAGGCATCGAAGACATCGACTTCCTCCTCGAAGAAATCGAAAACAAGATCGCTCCCCTCGCCCTCGCATGACCACCACCAACCTCCGACCGTTCGAGATCACCGCAGGCCCCGCAGCGCGCCCCGGCGCGCTGGAAGTCGACATCGGGGCGGCCGTTCCTTCCGCGTACGTTGGCATTCGCCGGGCGCTCGCCGCGCTCCACGAAGCCACCGGCTCAGCCCTCGACGGCCTGAGGCAGAAGCACCCGGCGGAATGGGCCAAGCTGTTCCCTGGCTCGCTCAACAACGCACCCGACATCTCGGATCTGGCGCTGTCGCCTTCCGAGCGCCGGCTGCACCGCGAGTCGGAGCAGACCTTCTGGGTCGCCAACTTCGCGGCGCAGGCGCTGCTCGAAGGCGTGCGCGCGCTCAACCGGCCCCTGGTGCTGCGCAACGCCGGCCAGGCCGACCTGGTGAGCCTGCGCTGCGTGATGCGCGCTGCCGAGTGGTCGCGCATGACCGGCCCGGCGCAGCCCATCGTGCTGAGCGACTACCTGGTCGAGCGCCAGCTCGGAGGCCAGACGTTCACCCAGCGCCGCCGCGACTACCTGTCGACGATCGCCAAGCGCCTGCGCGCTCCGATGCCCGAAGGCCAGTTCGTCACCATGGCGCGCTCCAGCGAGCCGGTGGTCGACGACGAGGGCCGCTACCTGCAGGTGGCGATCGACCCGAACGGCTCGGTGGAACAGCGCCTCGCCGCCTCGGTGCTCGCGGTGCGCGCCGCGTTCTTCACCACCAACTACGAAGGCGCGTTCCTGGCCATCGAGAACGGCCTCGCGCTCCTCGACAAGGTGAAGGACCGCATCGACGTCGAGGAACTCCACACCGCGTGGGACGCGCTCGACAACACCCGGCTGGTGAGCCCGGCGATCGAGATCGACGGCGACAGCCTGGGCGACGGCCCGACGATGCGCACCCTGCTGCTGCGCTCGCTCGGCGTGGTCCGGGTGTTCGTGGGCATGCACGACGAGGCGCTCGAGGCCTTCGCGCGGGGCATCGAGGTCTCGCCCAGCCCCGAAGGCAAGGGCCACCTCCACATGTTCCGCGCGCTGATGCTGATCAAGCGGCTGAACAGCCTCGACGACGCGCGGCGCGAAGTGAACCTCGGGCTCTCGTGGCTCGAGAAGGCGGGCAAGGAACGCGCGCTCCACGAAGGGTGGCTGCGCAACGTGTCCGCGCTGGTCCACTTCCAGCGCAAGGAACTCGACCTCGCGGTGAAGGAAGAGAAGGTCGCGATCAAGTGCGTGGGTGATCTGCACAGCCCGTCGGCCACCCACCTCAAGATCAACCTCATCTCCAACCTCTCGGTGGTGCAGGAGACGGCCAAGGCCTTCGAAGACTCCATCGGCACCTGGCGGCGCTTCGAGAAGATCAGCGAGAAGTGGGGCGCCAACTTCCGCAAGCACCACAGCTACCGGCTCGCGGGGCTGACGCTCGGCGCCGGCCGCAACGGCGAGGCGCTCGAGCACTACGGCCACGCGTACCACAGCGCCGAGGAGCTCGGAGACACCCTGCACCGCCAGGTCATCGCGGCGGAGCAGGGCCGGCAGGCGCTGGAAGACGGGCGCCGCGGCCAGGCGGAAGAGTGGTTCGCCAAGGCGGAAGCGCACGCGCGCGAGCTCGGTGATCCGCTCAAGGTCGCCGAGAGCCTGGCGGGCCAGGCGGTGGCGCGGAAGTCGACCGACTTCGCCGCGGTGGTGCAGATGGCCGAGGCGTCGTCGACCTACCCCAAGGAAAGCAGCGCCCTGCTCAAGGCGCTCAGCATGGGCACGGTCGATGCCGTCCAGGCGCAGCTGCCCAAGCCGCGCACCAAGCTCAACCGGCCGTTCGACCAGGTCAACCTCTAGGGCGACTCGCGCGTGTCCAACGAGGCGTCCTTGGGGGGGCGGCCCTCACAGCGGAGCGAAGCACTGGTTGCGCGGATGCATGCGCTGCGCAACATCCTCAAGCCCACGCCGATCGCCCGGCTGCAGATGCCGGGCATCGAGCTGTACGCGAAGCTCGAGTACTTCAACCCCGTCGGCAGCCTGAAGGACCGCACGGCGTACTGGATCATGCGCCGGGCGGCGGAGCGCGGCGACCTCCGCTCCGACTCGACGATCATCGAGTCGTCGTCGGGGAACTTCGCTTCCGCCGTGGCCACGCTCTCGCAGCTCGCGGGGCTGGAGTTCATTCCGGTCATCGACCCGAACATCGCGGGCATCTACGAGTCGTTCCTGCGGCGGGCGTGCCGGCGGGTGGTCAAGGTCGAGGAGCGCGACGACACCGGCGGCTTCCTCAAGACGCGGCTCAAGCGCGTGGCGGAGCTCTGCCGGGAGATTCCCAACTCCTACTGGACCGACCAGTACGGCAACGAAGACGGCATGCGCGCCCACTACGAGTTGACGGGGGGCGAGATCGTCGAGGCGATGGAAGAGCTCACCCACGTCTTCATCGGCGTGAGCACGGCGGGCACCATTTCCGGGCTGTCGCGGCGGCTCAAGGAACGGTGGCCGGCGATCAAGATCATCGCGGTCGATGCGGTGGGCTCGGTGATCTTCGGCGGTCAGCCGAGGAAGCGGCACATTCCGGGCATCGGCGCGTCGGTGGCGCCCGCGCTGCTGCAGCACGCGATCATCGACGACGTGGTCATGGTGCGTGAGAAGGAGACCGCCGAGGCGTGCCAGGAGCTGCTCGAGCGGCACGGCGTCTTCGCTGGTGGTTCATCGGGAACGTGCTACGCGGCGATCAAGAAGTACTCCGAGCGGATGCAGGCCCACCGCTCGGCGAAGGCGCTGTTCCTCTGCGCGGACCGCGGCACCGCGTACCTCGATACCTTGTACGACCGGAAATGGGTGGAGCGCCTCGAGTGAGTTCCCCAGCGAAGTTCGACGTCGCCATCTTCAAGGGCAAGGTCATTCACGACCAGGTGATGCGGGAGCCCCAGGCCTGCATCGAGCTGGTCAAGCGGGCCTACCTGACCCACGCCGACGGCCAGTCGGTGAACCCGGACAGCTACTTCCTGCGGTTTCCGCACCGGCCGACGTCGCGGATCATCGCGCTGCCGGCCTGGCTGGGGAAAGGCTTCGACATCGCCGGCCTGAAGTGGATCGCGAGCTTCCCCGAGAACGTGCAGCGTGGCTTCCCGCGCGCCTCGGCGACGCTGATCCTGAACGACGACGCGACCGGGTACCCGGTGGCGATCCTCGAGTCGTCGATCATCTCCGCGGCGCGCACCGCGGCCTCGGCCGTGCTCGGGGCCGAGCTGCTCCGCGGCAAGCGCGAGGCGAAGACCCTGGGCATCGTGGGCTGCGGGCTGATCAGCCGGTACGTCTACGACTTCTTGATCCGCACCGGGTGGCGCATCGACGGGGTGCAGTCGTTCGACACCTTCGCGGGGGAAGCCGAGCGCTTCAACCGCGCGACGGTGAAGGCCGACGCCCACCGCACGGTGACCGCGGCGCCGTCGCTCGAAGCGCTGATCAAGTCGAGCGACCTGGTCCTCTTCGCCACCACCGCCCCCACCCCGCACGTGACCGACCCGTCGTGGTTCGGGCACAAGCCGACGGTGCTGCACCTGTCGCTGCGCGACCTGAGCCCCGAGGTGGTGCTGGAGGCCTTCAACGTGACCGACGACGTCGAGCACGTGATGAAGGCCAGCACCTCGCTGCACCTCACCGAGCAGCGCGAAGGCAACCGCCGGTTCGTCGCCGGCACGGTCGCGGACCTGGTGCGAGGCAAGATCGCGCCGGACCCGAAGCGGACATCGGTGTTTTCGCCCTTCGGCATGGGGATTCTCGATCTCGCGCTGGGCAAGTGGGTGCTCGACACCTGCCGCGACCGGGCGCTGGTGCTCGACGACTTCTTCTACGACCTCACCCGCTGAGGCTCCCCGCCCGGCGGGGCCGGCGGAAAAAACGAAGTCGAGACATTTCCTCGCTCGACACCGCGTTGTCCGGTATCTTCCCGCGCCATCTGACTTCAGTGGGGAGGGCCGACTTGTACATTCGTGACTTCTGCGCCGCAGTTGTGTCCGTGGTGGTCGTCATTTCGTCGGTGGCGAACGCAGCCACGGACGGGGGAAGCTCGTACATTCCGCCTCCTGACGTTCCGCCGTCGGCCGCGTTCACCGGGCCCGCGGACACCAGCGTGCTGCCTCCTCCGGCCCCGATCCCGGGTGGCCTCGAGGAGTCGCTCCAGCTCTACCAGGCCAACGAGGTCGTCTACACCGGCAAGCGGGCGCAGGCGCTCCGCGAGATTCCGATGACCATCTCGTACATCCCGAGCGAGGAGCTCGAGGGTACGGGCCAGTTCACGCTCTGCGAGGCGATCCAGTACTTCCCGGGCATGGAATGCCGCCGCGGGCCCATGCGCAAGGCGGCCATCAGCGCGCAGGGCCTGGGCTCGAACTTCCTCTCGAACCGGCTGCTGCTGCTGAAGGACGGCCGGCCGCTCACCGACCCCTGGACCGGCATCTTCTACCCCGACGAGACGACGCCGCTCATCAACACCAAGCAGATCGAAGTCATCCGCGGCCCGGGCTCCTCGCTCTACGGCTCGAACGCGTTCTCGGGCGTCATCAACATCATCCAGCGCACGCCTGACGACCTGATCAAGGAAGGCAACGACATCGGCGCCGACCTGCGCCTGCTCGGCGGTCAGGACAAGACCATTCGCGCCCAGGCGACGGTCGCCGGCAAGGCGGGCCCGGTGAAGGGCCTGGTCAACTTCTACAAGTTCAACTCGGCCGGCCCGGAGCTCTTCAGCGACCCCAAGCTCGGCGTGGTGGACACCCAGGAATGGTCGAACGTCACCCAGGTGGGCGCCAAGGTTCAGGGCGGCCCGGTGACGGTGGACTTCGACTACAACACCTCCGACCTCGGCCGCCCGGGCGGCGCGCAGATCAGCGCGGTCGGCAACTGCGGCCGCTGCCACTACACCCCGAACGACAGCGAGCACGTGGAGACGCTCACCGGCTCGGTGCAGGGTGAAGGCAAGGTCACCGACTGGCTCACGGTGTTCGGCGAGGCGTACGGCTACATGAAGCGTCGCCAGGTCCAGCAAGAAGACCAGATCACCAAGGAGCTGCGCCCGTCGCTCGGCAAGCGGCGCCGGTTCGGCGGTGAAATCCGCGCGCTCATCAACGCGGGCCCGGTCAACGTGACCGTGGGCGGCGACGTGAAGAACGACCTGGTGAACAACCAGAACATCACCGCGGGCCTCGGGCTCAACGACCTGCAGGAGACCATCATCGGCGTGTTCGCCGACGGCCAGTACAAGCCGTTCCACAAGCTGGCCATCGGCGCCGGGTTGCGCTTCGACTACTACGCGATTCCCACCACGGTGTGGGCGAACCCGCGCTCCGAGCTGTCGCCGCGGGCGAGCATCATCTTCCAGGCGCGCAACGACCTGCACTTCCGCATCAACTACGGCCGCGCGTTCCGCGCCCCGACCTTCGCGGAACTCGCCATCAACCAGCAGATGTACGCCTCCACGCTCCTCGGGAATCCGAACCTCAAGGCCGAGACCATGGACACCGTCGAAGCGGCGGTGGACTGGTGGGTCTTCGACGGCAGCGCCAAGCTGGGCGCGACCGGCTTCTTCAAGAAGGCGAACAACTTCATCCAGCAGGAGTTCTTGCTGGGTTCGACGTCGCGCTTCCGCAACATCGGCGATGCGCGAATCTGGGGCCTGGAACTCAACGCCGCGGCGCAGTTCAAGCAGCTGCGTTCGAGCATCGACCTCTCGTACCAGCTGCTCAACACCCGCACGCTGCCGATCGACGGCATCTCGCTCGGTGGCGCACTGGACTACGCGCCGACCCACCGGTTCTCGCTCCGCGGCCACACCAACATCACCGACAACCTCTTCGTGGACCTCTACGGGACCTTGATCTCCGAGCGTCAGGACCCGGCGCTGCAGACCCTGGCCGACGGCACGCCGGGCTCGCACATCATCCTCCCGGCGTACGTGGTGGCCAGCGCCCGCGCGGGCGTTCGCATTCAGGACCGGTTCACCTTCTCCATCGTGGGCTCCAACATCTTCAACACCCAGTACCAGGAGACCAACGGGTTCCCCGCGCCCCGGATGAGCCTCTTCGCCGAGGCGAAGTTCACGTACTGAGCGTGGGAGCGCGATGGATGCGAAGACCATCGCGCTGATCGGAGTCTGGGGAGGCCTGCTCGCGCTGGAGCGGCGGGCCTTCCTCCAAGCGATGTTCAGCCGGCCGCTGGTGGCGGCCATCGGCACCGGGCTCCTGCTCGACGACGTGCCTTCGGGCGTCGGCTGCGGGCTGGTGCTGGAGCTGTTCTTCCTCGGCGGAGCCTCGCTGGGGGGCCGGCACCCGGACCACGAGCTGGTGGCGGCGGTGGCGGCCTCGGCGTCGGCCGCGGCGGCCGCGCGGGTGTCGGGCGGCCCCAGCACCCCGGCGATGTGGGCGGTGGGGTTGATGCTCGCCCTGCCCCTGGCCCGCATCGGCCGGTGGGTGGAACACCGCCTCGACGCGCGGGCCATGCGGTACCAGGGGCGCGCGGTGGCCTTCACCGACTCCGGCAGCTTTCGGCGGGTGGCGCGGCAGAACCTGCGGGCGAT
>JAIBBQ010000184.1 GCA_019694595.1 Myxococcaceae bacterium
CCGCCCGACGCCCCGCTGCCGCCGCCGCTGCTCGACCCGCTGCCGCCGCCGCTGGCGCCGTCTCCTCCGCCGGAGCCGCTGCCCGAAGGCTGGCTTCCACAGGCGAACGACAGCACCACGAGGCCGGCGAGGAATGCGCGCATGGCCGGGACTCTACCCGTCACCGCGCGCCGCGAAACCTGAGCACGGGAGTGGTCACACCCCGCGCGCGTCGGGGGCCCACAGGTACTTGTGCTGCTGCAGCTGGAACCGCACCGGGAGGCGGTCGGCGATGATCCACTCCGCCAGCGCGCGCGGCTCGAGCTTGCCGAACACCGTGGAGAACAGCATCCCGTAGGGGCGCTCGGCGAGCCGGTGGGTGCGGATCATCTCCTTCGCCCACTCGTAGTCGGCGCGGGACCCGAGCACGAACTTGAGCTCGTCGTTCCCGTTCATCGACTCGAGGACCTGGAGGTCGTTGCGGTCCACCTCGCCCGACGACGGCGACTTGAGGTCGACGATCTTGTGTACCGCCTTCGGCACCTCGCGCACGTCGATGGCGCCGCTGGTCTCCAGCAGCACGGTGAGCCCCTTGGCGAGCAGCTGCTCCATGAGCGGGTAGACGCCCGGCTGCAGGAGCGGCTCGCCGCCGGTGACCTCGACCCGCGGCGTGCCCAGCGCCACCACCCGGTCCACCACCTCGGTCACCGCCATGCGCTCGCCACCGCGGAAGGCGAACTCGCTGTCGCAGTAGGTGCAGCGCAGGTGGCAACCGGTGAGCCGCACGAAGGCGCAGAGCAGGCCCTGGTGCGACGACTCGCCCTGCAGCGACAGGTAGATCTCCTTCACCACCACCGAGTCCGCCCACGGGCGGCGCTTTGGTTCGAGGTGAGGTCGGGCGGCGAGCACGCGCACGCCTGTACCAGATGCCACCCGGGCTTGATCTCCGCCCGCTCGAGATGCGATGAATTGCTCACATTTGAGCGGACCACCCCAGGGGGCGCGATGTCCATCGGCGTGAAGGCCAAGCAGCTCGGCAGTGAGATCCGCGAGAAGGCCCGAGAGCTCGGCGACAAGGTCGAGGCCAAGGCGCTCGAGGCCCAGGGCAAGCTCCAGGACAAGCTCTTCGACGGCAAGCTCGGGCAGGTCATCGGCGGCGACCACTCGGACTTCACCGACAAGGTCGTCTCCAAGCTGAACCTCTCGGCCTTCAAGGACGCGCCGCCGCCCCCGCAGCTCAAGCGCCCGGTGGTGATGATCCCCGGGCTCACCATGCACGCCGCGTCCTACGACCCGCTGGCCCGCCACCTCGCGGGCGAGCCGAAGAACGGCACCGAGGCGGTCTACGTGCTGGCCGACGGCAAGTTCCACCAGGGCGCGGTCGACGGCCCGGTGATGAGCGACGCGCAGGTGAAGGCCACCAAGATGTTCCAGGTGCAGTTCCGGGACGTGCGCGGCGAGCCCACCGAGAAGGCCCCGCAGATCGCCCAGGCGATGAAGGCCATCGAACAGGCCACCCAAGCGCCGCAGCTCGACGTGGTCGCCCACAGCGCGGGGTGCACCGACTTCCAGCTCTACCTCGACCAGCGCAGCCCCGCGGAGCAGGCGGCGGTGAAGTTCGACCAGGTGGTCTTCCTGGGCCCGGTCACCCAGGGCACCTTCATGGGCAACGTGGGCGACGCCGTCGGCGGCGTGCTCGGCCTCGACGAGGCGGGCACCGCGCTCGAGTCTCAACTCGAAGCTGGTGCAGGACCTCAATTCCCGCTGGGACGCGCAGCGCGCGCAGGTCGGCGGCGCGGTGAGCATCATCGGCGTCAGCGGCGCGCCCACCGTGGACACCACCGGCGTGCACACCGGCGACGGCTTCGTCACCGCGCGCACCCTGGGCCGGCCCAACGCCGAGCTCGTGGTGCTCCGCGGCGCCGACCCCACCCCGGTCGCGCACCTGCTCGAGGTCGGCTACTCGGGCGTCATCGCCGAGGTGCAGGCCCGCCTGGCCCGCGACTGACTCAGCGGCCGATGGCCGGCAGGAAGCGCGAGAGCAGCCGCGCGAAGACGTGCTTCACCTGGTCCGCGGTCTCCGACACCTCGGCGTGCGACAGCGGCGAGGTGCCGATGCCCGCGGCGAGGTTGGTGATGCAGCTGATGCCCGCGACGGGGATGCCCATGTGCGAGGCCACCAGCACCTCCGGCACGGTGGACATGCCCACCGCGTCGGCGCCCAGCGTGCGCAGCATGCGGATCTCCGCCGGCGTCTCGTACGCCGGGCCCGACAGCTGGGCGTAGACGCCTTCGCGCAGCGGCACGCTCTCGGCCTTGGCGCACTCGCGCAGCGTCGCCAGGAGCGCGGGGGTCCAGGCGTGGCTCATGTCGGGGAAGCGGGGGCCGAGCCGCTCGTCGTTGTGCCCGATGAGCGGGTTCATCCCCGAGAGGTTCAGGTGGTCGGTGATGGCCATCAGGTCGCCGACCTTGAAGCCCAGGTTGATGCCGCCCGCGGCGTTGGTCAGCACCAGCGCCTTGGGCTTGAGCGCGCAGAGCACCCGTGCAGGGAAGCCGACCTGCGCCGCGGTGTACCCCTCGTAGAAGTGCACCCGGCCCTGCATCGCCACCACCTCGACGCCGCCCACCGCGCCCAGCACCAGCCGGCCGGCGTGGCCTGCGACCGAGGACCGCGGGAAGCCCGGCAGCTCGGCGTAGGGAATGGCGGTCGCCCCGGTGAGGGCGTCGGCGAAGCCGCCCAGCCCGCTGCCCAGGATGATGGCCACCCGGGGCTTGGCCTTGGGGGCACGCTGGCGAATGGTGTCGACGCACGCCTGAATGGAAGCGAGTGCGTCGCCGTCGGTAGGCGCGGCGTGGCTCATCACGGTCGAAAATGCCACAGTGCCGGGCCCTCGTCCGGTTTCCAACCCGACCTTTTCTTCCAGGGAGCGCTCACATGAAGGCCGTCTTTGCCGCGCTGTGTCTTTCCGGAGTGGTGTTCGCCCAGATTCCCACCCCCGGGCCCCAGAAGCCCCGCCCGTCGGACCTGAGGATGGCGCCCGTCGCCACCGCCACGCCCGACGCCGGCATGGCGGCCGCCGCCCCCGCCAAGACGGCCCAGCTCGGCGCGGCCGACGCCGGCACCGCCGCCGCGGCGCAGCAGACCAGCGGGAAGAAGAAGCCCAGCGCCTCGCAGGTCTCGAACCCCACCACCAAGTAGCCGCGGAGACTCGCTTCCAGCTGTTGCCATTGATTTGCAGGTAGGGTTGCTCTAACCCTGCGGGCGGTCCGATGGATCCGCGCGCCCCTCGCCAGGCACTCCAGGTCTCCCGCCGCTTCGCGGCGCTCATGACTGGCGTGCTGCTGGTGGCCGGGCAGCTCTCGTCGCTCGCCCACTTCGCACTGGTGCGGCACGCCCGCTGCGCCGAGCACGGCGAGCTGGTGCACGCCCAGGGCGAAGGGGCCCTGACCTCCGCAGCGCCCAGGGCCAGCCCGGGGCCCGCGGTGCAGGCTCGGGCGCTGGCCGAGGAGTCGCACGGCCACGACCACTGCGTGCTGGGCATCGCCCGGCGCTCGGGCGCGCTGATCCCCGTTCAGCCGGCGTTGACGCTGACGGCACCCCACGACGCCGGCGTGATGACGGCGCCGGTCAGCCACCCGGCAGGCCCGTCGGTCGCCCTGCTGCGGCTGGCCCCGAAGAGCTCACCGCCCGCGTAGCGCCGTTCCTCTTCGGCGCCGCGGTCAGTCCTCTTCTTCCCCGAAGCACGTCCCCATGGACCTCCTCCAGCTCAAGGAGGTGTCGATCGGCTACCGCCGCGACCGGCCCCTCTTCGCACCCATCTCGCTCACCATCCGCCAGGGCGACCTGCTCGGCATCCTCGGCCCCAACGGCGCCGGCAAGAGCACCCTGGTGAAGACCTTGCTCGGCCTGGTGCCGCCGCTCGCGGGCACCGTGGGGCTCCCGCTCCAGCGGCGGCCGCGCCTGGGCTACGTCGCGCAAGGCGCGCGCCCCGACTTCGCGTACCCGCTCTCGGTGCTGCAGGTGACGTTGATGGGCCGCGCCGCGCACCTCGGGCTCCTCAAGCGGCCGGCCAGCGCGGACCGGGCGCTCGCGCTGGCGCAGCTCGACGCGGTGGGCCTCGCCGCGCTCGCCGCGGCGCCGTTCCGCTCGCTCTCGGGCGGGCAGCAGCAGCGGGTGCTGGTGGCCCGCGCGCTCACTGCCGAGCCGGAGCTGCTGGTACTCGACGAGCCGACCAGCGAGATGGACCCCGCGGCGGAGCACGCGCTGCTGTCCCTGGTGAGCAGCCTGGTGGCGTCGCGGAACCTGGCGGTGATGTTCGTCACCCATCAGATCTCCGCCGCCGCAGGCTTCGCCTCGCAGGTGGTGCTGCTCGACAAGGCCCAGCGGACCGTGGAGTGCGGCCCCACCGAGGCGCTGCTCACCTCGGCGCGCATGAGCGCGCTCTACGGGCGCCCGGTGGAGATCCGCCGCGAGAACGGGCGCGCGCTGGTCTGGCTGTCGGCGGGCGAGCCCAACGTCCAGGGCGGTGCGCGATGAGCTTCTGGGAAGCGCGCTTCCTCTGGCAGGAGCCGATGCTGGCGGCGCTCCTCGGCGCGGCACTGCTCGGCTACCTGGGCTTCTTCGTGGTGCTGCGGCGCATCGCCTTCATGAGCGCCGCGCTCAGCCAGCTCTCGGGCCTCGGCGTGGCCGCGTCCTTCCTCGCCGGCAGCTTCGCGGGCATCGCCCCGCACGACGAGACGCCCTGGTGGTTGTCGCCCACCACCTTCGCCTTCCTCTTCGCCTACGCGGGCGCCGCGCTGGTCACCTTGCCGTCGCGGTCCAAGCGGGTGTCCAGCGAGAGCATGGTGGCGCTCGGCTACCTCGGCGCCAGCGCGCTGGTGATGGTGGTGCTCTCGAGCCCCCGCATCGCGCAGGAAGCGCACGAGGTCGGCGACCTGCTCTTCGGCAACGCGGTGGTGGTCAAGCGCGAGGACCTGGTGCAGCTCGCCATCGCGGCGGCGGTCACCCTCTCGCTCCACGCGCTCTTCTTCCGGAGCTTCCTCTTCGCGTCCTTCGACCCCGAGACCGCGCGCGTGTCCGGGGTGCCGGTGCGGCGCATGGACCTGCTGCTCCACCTCACGCTGGCGATGAGCATCGCCGTCGCCACGCGGGCGCTCGGCGCGCTGCCGGTGTTCGGCTTCGTGGTGCTGCCAGCCGGCGCGGCGCTGCTCTTCTCCGAGCGCCTGCACCTGGTGCTCGCGCTCTCGGTGGGGCTCTCGATGCTGTGTGCGGCGCTCGGCTACTACCTGTCGTGGACGCTGTCCTTGCCCACAGGCTCGGTGATGGTGGCGCTCGCCGCGGGCGTCTTCGCGCTCGGCGGCCTCAAGCGCGGACTGGAGCGGCTGCGATGAAGACCGCCCTCGCTGCAGTGCTGTGCGCGAGCGTCGCCTGGGCGCAGGCCCCGGCCGATGCGGGCGTGGACGAGGTCCCGGCGAACGCTGGCCCGAGCCTCGCCGACGAGCTCGACGTGGCGGCGGGCGTTTCGCCGACGAGCACACCGGTGGCACCGGCGCCCACCGCCAACCCGGTGCTCCGCGCCTTCCAGAGCCTGAACCCCGACCTCTCGGTGGTGCTCGACGCCACCGGCGGCCTCGCGGGCGCGCCCAGCTACAGCCTCTCGGGTGACGACCCCGAGCTGCGCGGCGGACCGGCGGAGCACCCCGCCGGCTTCACCGTGCAGGAAGCGGAGATCGGCATCCAGGCGGTGGTCGATCCGTACTTCCGCGGCGACCTCTTCCTCACCATTCCCAACCTGCAGGGCCTGGAGGTGGAAGAGGGCTACGTCACCAGCACCTCGCTCCCCGCCGACCTCCAGGTGAAGGCGGGCATCTTCCGCTCGGCGCTCGGGCGGCAGAACGGCCAGCACCTCCAC
The DNA here is from genome assembly GCA_019694595.1 of Myxococcaceae bacterium. GTDB lineage: Bacteria > Myxococcota > Myxococcia > Myxococcales > Myxococcaceae > JAIBBQ01. The sequence continues at coordinate 5,892 of JAIBBQ010000184.1, forward strand.
GGGCAGGACTTCACCCGCAGGCCGCTCCTCAACGAGGCGTACCTGGGCGCCGACGGCCTGCGCGCGCCGGGCCTGCAGGTGTCCTGGCTGGTGCCCACGCCCTTCTTCCTGCAGCTGACCGGCGAAGCCTTCAGCGTGGGGGCGCCCGAAGACACCGCGCACCTCTCGACCTTCGGCGGCGGGCGGCGCGTGGACCTCGCGTACACCGCGGAGCTCAAGACCTTCGTGCCCGTCACCGACACCGTGAGCGTCTACGGGGGCCTCGACGCCGCCACCGGCGTCACCCCCGGGGTCACCGACGCCGACGGCGTGCTCCACCGCGCGGGCGCGCGGACCTTCCTCGAAGGGTTCGACCTCTACGTGAAGTACAAGCCGCTCAACGTCGCCGGCGGCTTCTTCAGCCTGGCGTGGACCACCGAGCTCTTCGTGCGCCAGGTGCTGGGGCCCGAGGTGCTCGACGACACCCTGGTCGACGGCGGGCTCTACAGTCAGCTGGTCGCCCAGGTCTCCCGCCGTGTCTTCCTCGGCCTGCGGCAGGACTTCCTCGGGCTGCCGAGCTCGGCGCTGCAGGCGCGGGTCCAGCGCACGTCGTTCAGCGCCACCTTCGCCTTCAGCGAGTTCGCCCGGCTGCGCGCGCACGTGGAGCGGGAGACCACCGCCACCGACGGCCTCGGCTTCTTCTCCGGCCCGCCGGTGTGGGGCGCCTACCTGCAGCTCGAGGTCTCCTACGGCGCCCACGGCGCTCACCCGTTTTGAAGCTCCCCACGTTTCCCCACGTCGAAGAGGTCGCCATGCACCGCCTGTGTCTCCTCGCCGCCGCGCTCCTCGGACTCTCGGCCCACGCCGCCGAGCCGCTCAAGGTGGTCACCACCATCGAGACCTTCGCCGACCTCGCGCGCAGCGTGGGCGGGGACAAGGTCGAGGTGCAGACGCTGTCCCACGGCTACCAGGACCCGCACTTCGTCGAGGCCAAGCCCAACCTGATGGTGGTGCTCAACCGCGCCGACCTGCTGGTGCGGGTGGGGCTCGACCTGGAGATCGGCTGGCTGCCGCCGCTGGTGCTGGGCTCGCGCAACGAGCGCATCGCGCGCGGGCAGCCGGGCGACCTCGACACCTCGACCCTCGTCGAGCCGCTCGACGTGCCCACCACCAAGGTCGACCGCTCGCAGGGCGACATTCACCCGCTGGGCAACCCGCACTTCTGGCTGCCGCCGGTGAACGCGGTGCGCATCGCCAAGGGCATCGCCGAGCGGCTCGGCCAGCTGCGCCCCGACGACAAGGACTACTTCCAGCAGCGCTTCGCGGCCTTCGTGGCCGACCTGAAGCAGCGCGCGGTGAAGTGGGACGCCGCCGCCAAGTCGCTCGCGGGCGTGAAGGTGGTCACCTACCACCGCAGCTGGAGCTACGTGACGCGGTGGCTCAAGCTCGACGAGCAGGGGTACGTCGAGAACAAGCCCGGCATCCCGCCTTCGCCCGACCACCTCGCGCAGCTCATCACCTCGATGCGCGCGAACAAGGTGAGCAAGGTGCTGGTGGAAGACTTCTACAACCGCTCCATCGCCGAGGACGTGGCCGCCAAGGCGGGCGCGACGCTGGTGGCCGCGCCGTCGGACGTGGGCGCCCGGCCGGACATCAAGACGTACCCGCAGCTGGTGGACGCGCTGCTCACCGCCCTGACGAAGTGACGCCGGGCGCGGCCGTCAGCGCGGCGGCGGGCGGTGCTTGAAGACGGGAATCGCCCCGGACTCGGTGTCGATGAGCCGGCCCGAAGAATCGGCGGCGCTCTCGATGACCGCGCGCACGTCGACCTCGCAGCCCTGCTCGCCGTCGGGGGCGCAGGCCGACGCCACCCGCACCACCCACGCCGGGCTGCGCGCTTCCCAGCGGCGCCAGGCGACCGGCATGCCGAGCCCCGCGGGGCCCACGCGGACCTCGCCCAGGCCGTGCACGCCCCAGGCGTCGGCCACCGGGGTGTCCTTGGGCTCCATCTGCCGGGTGCTGCCGAGCGCGCGGTCGACCGCGCTGCGCACCAGTGCATCCTCGTCGGGCTGCGGCCGGCGGCGCTCGATGCTGTAGAGGATGCTGGGGTTCACCGCGTCGTCGAGCTGACGGCCGCGCTGCACCGCGAGCGAGTGCCGGTCGGTGTTGAGCTCGAAGTGGGTCCACTTCGGGGGCACCAGGAGCCGCAGGCCACCCACGTTGAGCTCCCCGCGCCCGCGGTCGAGCTCCACCTCGGGGTGCACCTTCCACGCGTCGAGCAGCTCCTGCATGCGGCCGAAGAGCGAGCGCCACCGGGCTTCCTCGCCGTTCTCGCCGTCGAGCGTCCACGGCTGGCCTTGCGTCACCTCGGTGCCGTCGATGAAGACGCGCGGCAGGGCGACGATGGTGAGCGAGCCACCTTCCTGGAGAATCTCGATGTGCCAGGCGCGCTGCTCGTGGTGCGCCGACGCATCGCCCTTGGGGTCGGTGTCCAGGGTGCCGGCGTGGCGGTCGTGCGCGCTGACCAGGAACCCGTCGCGCACCAGCACCAGGTACGCCGCGTCGTAGGCCTCGTCGTACGGCGACAGCGTGCGGTAGCTCGCCTTGCTGCGCAGCTGCTCCGCGCTCAGCTGCACTCCCGCACGGGAAGCACAGCCGGCGAAGAGCCCCATCGACACCAGCAGCAGCGCGCGCGCATTCATCTCGCGCGCGCTCATACACCAGCGACTCAGCCGAGCACGAACTCGTTGGGCAGGTCGTACTTCTCCTGCAGCTTCGCGTACGCGCGCATGGTGGCCACGCTCACCCGCCCGGCGTCGCGCGCCTCCACGTACCCCGCGCGCAGCGCCCGCTGCTCCGCCGCGTCCATCACGCCGTCGTCGGCGAGCGCCAGGGTGACGACGCCCTTGAGTTCCTTGACCGAGAGCTTCTCCTTGCTGACCGAGTCCTTCTTCGCGGCCGTCTCGAAGGCGGCGTTCATCTGCTGCACGGTGGACGGGCCGGTGAAGCCCTTCATCACCCGGAACTTCACCTCGGTCTCGGTGTTCTTGCTGACGTCGAGGGTGTAGCCGCGCGGCAGCTCGCCGGCGATGGCCTGCATCACCTCGCGCGCCGTCATGTCGGGGTGGAGGTTGATGTCCACCTGCTGGCCTTCGAAGCGCACGCCCGCGCCGCCGAAGCCGCCGCCCGGCAGGCCTGGGAGCGGGTTGGTCCACGCCTCGCCCTGGATGGTGACGGTGTTGCCGCGCGCCGTGAGGCTCAGGCCGATGTCGCCGCCGAAGGGCGTCACCTGGACCGCGGTGGGCTTGGGGGCAGCGACGGCGGCGGCGGCAGCAGCGGCGGGCTTCACGGTGGCCATGGCGATTCTCCAGTGCGGCAATGAGGTGGAGCGCAGCGCACGCCACCGGTTTGCCTACATTGTCGGAGCATCTGCCCCAGCGTCCTCCATGTGTCCGGTAAACCCACCTCACGGCTTGACAGCAACCCCCTGGATCCATTGGTTTCCACTTCATGTCGTTGAAGGACCTCGAGCGGCTGCTCTCGCAAGTGGCTGATGGGCTTGGGCCTTCGGAAGGCGATCTGGAGCAGCTCCGGCAGGCCGCCCAGCAGTCCACCAACCCGAAATGGGCGGTCGCGCTGGCGCAGGCGCTCCTCAACCTCGGCCGCCATGCGGAAGGGTTGCGGCTGACCGAGGCGCTGACGCGGGAGCGCCCGCAGCACGGCGAGGTGTGGCTCGCCCACGCCCGCGCGCTCACCGGCGTCGAGCGCTACCACGCCGCGGAGCAGGTGCTGGGGCACCTCCTCGAGCGCAACCGGGAAGACCTCGACGCGCTCACTGCGCTGGCGGTGCTCAAGCTGCGGCGCGGTGAGGCGAAGGCGGCCCGCGCGCTCGCCGAGCAGGCGCTGGAGAAGGACCCACTGCACCCCGAAGCGCAGGCGCTCCTCGCCGAGCTCGACGCGCAAGGCGTGGTCGCCGACGTGCCGCCGCCGCTGCCGTCGAAGCGCGAGTTCCTCAAGGCGCTGCGCGCTCAGCTCGAGGCGCGCGCCGTGCCGCACCTGGTGCACCGCGGAGCGCTGCTGCTCAAGCTGGGCACCGGCGGGCTGGCGCGGGTCGACGTCGACGAGCTCTTCGCCGACGTGGTGGCGGGCCGCCAGTCCGTCGCCCAGGGCGCGGAGGTGGTGGCGAAGGAGCTCGCCGAGCGCACGCTGGGGCTGCCCGACACCGCGGCGGCGCTGCTGCGCGTGGTGGTGCCGGTGCTGCGCGACGTGCGCTTCCTCGAGGCCACCGCGGGGCTCGCCCACCGCGAAGGGCCGGCGAACCTGCTCGTCTTCTACGCGGTGCCCCGCGAGGACCTGCTGCTCTTCGTGCCGGCAGGGCGACTCGACGCGCTGCGGGTGGACCTCGAGCTGCTCGACGCCGCGGCGCTGCAGAACCTGGGGCGGACCAGCGCGGAGGTGAAGCCGGTGCGCTTCGACGGCGGCGCGCTGGTCTTCGCCCCGGAGCGCACCGGCCTGTGGGCGGTGGCCAGGGGCGACGGGCTCGACGCCGCGCGGCTGCTGACGCCGGCCCAGCGCGAGCAGGTGGAAGCCGCGGCGGACTGCGACGACCTCGGCGTGTGGCTCGGGCTGCGCGAGCTGGCGCTGGTGTGCCGCGGCGACGACTCCGCGATGCTCGAGCGGCTCGCCGGCACCTCTGCCGGGCCGCAGGGCATCGAAGGGCTCTTCCGGCTCCACCACGGCCGGCTGAGCGCGGTCGACGCCTGGGAGCGCTGAGGCGCTCGAGCGCTCAGGACAGCGACGCGCCCGGCACCTCGAAGCCCTGGTGCTCGAGCCAGTGCGCGAAGCCGGTGACGCTGTGGGCAGCCTCGACGGTGACGCCGCCCCGGTACGGGTGCTCGGTGCCGGCGGTCTCGTCGTTGTCCGCCGTCTCGCGCCACTCGTCCCCATCGTTGGGGATGACTTCGTGCGCCGCCTCCACGATGCGCTTCACGTCGTCGGCCGGCAGCGTGCGCAGGTAGTCGAAGAACTCCCGCGGAGTGACGCCCAGGCGCTCGGCCACGTCCTGGAAGAGCAGCCCCGCGCCGCGCCCCGACGGGTCGGTGTTGCGCAGCTCGTGCGCGATGTCCTCAGGAACTCCCGCGGTCTCGAGGAAGTGCTGCGCCGGCCCCTCGAGGCGGCTGGCTTCTTCCGCGCGGCCGAAGAGGCTCAGGCCGAAGCCGGCCGCGAGCAGCACGCTGCCCACGATGGTGCCCACCACCGGCACCGCCTCGCTGCCGATGCCCGCGGCGACCAGCACGCCGGTGATGGCCAGCGTCGCCCCGCCGAGCGCGTTGGCCGAGGCCGCGGCGCCTTCGGTGTAGCGCCCTTCCTGGAACGCGTTCACCGCGGTGATGCCGTCGATGACCGCGGTCACCCCGGTGAGGACGATGCCCGCCGGGCCCAGCACCCGCCCTGCTCCGCTCGCCAGCGACGCCAGGCGCGAGCCTTCGGCGATGGTGCCGGCGCCTTCCAGGGCTTCGAAGACCAGCTTGCTGCCCCCGACGCCCACGTTGAGCGTGTCGGCGACGTACTTCACCTGCTGGTCGAGCGGCTGCTCCGGGAAGTCGCCCGCGGAGACGATGGACGAGAAGGCCCCCACCACCGCGCCCAGGCCGCGCAGCGACTGACCGAGGCCGGACTCGGGCCCCAGCTCGGAGAAGGCGTCGAAGGTGATGCCCAGCGAGCGCGTGGCCTCGGCGATGGCCTCCGGGCTCTCGGCCTCCGCGAGCTCGGTGAAGCCGTCGGTCACGTCCTGCAGGTGCGCCGGGTCGATGCCCAGCAACCCGGCGTTGTGCTGCAGCCCTTCGAAGAGCGGGGCCGCCTGGTCGAGGCCTTCGCCCCGCGCGTACGCCGCGGCGCCGGTGCCCGCGGCGCTGATGACCGCCCCGCGGGTGCCTTCGAGCCACGCGTCCTTCTCGTCGCCGTCGAGCGTGTCCGCGTAGTCGCTCGCCTGGTCGAGGAACGACGGCCGGCCTTCGCCCTGGTCGATGAGCGCCGCGGCGAGCTCCTGCCGCCCGGCCTGGGTCTGGCCGAGCCCGGGCAACAGCCCGTAGACCCGGGCCGCCTCGTCCCGGAGGTCGCCGCTGGGAACGCCGTCGCCCTCGGCGAGCGCCGCGCCCACGGTCTGCAGCTGCGCGGCGAGCGCGGCGCCGGTCTGCTCGTAGCGGGCGTACGCCTCGGCGTGCTCGTCCTTGTACGTCTGGATGGCGCGGTCGAGGTCCTCCGGCGGCAGCCCCGGCCCGTACTGGCTCACGAAGTACGAGAGGTCGGCGTTGAGCCCGTTCACCTCTTCCTGGGCGTCCTCGAAGTCCTCGCGCAGCGACTGGAGGCCGTCGGCGGCGATGTCGCCCAGGCGCTCCGCCTGGTCCACCCACCCCGCGGCGCGCAGCGCTTCCGCCGAAGCAGCGGCGAGGTTGAGCGAGGCCGGGCCAGCGTCGTCCAGGGCGTCGCCGAGCGCCCCCACCGCTTCCGGACCTGCGGCGGCCACCGCGCGGCCGAGCGCCGCGGACGCCTCGGGGCCGGCGAGGCTCGCGATGCTGATGAGCTGCCCCGCGATGGCCTCGCCATCGGGCCGGGAAGAACCTTCCGCGGAGATGGTCGGCCCGAAGGTGGTGCGCAGGATTCCGGCGACCGTGTCCTGGGTGCCGGCGAGCAGCTCGCGGGTGAAGTCGGGGCTCGAGCCGTAGTCCTCGACCAGGGTGTGGAGCTCCGACAGCGCGCCTTGCGGGTCGGTGCGGGCGAGCTCGGCGATGCGGTGGGCTTCCGCGCCCGAGCTGCCCAGCGGCCCGTACGGCGTCGGTCCGATGGGGCCGTGGTAGTTCGCGGGGACCGCGCCACCGGCCGGCGACGTGGTGGTCGCAGGCGCGGCGCGGGGCGCCACCGCCGGCGACTCCTGTACGCCCAGCTTGGCGTACGACGTGCGGCCGGAGTCGAAGCGGTCGGCCACCACCGGGCGGGGGGTGGGCTTCGGCGCGGGCCTGGGCGTCGGCTTGGCGGCGGGAGCGTGGACCGGGCCGGCGTGCTTGGGGCTCAGGCGCTTCAGGAAACCCATGGCGTTCACCTCTCGCCATGGATGCGCACGAAGCCGTGCGGTGGTTACAGCACCGCACTGTCAGCACGCTGTACGAAGCCCTGACGCAACCCGGAAGTCGCTGATCCGCCAAGGGCCCTGCACCGGCCCCAACACCGACATCGTGGTCAACTGGACCAACCGGCAGAGCCCTGGCCTCGACATCCGCCCGCCGTGGGTCGAGCTCAAGCCCTGCATCTTCAATCCGAACTCCTGAGACATCTGCGCTTCATCGGTGGAGCCGCGAAGCGGTAAATGGCCCCTCCATGCACTTCAAGACGGCGTTCATCCTGGTCCTGGCGTTCAGCAGTGCAGCGTGCAGCGGCTCCGGCGCGAGCTCGGGAGGAGGCGCCGGGAGCAGCGGCGGTGGATCCGCGAGTGGCGGCGGCGCAGCAGGCGGCTCCGCGAGCGGCGGCGGTGCAGCAGGTG
>JAIBBQ010000016.1 GCA_019694595.1 Myxococcaceae bacterium
CGAACCGCCACCCGCCGAGCCGCCACCCGCCGAGCCACCACCTGCCGAGCCACCACCTGCCGAGCCACCACCTGCCGAACCGCCACCCGCCGAGCCGCCACCCGCGGAGCCGCCTCCGCCACCAGAGGCGCCGCCGCCTCCAGGAGCATCGCCACAGGCGAAGAGCATCGAGCAGGCGAGGACGGAGACGAGGGTCGAGCGGAGTCGGAACATGGTGTCGACTGGAGCAAGGCGTATGCCCCGCCGGCCGCCTCGCTCAGACCTGCGATGCGACTGGTCCGAGGGCGGGCCGCTGCCCTCCCGGACAGGACACCTGGGGCATTTTTCATCGCCCCGGCGTGGGGCCATGTGCGCCGAGCGCGCGCCCTCATTCTCCGGACCGCGCGTTCACCATTCTGAGGCAACATCGAGGGCCATGCTCTCGATCGTGGTGGCGGCGGCAGCGCTCGCCCTCGGCCAGGCCGACGTGGTCTCGCTGGCAGCGCCCGACTTCAGTCTGGTCAACGTGACCCCGCAGGTCTCGCAGCTCTGCAGCAGTCACCTCGGCGCGGAGCTGTCGCAGCGCGGCGTGCGCCTCATCACCAACCGCGAGATCAGCTCGATGATCGGCCTCGAGCGTCAGAAGCAGCTCATCGGCTGCAGCGAGTCGTCGACCAGCTGCCAGGCCGAGCTCGCGGCGGCCCTCGGCACCGACGGCCTGTTGCTCGGCGACCTCGGCAAGCTGGGCAAGCGCTTCCAGATCGTGCTCAAGGTGATCAACGCCAGCAGCGCCCAGGTCATCACCACCTGGACGCGCACCGTCGACGACGAGGGCGACCTCCTGCCCGCGCTGAGTCAGGCGGCGAACGAGCTCGCGCCGCGCATCAAGTCCGCGCTGGGACATGGCACCCCGTCCGCGAAGGTCAGCCCTGCCGCCGAGCCCGCCCCGGTCGCGGCGCCACCGTCGGCGGCGGCGACCGTCGAGACCAGGCGCGTGAACCGGCACTGGCCGCTGATCCCGACGCTCGTCGCCGGCGGCCTCGCGCTCGTCGGAGGGGCCTGCTGGTCCGCGGCCGGCGGCGCCTACGGCGAGCTCACCAACACCGGAGCAGCGCCGGGCTCGGTCACCGACCCTGGCAGCATCGCCACCCGGGGCCAGGCGCTCCAGTGGGCGGCCCGCATCGGCCTCGTCGGCGCCGGAGTCGCCCTGGTGACCGCCACCGTCCTCTTCTTCCTGTCCGGCGAGGAGGTCCCCGTCTCGGTCGGAGCGGCGCCCACGGCCGGCGGGCTCAGCTTCGCCCTCGGAGGGGCCTTCTGATGAAGCCTTCGATCTGGCACGCCACGGCGCTGGTCCTCCTGGCGGGGTGCTACGACTTCGACCAGGCGCAGGCCACGTGCCGCGAGAGCGGCCCCTGCCGAACCTCGTCCGGCGGAGGGAGCGGGGTCGCGGGAGGGAACGGCGGCAGCGGCGGTGGCACCACGCCAGGAGGCGGCCCCGGCGGCGGCAGCGAGGCCTCGGGCGGCGGAACCGCCAGCGCCGGGGGCGGCACCACGGTCGCCACGGGCGGAGGTACCGGAGGCGCAGGTGGTGGCAGCGGCGGCGGCCGCGTCGATGCGGGGCCTCCCGGGCCGCTGAACGCGCTCGGGCCCTGCTCTGCCGATGGCCTCACCTGCTGGGATCACCCCGCCACCGGTGAAGCCTTCGTGCACGCTTCGTGGACCGACGGAAACCAGGTGTGGCTCGCTGGCGACTACGGCCTGCTGATGCGCTTCGACGGCACGCGCTGGCGCCAAGTGGTGCCCCTCGTCACCAACGCCGACAACCTCGACTCGTTCGTCAGCTACACGTCGATGCTTCGGATCGACGGCGGCATCCTCCTCGGCGGCGGTCGCTGCCGGCTGACCTTCGCGCCGATCGACGGCTCCGACGCGGGCCTGGTCTCCAACATCATCCCCGGCTGCGTGGGTGAGCTGCAGCTTGCGCAGAACGCCGGGGGCATCACCGCCGTCAGCACCCAGGGCGTGGTGTACCAGGGACAGAACCCGCTGTTCTTGACCCAGACCACCACCTCCTCCGCGCAGCTGACCTCGGTCGCTGCCGACGACCCGAACGGCGTCTTTGCTGGGTCCATGACCGGCGTGGTCTCGAGGCTGTCCGGCAGCAGCTTGGGCCAGGTGTTCTCCGCGGCCTCCTCGCAGCAGGCCATCACCTCCATGTGCCTGACGGGGACTGGCGAGCTGTGGTTCGCCGACTACTCCCAGTCGGCCTCGCACGTGAGCCGCGGCCCCCTCGACGGTGGCGCTCCGGTCGCGGTCACGCTTCCCGCGGGGTTCACGGGGCCGACCCAGGCGATCGGGCTGCTCCCAAAGGGAGACCTGCTCGTCGGCGACGAATACAAGGGGGTCGCGCGTTGTCTGCCCGACGGGACCTGCCAGCCCGTGGTGGACACCACCAATCGCCACCTCGGAACGCTCGAGACCAGCACCGGCGATGGCGGTCACGACGCGGTCGCTGCGGGCACCGGCTTCGTCTACTGGCGGGAAGGCCTCAACTTCGCCTGGCAGTCGCTCGTGCCGGCGCGCTCGCCCATCAACGACATCACCTCCCTCGCTGATGGCGGGCTGCTCGCCGTGGGCGACGACGACCTGGTGCTGGTGCGCACCGACACCGGCTGGTCAGCCACGAGCGAGTCACCGCCGGGCACCGGCACCCAGCAGCTCAACTCCGTGGTCGAGCTCCCGTCGCGAGACGTCTGGGTCTCCGGCTCCTTCGCGCCCACCCTGGGGCGGCTCACGCCGGGCCCTGGCCTCACCATCACGCCCGCCTTGCTCCTGGCCCGTGACGGCGGCGCGGTGGGCGGTACCGAGTCGGCCCGGCGCATCGTGCGTCTGCGCGCGTCGGGCAACACCGCGCTCGCCGTCGGCGACAAGGGGACCGTGCGACGCTGGGCCGGGGGGCTGCAGTGGGTGGTCATTCCCGGCATCTCGACCACGGTCGACGTGCGTGACGCCATGATCTTCCCCGACGGGGGCGCAATTCTCGTGGGGTCCGGGCCGACGACGTGGTCCTTGAGCGGCGATCAGCTCGCTCCCCTGACACTCACCAACCCACCCAACCTGACCATCTCCGCCATCGCGGGGACCGGCAGCGATCTCTTCTGGGTGGCCGGCTCGAACGGGCCGTACGACTGCTCGGTCTGGCGCTGCAGCTCCGGCACCTGCCAGCAGGAGCCACAGCCCGCGGGAGCGCCGCCGTGCCATGACCTCCTGGTCCGCGGTCCGAACGACGTGTGGGTCGCCGGCAACGACGGCTACGTCGCGCACCGGGAGCAAGGGAACTGGGTGCGGCAGGCAACCTACGCTGCAGGAGGCGTGAACTTCTCCAGCATCCGCGAACTCCAGGGCCGCCTGTACTTCGTCGGCGACTGGGGCGCGGTGCTGGTGAAGGCCGTTCCCTGAAGCGAACGGCTGCTCACTTCCACCACCGCGCCAGACTGGCGAGTGGGTCCTAGTGGTTTCGAACCACTGACCCCTACCGTGTCAAGGTAGTGCTCTACCGCTGAGCTAAGGACCCTAAGCTGCGAATGCGCGCGCAATTAGCCATGCGAGATCATCCCTGTCAACGGATGACGCCATCGAACACCCGGCGCTGACGCGATGAGCCTCCTTCCCCACGACGCCACCTTCGAGGAACTGGTCCAGGACTGCTTCACCGCCTTCCGTGGGCGGGGGGTGATGCTGTCGGCCCTCGACGCCGAGCTGGTGCACGCCTGGGCCCTCCAGGCGGTGCCGTACGAGGTGGTCGCCCGGGGCATCAAGAAGGCCGCCGCCCGCCTGCAGTACGACGCCCGCCCCGACGAAGGCCTGCGCTCCCTGTCCGCGTGCCGCCGCGACGTCGAGCAGGAGATCGCCAAGTACCTGCGCACCTCCATCGGCCAGCACCAGCCCGCGCCGGCCAAGCCCAGGGCCACCGAGCCCCTCGAGGCGACCCGCGCCCGGAAGCTCAAGGCCGTGCTGCTGGACCTCGCGGCTGCCCACCCGCGGCTCACTGGCCTCCAGGCCTTCGTGGAACGCCTCGCGCCAGCCCCGGACCTCGCCGCCGCCGATCGCCAGGAAGCCAGGGCGGTCGCCGCGGTGCTGCGCGCCCTGCCCTTCGCCGAGCGGTTTGCGCTCTTGCGCGAAGCCTCGCGACTCGTGCAGAACGCTCAGCCCATCACGGCGCAGGCGCGCCTGGACTCCCTTCGCTTCTTCCGCGCCTGGCAGCTCAGGCGACATCTCGACGTGCCGAGCTTCTGGTGATGACGACCTCCGCTTCCTGCCCAGTCCCCGCGTACACCATCACCCGCCACGGAGACCTCGCGCTCGCGTCCGTCCCCGGCAAGATGGACGACTGCACGCTCTGCCGCGGCACCGGGCTGTCGTTGAGCATCGTGGTGCGCGACGGCAAGGAATACGAGGTCGCCCACCCCTGCAATCGGCGCACGCTGGAAGCCCGGCTGGCCAAGTTCAACGCCGCCAACATCCCCGCGGCGCTGTCCCACGCCACCTTCGAGAACTTCCGCCCCAAGGACCCCGAAGGCGACCGCGCCCGGCGCACCGCCCAGGCGTTCGCGCTGGGGTGGCCGGCGAGCCGGGGCTTCGTGCTCTCGGGCCCGGTGGGCACCGGCAAGTCGCACCTGCTCGCCGCAGCCCTGCGCGCGGTGACGCTGGAGCGCGGCGTGAGCGCGGCCTACGTGGAGATCTCGCTGCTGTTCCAGACCATTCGCCGCGGGTTCGACCAGGGCAAGAGCAGCGGGGAGATCATCGAGCCGCTCGCCAAGGTCGAGCTCCTGGCCATCGACGAGATCGGCAAGGGCCGCGGCAGCGTCTTCGAGCTGGAGACGCTCGATGAGCTGATCGCCCGCCGCTACAACGCCGGCCGGGTCACGCTCTTCGCCACCAACTACTCGCTCGTGCCCCCGGAGCTGCGCCCCGCGCGCACCGGCTACTCGAGCTCCGAGGATCGGAAGGAAGCGGGCCGCGAGTCGAGGCTGCTCTGCGACCGCGTCGGCGATCGCATCTACAGCCGCCTCTGCGAGCTCTGCGACTTCGTCGAGCTCCCGCTCGACACGCCGGACCACCGGCGGGTGAGTCAGGCCCAGCGCGCCCGCTGACCGACGGGCGCGCTGCGCAACTGAAGTCGTTACTTGGTGGCGCCCGAGCAGATCCACGCCTTGAACTGGGCGATCTCCGCGTCGCTCAGCATGGTGCCGTCGTTGGGCATCGCGCCGCCCACGTTCTCGTTCTTCGGGCCCTTCACCTTGGGCGACCCGCCGTGCAGCTTGAGCCACATCGAGCTGTTGGCGAGGTTCTTGGGGTCGACGACCTTGAGGGTCGCGTTGGAGCCCGCGTACTTGGAGTTCGCGCCCACCGTCGCCGCGTGGAAGTTGTCCAGGTTGGTGTAGTCGCCGTACGCGAAGCCCGAGCCCGCGGCCATGCCGCCCGACGCGGGGAAGTGGCACTCCTTGCACTTCATGCCCGCGACGCCCGCGAAGAGCTGGGTGGTGGTCACCGTGCCAGCGTCGGCGTTGCAGGTGGTGTCGATCGACGACGTGCCACCGCCCGAGCCGCCGCCGGAACCGCCGCCGCCGCCGCTCCCGCCGCAGCCAGCTCCTCCGAGGGACCCCGCACCGATCGCACACAGGACAACCAGACCACCCGACGACAACGAGACCACCGCGCGCTTCAACATGGGCTGAATCCTTCCTCGAAAGATGAACAAGACTGCCGGCCTGGCGCGCTAACTGACTGATTTGCCGTTCGACCGCCAGCGAAACTTGAGCAGCGCGGCCGGCCTGGAACCCCGGTGTTTCCAGATCGTGCGCCGTTTGCGGGGAGCCCCCGTCTACCCTTCGGGCCTTTCCGTAACGGAAGTGCTCGCCTCGCTGTTCCCTTCTGCGCTGGAGCCCTGCGTGCCCCTCACGTTCGCCGCCCTGCTCGCCGTCTCGCTCGCGGCCGCCCCCCCGAAGTGCGCCGAGTTCGACGCGCAGCTCTCGAAGACCTACGGCTTCCGTCCCGCCAAGCTCTCGCCCGACGAGCGCAAGGCGAAGAACGCGGAGCTCGACGCCTTCTGGGCCGCCGCCAAGTCTCACGGCGCCGACTGGGTGCCCTGCCTGCGCGCGGCGCTCAAGAACCCCAAGCGCGACCACTTCTTCGCCTACGACGGCGCCCAGCTGCTGCGCTCGCTCTCGCAGGCGGCGGAAGATCAGCAGCTGCTCCTCGAGGCGTACCGCGACGCCGACTTCGACGACGTGCAGCTCCGCGAGTGGGTCGAGGGCCTGTCCCGGCTCGGCTTCCAGGGCGTCGACACCTCCAGCGCCGCCGCCCGCTGGTTCACCCTGCCCAAGCCCCAGTACAACGTGCCCGAGCACGCCCAGCTCATGGGGCTCTCGGCCGGGGCGCTGTTCCTCTACGGCGCGATGGACGAGGCCGTCGCCACGCCGGCCCTGATCGCGCTCGCCAAGAAGAAGAACCCACTCGAGGTGCAGCGCACGCTCCTGTACCTGCTCGCCCGCCAGAACACTCCCGCCGCCACCGCCTTCCTCAAGGGCCTCACGTGCGAGAGCGAGCTGTGCCCCAAGGAAGCGGCGCCCGAGGTGCTCGCGCTGCGCAAGGGCGAAGGCCGCCTCACGCCCCGCGCGAGCCCAAAGGTCACCCGTGAGCGCTTCGTGGCGGCTTTCGAAGGCATCCTCAAGAAGGACTGGAAGGCCTTCGACGCCATCAACCACGAGCTGCCCGACGCCGAGCTCGACCTGGTGGCGGTGCTCGAGCCCGGGGACCTGCCGCTCCTGCGCAAGGTCCGCCGGCTCACCGCGTCGTACGCGAACCCGCACATGGCGAAGCTCTACGACGAGCTGTCCAGGGCGCTCTACACGCTCACCTTCGAGCGCGCGAAGTAGCGGGGCCCGAACGCAACGACGCCCCGCGATCGAACCGATCGCGAGGCGCCGTGCACTGCAGTGACTTCAGCGATCGCTCGCCGAACTCACATGTCCATGTCGTCGCCGCCGTAGTCCGGCATGCCGCCGCCGGTCTTGTTGCTCTTCTTCTTGGGCTTGTCCGCCACCATCGCCTCGGTGGTGAGCAGCAGCGACGCGACCGACGCCGCGTTCTGGAGCGCGCAGCGGGCGACCTTCGTCGGGTCGATCACGCCGGCCTTCTCCAGGTCCTCGTACACCTCGGTGCGGGCGTTGAAGCCGAACGCGCCCGAGCCCTCGGCGACCTTGTTCACCACCACCGCGCCCTCGAGGCCGGCGTTGGTCGCGATCTTCCACAGCGGCTGGGTGATCGCCTTCTTGATGATCTCCACGCCGAACGCCTGCTCGGAGTTGAGCTTGAGGCCGGCCAGCGCCTTGAGCGAGCGGACGTACGCGACGCCGCCGCCGGGGACGATGCCTTCCTCGACCGCCGCGCGGGTGGCGTGGAGCGCGTCTTCGACGCGGGCCTTCTTCTCCTTCATCTCCACCTCGGTCGCCGCGCCGACGTTGATCACCGCCACGCCGCCGACCAGCTTCGCGAGACGCTCCTGGAGCTTCTCCTTGTCGTAGTCGCTGGTGGTCTCACCGATCTGCATGCGCATCTGCTTGATGCGCGCCTCGATGTCGGCCTTCTTGCCGGCGCCGTCGATGATGGTGGTGTTGTCCTTGTCGATGCTCACCCGCTTCGCGCGGCCGAGGTCGTTCAGGGTCAGGGTCTCGAACTTGATGCCCAGGTCCTCGCTCACCACGGTGCCGGCGGTGAGGATCGACAGGTCCTTCAGCATCTCCTTGCGGCGATCGCCGAAGCCAGGCGCCTTGACCGCCGCCACGTTGAGCACGCCGCGGATCTTGTTCACCACCAGGGTGGCCAGCGCCTCACCCTCGATGTCGTCGGCCACGATCACCAGCGGCTTGCCGGCGCGCGCCACCTGCTCGAGCAGGGGAACGAGGTCCGCCATCACCGAGATCTTCTTCTCGCTGATGAGGATGTAGGGGTCGTCGAGCTCGACCAGCATGCGCTCGCGGTTGGTCACGAAGTACGGCGAGATGTAGCCGCGGTCGAACTGCATGCCTTCCACCACGTCGAGCGTGGTCTCGAGGCCCTTGGCCTCCTCGACGGTGATGACGCCTTCCTTGCCGACCTTGTCCATCGCGTCGGCGATGATGTTGCCGATGGTGGTGTCGCCGTTGGCCGAGATGGTGCCGACCTGGGCGATGTCCTTCTTGCCCGAGGTGGGCTTCGACAGCTTCTTGAGCTCGGCGGTGATCGACTCGACCGCGGCGTCGATGCCGCGCTTGAGGTCCATCGGCGAGTGGCCCGCGGCGACCAGCTTGAGGCCTTCCTCGTAGATCGCGCGCGCCAGCACGGTCGCGGTGGTGGTGCCGTCGCCGGCGATGTCCGAGGTCTTCGACGCGACCTCCTTCACCATCTGCGCGCCCATGTTCTCGAACTTGTTCTCGAGGTCGATCTCCTTGGCGACGGTCACGCCGTCCTTGGTGATCGTCGGCGAACCGAACGACTTCTCGATGACGACGTTGCGGCCCTTGGGCCCCAGCGTCACCGCCACGGCATCCGAGAGGATGCGGACGCCGCGCAGGATCGCCTCGCGGGCAGGCTGGTGGAAGAAGATCTCTTTGGCCGACATGAATTGAACCTCCTGAAAAGACTGGGTTTTGATTCCGGGGAGCCGTTAGCACTCGACAACTGCGAGCGCTAATTAAGCATTGCCCAGGGAATGTCAACCCAGCCCAGGAAGGGTCGGCCGCCCGGAAGCTACCCGGGGTCGGCGAGCCGGCGCTTGGTGAGCGCCAGGTACTCGGGGTTCATGTCCAGCCCCACGAAGCGGCAGCCCTTGCGCAGGGCGGCCACGCCGGTGGTGCCGGAGCCGCAGAACGGGTCGAGCACCAGCGCGTCTTCGGGGGCACTGGCCTCGATGATGCGCTCGAGGAGCCGCACCGGCTTCTGGGTGGGGTGGCGCCCGTGGGTCTTCTCGCCGTTGCGCGGGGTGAGCTCGCTCCACAGCCGGCCGTGGCCGTCGTCGGACAGCTCGGCGTCGCCGGTCGGCGGCAGGGCCCACGCGTCGCGCATCTGCTTGCCGCCGTTCTCCTGCTTCATCGCCTGGTAGTTGAAGGTGTGCTTGAGCGGCCCCTTCCCCGTGGTCGGCGAGGCCCAGAGCAGGATCTCGGTCGAGTGGGTGAAGTAGCGGCAGGCGAGGTTCGGCGAGGCGTTGGGCTTGAACCAGGTGACGGTGTTGAGCAGCTTCATGCCGAGCTGCTGCATCGCGAACCCGACGCTGAAGATGACGTGCTGGGTGCCCGAGACCCACAGGGTGCCCGTCGGCTTGAGCACGCGCTGGCAGGCCTTGAGCCAGGACTTGGTGAAGGCGTGATCTTCTTCCACGCCCTGGGAAGCGTCCCACCCGCCCTTGTCCACCTTCACCCGCTTGCCGCCCTGGCAGGTGAAGCCCCCGTTCGACAGGAAGTACGGCGGGTCGGCGAACACCACGTCGAAGGTGTGCGGCTCGAAGGACTCCATCAGCGCGAGCGAGTCGCCGCGGTAGAGCACCCACTGCTTCGCGCGCGCGAACTCGGCATCCTTGAGCGACGGCAGCGAGCGAAACGGAATGGATTCGGCGAGAGCTGAGCGCGGCATCGAGGCCTCCAGAAAGGAATCGCCGCGAAGCCGCGGCGCCCCTTCACGGTAGGTGAGCGATCGATCGCGTCCAGTTTTCGGATCGCTCAGGCGTTGAGCGTGGCGAGCACGATGCCCATCGCGTCGACGAACGCGCGCCCCGTCTCGCGACCGGGAGCGCCCTTCTCGAGCCCGTTGAGCAACACCGAGAAGCCGAGCGGCCGCGGGCCGTCGAACCCCACCACGCCCGAGAGCGCGACGATGCGCCCCAGGGTGCCGGTCTTGGCGCGCAGGCTCCCTTCCGCGGGCGTCCCCAGCATGCGGGTGCCCAGCGTCGACCCCGGCTGCCCCGGGCGCGCCAGCCCATCGAAGATCGGGCGGAAGCGCGGGTCCTGGGCATCCTTGCGGAGGATCTTGAGCACGTCGTCCGACGACAGCCGATTGGCGTTGCCGATGCCCGACGCGTTGTCGAAGCGGAACGACTCCAGCCCGACCTCGCGGTGGAGGAACGTGCCCAGCTCGGCCGTCGCCTGCTCGAGGCTGATGGTCGGGCTCCCGCGTTGCGCGCGCGCGGCGGCCAGCGCATACATCTCGTGGTCGAACGCGTTGGACTCGGCGATCGACGCCTTGAGGAGTTCCGCGAGCGGGGCCGAGCGCGAGGTGAACACCGTGCGCGCATCCGCCGGCGCCTTGCCGCTCAGCACCGGGCCCTTCACCTCGATGCCGGCCTGCTGAAGCGCGGCGAGCAGCTTGTCGGCGAAGCTCGCGACGGGGTCGGGCGACTTCATCTTGAGCGCCTTGCCCTTGGTGTACGAGCTGGCGATGTCGCCCGTGACGTCGATGATCGCCTGCCCCTTGGCGTTTCGCACCAGGGTGCCGTGCACGTCTTGCTCGTCGACGCGCAGGTGGAACTCCGACCCGCCGGGCAGCGTGGTGACGCCGTCGCGGATCTCGAAGGCCCCCTGGTCCACGCGGATGCGGCCCGCCTCGCCTTCCCGCTCGCCTGGCGTCACTTCCAGCCACACCAGGTTCTTGTCCACGCTCAGCGCTTCGGGCGGAGCGAGGAACTCCCAGTCGGCGTCGCCGGCCTCGGCGAAGTGCGCCGGAGTGCGCGTGCCTTCCAGCGCCGAATTGTCGAGCGTGACGCCGGCGAGCGTGTGCACCCCGCTCGCCTTGAGCGCCCTGGCCGCATCCAGCAGACGCGCTGGCGTGAGCGACGGGTCGAAGTTGCCCACCACGCAGAGGCGGCCAGCGCCGTCGAGCTGAAACGGGGTCTCGAAGCGGTGGTCGGCGCCGAGCACCGCCATGGCGAAGCTGGCGGTGGCGAGCTTGGAGTTCGACGCCGGGTTGAGATCGTCGCTCGCGCCCCGGGCGGCGATCACGGGGCCTCCGTGCAGCGCGGCCACCGAGACGGACAGCGAGGCCCCAGCGATGCTGGGGTCAGTGGCGAGCGCCTCGACCGCCTTGCGAATCGCCGCGTCGCCGGTGGTCCCCTTGGCGGCCTCCAGCGCCCGGCTCGCGAGCACCTGTGCTCTGCCCGACCAGGGCGCGCGCGGCCGCGTGTCGGGCCCCTGCGCGGCGGAGAAGGCCGAAGGCGCCGGTGCCTTCGCGGGCGGCGGCTTCAGGGTGTCGATGAGGCCGCGCTTGACCTCCACCGCGGCGGCGGTGGCCTGGGAGACGCGGGAGGTGACCGGCTTGAGCGCCATCGTCAGCGGGAACGTTGCCCGCCCGGCGGGGGACTGTCCAGCCAGGGGCTTCGAGAAGTCACGCCGCCTGGGCCGCGGCGAAGTCCGGGTACAGCTTCACGCCGTCGGTCGCCCCGGGGCGGCCTTCTTCGCGGGCGAGCGCGCGGCCGAGCGACAGCAGCGCGACCTCGAGCTGGGCGTCGTCGGGCGGGCGGGTGGTGATGCCCTGGAGCCAGATGCCGGGCTTCATCGCCCAGGTGACGATCGCCGGGCACGAGGGGCGCGCCGACAGCCGCTGCAGCTCGTAGGCGATGCCGGCGATGGGGAACGCCATCGGCAGCTTGATGAGCACCAGGAGCAGCTGGTTCACCAGCTCGTTCTCGTGGAGCCGGGGCAAGAGCGGCAGGAGCGCCACGTGCAGCGCCACCGCCACGCCCACCACGATGAACAGGAAGCTGGTGCCGCAGCGCGGGTGCCGGGTGGTGAAAGGCCGTGCGTTCTCGACGGTGAGCGCCTTCTGCGACTCGTACGTCCAGATCACCTTGTGCTCGGCGCCGTGGTACGCGAACAGCCGCTTGGCGTCCTCGGTGCGGGAGAGGATCGCGAGGTACCCCACCAGCACGACGATGCGGAAGCCGCCGTCGACCAGGTGGAACCACGGCGTGGTGGTGTCGAGCCCCGGGCCCACCGCGCGGCCCAGCGCCCAGGTGAGCAGGTGCGGCAGCCCGATGAAGAACAGCATCATCACCACGGTCGCCACGCCCAGCATGTCCGACGACGAATCCTTCTTGGGCGCAGGGTCCGGCGAAGGGGTGACCGGGTCGGCGTCGGCGCCCGCGACCAGCGCGCCGAGCAGGAACGACAGGAGCTGCACCGGCGACGGCCGCCGTGGAGCGGCGCCGTCCTCGGGCATGCCGTGCTCGGCGCTGAACTTGAGCGCCGAGTAGCCGTTGTGGAGCGACTCGGCGAGCACCACCGCCCCGCGGAAGACGGGCCAGCGCAGAAAGCCGAGCTTGGGCCAGAGCGTCTCCCAGGCCTGCTCGCGCACGGCGACCCCACCTTCGGGGCGGCGCACGGCCACCACGAAGGACTTGGGGGACCGCATCATCACGCCTTCGATGACGGCCTGACCGCCGATGTACGGACGAGCGGGGCTGGGAGCCGGCGCAGCCAAGGCTTACGCCTTCGGCGCGGCAGCGTCCTTCTTGCCGTACTTCTTGCGGAAGCGCTCGACCTGACCCGCGGTGTCCATCAGCTTGAACTTGCCGGTGAAGAACGGGTGGCAGTTCGCGCAGATTTCCACCGTGAAGCTGCCGCGGGTGGAGCGGGTCTCGACGATGTTGCCGCAGGCGCAGGAGATGCGGCTGGGGGCGTACACCGGGTGCATGTCGGGCTTCATGGCGGGGACATCCTTTGTTCGCCTTACCCCGGGCGACATGCCCGGAGGACTGGCGGAGGGGTGACCCTTAACCACGGGAGTCGCCCGGCTGCAAGCAGACCTACCGCAGCACGAACTTCCCGGCGGTGAGCAGCGGCGTGCGCTCGTCGAACTCGAAGTCGAGGTACTGGGCGCCGCCTTCCTTGGCGTCGACCTCCGCCTTGGCGCGGCCGACCTCCTTGTCCTCGGAGTCGAAGGCGCGCAGCTCGAGCGGCCCGGTGTAGGCCTTCTCCATGGTGACGTAGACCGTGACCACGTTGGTCTTGCCGGACTCCCGGCGGGCGGCGCGCGTGGCGCCCAGGCCCTTGGGGGCGAGCTCGGGGACGACCTCGAGCTTCACCTCGGTGAGCGACTTGTCGAAGCCCTTGCCCAGGCCCTTGAAGACCTCGCCTCCGCCCTCGGCGAGCTTCTCGGCGGCGGCCTTGCCTTCCTTCTTGAGCGCCTCGCCGCCGCCCTCGAGGAGCTTGGCCTTCTTGGCGACCAGCAGGTTGCCTTCGTCCTCCGCGGCCTTGAGCTGCTCTTCCCTGCTCTTGCAGCCCGCGAGCGCGACCACCACCAGGCTGACCACCAGGAACCGAACCATGTGCGTGCCCCCTTCTTCAGGGCCGAGACGCTCTCACGTTCGTGTTCGTGCGCCCAGTGGGATATGAGCGCCCGCTCCTTCTCTTCACGAGGTCTTCACCGTGCGCATCGTCGTCACCGGCTCCCTGGCGTGGGACTACATCATGCAGTTCCCGGGCAAGTTCTCGGACCACATCCTCCCGGACAAGGTCCACATGCTCACGGTGAGCTTCCTGGTGGACTCGATGAAGCGGCTGCGCGGCGGCGTGGCGGGCAACGTCGCGTACACGCTGGCGCTCCTGGGCGACAAGCCGCTGGTGGTCTCGGCGGCGGGCCAGGACTTCCGCGACTACCGCGAGCTGATGCAGAAGGCGGGCATCGACCCGTCGGGCATCAAGGAAGTCGCCCACGAGTTCACCGCGAGCTGCTTCATCAACACCGACGCGGTGAACAACCAGATCGTCGCCTTCTACCCGGGCGCGGCGGTGCACGCGCGCGAGCAGTCGCTCGAGGGGCTCAAGCTCACCAAGGAAGACTGGGTCATCATCTCGCCCACCGACCCGGACTCGATGGCGCGGCATGCGAACGAGTGCCTGAAGATGGGGCTGCGCTACGTGTTCGACCCGGGCAAGCAGACGCCCCGGCTCGACGCCAAGCAGATCATCACCGGGCTCGAGGGCGCGGCGGTGCTGGTGGCGAACGACTACGAGCTGTCGCTGATGGCGAAGGCGACGGGCTGGAGCGAAGCGAAGATCCTGGGGACCACGCCGATCAGCGCCATCACCAAGGGCGAGCACGGCGCGGTGATCCACGAGCGCGGCGGCACCTCGCACACCATTCCCGTCTGCCCGGTGAGCAAGGTGCTGGACCCGACGGGCGCGGGCGATGCCTTCATCGGCGGCCTGGTCTACGGCCTCTCGCGCAAGCTGCCTCTGCCGGTGACCGGCCGGCTGGCGGCGGTGTGCTCGGCCTACACCATCGAGCACAAGGGCTGTCAGGAGCACGGCTTCACCCGCCCCGAGCTGATCGCGCGCTACCGCGGTGCGTTCGGCGCGAGCGGCGAGCTCGACGCGGTCCTCCGGTGAATAAACCGGGGCGGGCTGCGTAAGAGGCGCCATGCTCTCGCTCCTGGTGGTGGCGTTGGTGACTGGGCAACAGGCCCAGTGTCTTTCCAAGTACGGAAAGACGGTCTGCGGCTACGGCTGCGTGGCGGACTACGGCCTCATCAAGTGCGCGGAGACGCCGCAGGGCGTCTGCAAGGCCGACTCGGGCAAGATCACCTGCTGGGACCCGCCGGGGTTCCGCGGTCAGCAGCCCTATGCGCCTGCCCTTCCCGAGCCGGGCCGCTTCGGCGGGGGCCGGCCGGCGGGGGCGAACTGCGTGACGGAGTACGGCAAGACTGCGTGTGGCTTCTCGTGCGTGGCGAACGCGGGCCAGGTGGCCTGTGCGCAGACGCCGTACGGGGCCTGCGTGTCGAACTACGGCAAGGTGCAGTGCTGGGACCCTCCGGCGTCGCACTGCGTGCAGGGCTCGGCGAAGGCGCAGTGCATCTCCGACTACGGAAAGCTCGCCTGTGGCTACGCGTGCGTGAGCGCGTACGGGCAGCTCGCCTGCGCGGAGTCTCCTCAGGGCGCCTGCCGCGCCGAGTACGGCAAGCTCGTCTGCTGGGATCCGCCGCACGCCTGGCCCGGAGCCCCCAAGGCATCCTGCGTGGCGGAATACGGGCGCATCGTCTGTGGCTACGGCTGCGTGGCGGACTACGGGCAGATCAAATGCGCCCAGACGCCGCGCGGGGTCTGCCAGTCCAACGCCGGCACGATCACCTGCTTCGATCCGTGACCGGTCTCCGCGGGCTGTTTCTCGTGCTGGTGGCGATGAGCGGCTGCTCCTGGCGTCGCCCGTGTTCGGGGCCGAGGCCGGCGACCTACGAGATCGTCTCCTGCTGTCTCCAGGGCCCGTGGGTGTGGACCGGCCACGGGTGCGCGCAGGCTCCAGTGAGTCCAGCTGACTGTGGCTGCAAGTGCTCGGGGCCCGGGTGTGCGGATCGCTTCGAGTCGAAACAAGCGTGCGAGGCGGCCTACCAGCACTGCGGTGCCTGAGTTACTCCGGAACTCCCCCCTCCGCCCCCTCCTCCTCGGAACGCGCGAGGGCAACCGGGGGGCCGGGCTGGGGGCCCCCGTGAGCGGAGCGCAAAGCGCGGAGCCGAGCGGGGCACGCCCGAGCGGGGCCCCGGCTTGCCGTGATCATCCAAGAGCGCAGGCCACCCTGCACTCCCGATCCTCTAGAGCTTCGGCACGCCCGTCACCGTCAAGAGCCCCTTGAGGTCCGAGTCGGTGAAGTAGATGCCGGCGCCGAAGAACAGGTCGCGCCCCGAGAGCAGCCGGTTGGTGAGCGCATCCCGGTTCGGCCGGTTGAGCACGTCGTCGACGCCCACGTTCACGTAGATGTGATCGAACGGGGTGAACCGCAGCGTGGCGCGCAGGCGCGGGTACTCGAGCGACTCGACCGAGAAGTTGAACGCGTCGACCTTGAGCACCAGCGCGTCCTCGATCCACTTCGAATAGTAGAAGAACTTGAGCGGGAAGCTCAGGTCGAGGCCCAGGCCGCCCGTCGACTCGATGATGCCGAAGCGCAGCGTGAGGAAGGAGTAGCGCTTGGCGAACTGCGCGCTCACCTTGATGGCGTCCTTGGTCACCGTCTGGCGCTGCACGGTCGGCGAGCCCGCGTTGGGCGGGTTGGTCTGCACGAAGATCGTCTCCACCGCGCCGCGCGGGTCGTCGACGAACTCCAGCAGGTAGTACTTGTCCGGCTTGGGGATGAGTCGAATACCGAGCACGTTCTTCGCCTGGCCCTGCGTCACCAGGTAGTCGCTCTTGATGCCCACCTCGGCCTGAAGGCCGGTGATCGACGAGGCGAGGTCGGCCACGTCGTCGACCGTCTCGCTCACCTTCTGGCCGATGCGGTTGTCGGCGACCAGGGCGCCCAGGGCCCCCTTGCCGTCCTTCACGTTACCGGTGATCTCCTCGACGTTCTTGAGCGAGTTGTCGAGCCGCTCCAGCGTGGTCTTGAGGCTCGCCACGCTCTCCTTGAGGTCGCCCTCGTTGGAGCCGATCACCTTCTTCACCGTCGCCAGCACCTCGCGGGTGTCGGTGGTGATGCCTTCGATGTTGTGGACGATCGAGCGCACCGTGCTCTCTTCGCCCGCGGTCAGCCGGCGCACGTCGCCCGACACCGCTTCCACGTTCGCCAGGATCTGATCGAGGCGGCCGGCGGTCTCGCGCACCGTCTTCTCGACCGACTCCGACAGCTTCACCATGTTGGCGACGATGGTCTCGATCGAGCCCTGGCCCTTGTCGCCGCCGAGCACGTTGCGCAGCGCGATCGTCACCTGCTGGATGTCCTGGGTGATCGCCGACAGGGTGTTGAAGACCTGCTCCATGCCCTGGGCGTCGATGACCCGCTTGATCTGATCGCCGTCGGCGAGCAGCGGCTGGTCCTCCGAACCGGGGATGAGGTCGATCATGTAGTCGCTCAGAACCAGCGACTCCGAGCGCTTGGTGATCGCCGCGTCTTGCCGGGCGCCCACGTCCTTGCGGATGCGCAGCCACACCTTGGCGCGCGTGCCGGTGAGCTCGATCTCCCCCACCTCGCCCACGGGGATACCGGCGATCTGCACCCGGCTCTTCTTGCCCAGGCCCGACGCGTCGCGGAAGTACGCGTAGACGCGAATGGACTCCTTCTCGCTCATCCCGCCCTTCTTCACGAAGTTCAGGAAGCCGAAGAGGATCGCGCCCGACCCGATCACCAACAGACCGACCCGGAACGGGGTGAGCAGCTTGCGCACGAGGTGGGTGACTCTACGCCAAAGGGGCCCCGGGGGCCGCGCTCAATCGACCACGGGTCAGAGGTTGCGCCGCTTCGCTTCCGCCACCGCGCGCTCGCAGGCCCGGGCGGTGATCGCCATCTCGGTGTGGGTCGGGTTCGCCCAGCCGGAGCTCACCCAGCAGGCCCCGTCGGTGACGAAGACGTTGGGCGCGTCCCACAGCTGGCCGTAGGGGTTGGTGACCGAGCTCTTGCGATCGGTCCCCATGCGCGCGCCGCCGACCTCGTGCACGAACAGGCCCGGCACGGTGAGCAGCCACTCGTCTTCCATCTTCTTCATGAAGCCGCTGATGAACGGGGTGCGGACCAGCTCGGTGAGCGGGGTCACCACGCCGCCCGAGGCCGCCACCATCTCCTCGCAGTCGGCCCGCATCGCCTTGGCGATCGCCACGTCGTTGTCGGTCCACTTGCAGGCGATGTGCGGCACCGGCAGGCCCCAGGCGTCCTTCACCGTCTCGTCGAGCCGCACGTGGTTGTCGCGGTGCGGGAGCGTCTCCGCCATCGCCGCCAGGAAGCCGAACGGCATGCCCTTCACCTTCACCAGCGGCCCCGGGAACTTCAGCCGCGCCACCCCACCCCACAGCCCGAAGCCGCGCAGGAACGGCGCCTTGTCCTGGCCCACGTTGCGGTACCGGGGAATCAGGATCGCGTCGCTCCCGAGCAGCTCGTACTCGTCGCTCTCCGGGAAGCCCGGCATCGTGAAGTACGTGTTCGAGACCACGTGGTCCATCAGGTACCGGCCGAGCACGCCGCTGCTCGAGCCCAGCCCTTCCGGGTGGGCCGCGGTCCTGGTGCTCATCAGGATGCGCAAGGTCTCGATGGTCGACGCGCAGAGGAACACCAGCGGCGCCTTCTCGCGGTGCAGCTCCTTGGTGCGGGTGTCGAGGAACTCCACGCCGGTCGCCTTGCCGGTGGCCTCGTCGATCTCCAGCCGCACCACCATCGCGTCGGAGCGCAGCGTCAGCTTTCCCGTCGCGTGCGCCGCGGTGAGCGTGGAGCCCGGGCTCGACAGCTTGGAGAAGGCACCGTCCTTCTCCGGCTGCCGGCGCCCGCGAATGCCGCGCGAGGGGATCACGCGCCGGCCGAACTTCGATTCGACCGTGGCCTTGAGCTTCTCTTCCGCCGGAGACAACGCGCAGGCCTCGAGGAACTCGCCGTCGGGCAGCTGCTCCAGCCCTTCCTTCGAGCCGTGCACCCCGAAGAAGGCCTCGACCTTCGCGTAGTACGGATCGAGGTCCTTGGTGGTGAGCGGCCAGTCCACCTCGTAGCCGTCGCGCTTCGCCGCCTGGAACTCGTAGTCCGAGAAGCGGAGCATCACCCCGCCCCAGGTGAGCGACCGCCCACCCACCTGCCGCCCGCGGATCCAGGCGTACGGCTGGCCTTCGGGCGTGGTGTACGGGTTCTTCGCGTCGTCGGTGTAGAGCCGGGGGTTGGTCTCCCAGTACCCGCCGTGGCGCTCCTGCACCTTCTGGGCGCCGGTGAACCAGCGCTGGGTGAGCTGCCGCGCGAGGTTCGACACCGGGTTGCCGTAGGCCTGCTTCACCGAGAGCTTGGGCCCTGCTTCCAGCACCAGCACCTTGAGCCCGGCCGCGGTCAGCTGCCACGCGGCGACGCCGCCGGTCGCCCCGGACCCCACCACGATGGCATCGAACTCCGCGTCACTCGCCATGGCGCTTCCTCTGCCACTTCGGCCGCTGCCTGGCGAATGGAATTCCTCGGGCTACCATCGCGACCGGAAGGCCCCAATGAACCCCTGTCACTGCCAGGAGCGCCACCAGCGCCAGCGGATCGTGGTCACCGGCGGCCCCGGCGCGGGCAAGACGGCGGTCCTCGAGCTGGTGCGACAGGCCTTCTGCGCCCACGTGATGGTGCTGCCGGAGGCCGCGAGCATCCTCTTCGGCGGCGGCTTCCCCCGCGCCCCGGGCGAAGGTGCGCGGCGCGCCGCCCAGCGGGCCATCTTCCAGGTGCAGCGCGAGCTCGAGGCGCTGGCGATGACCGAAGGCAACCCCGCGGTGGTGCTCTGCGACCGCGGCACCGTCGACGGCGTCGCCTACTGGCCCGGGCCGGGCGACTTCTGGGCCGAGCTCGGCACCACCGCGGCGCAGGAGCTCGCCCGCTATTCGCTGGTGATTCACCTGCGCACGCCGGAAGCGACCAACGGCTACAACCACCAGAACCCGCTGCGCCTCGAGTCGCCGCAGGAAGCCGCCGCCATCGATGCGCGCATCGCGGCCGCCTGGGAACGGCACCCCCGCCGGGTGGTGATCGAGAGCTCCGTCGACTTCCTCACCAAGGCCCACCGGGCCCTGGTGGCCGTTCGGGCCGAGGTGCCCGAGTGCTGCCGCAAGCACCTGCCGCCGCTGCCCTGAGGAAGGGCGCGCTGCTAGTTCTTCCCGAACCAGGTCTGCAGGAACACCTTCACCGCCGGGTGCTGCGAGTGGCGCAGCTTCGACGGGTGCCCCTGGTCGACGATCACGCCCTGCGAGAGGAAGGCGATGTTGTCCGCCACCTTGAAGGCCGAGGCGATGTCGTGGCTGATGACCACCGACGTCACGCCGAGCTTCTGCTTCGCCTCGAGGATCATCTCGTCGACGTAGTCGGTGGTGATCGGGTCGAGGCCGGTGGTCGGCTCGTCGTAGAGGACGATCTTGGGGTCGAGCACGATGGCGCGCGCCAGGCCGACGCGCTTGCGCATGCCGCCCGAGAGGTCGGCGGGGTACTTCTCCTCGACGTTCTTGAGGCCGACGATGTCGAGTTTCGACCGCACGATCTCCCGCATCTGCTCCTCGGGCATCTTGAGGTGCTCGCGCAGCGGGAAGCTCACGTTCTCGTAGACGGTCATCGAGTCGAAGAGCGCCGCGAACTGGAAGACCATGCCGAACTTGCGCCGCACCCGCTCGAGCTCCTGCGGGCCGAAGGGCACCAGGTCCTCGCCGTCGACCATCACCTTGCCCGAGTCGGGCTTGAGCAGCCCGATCATGTGCTTCATGCACACCGTCTTGCCGGACCCCGAGCCCCCCAGGATCACCAGCGTGCTGCCCGCGGGCACCGTGAGGTTGATGCCGGTGAGCACCTTGTGCTCACCGAAGCTCTTGTGCAGGTCGATGATCTCGATCATCGGCCGCGCGGGCCCACCCTCGCTCAATGGAAGAGGACTCCCACGAAGTAGTCGAGGATGAAGATGCCCAGCGCGCTGGAGACCATCGCCTGCGTGGTCGCCTGGCCGACGCCCTTCGCGCCGCCCGCGGCGTTGTAGCCCTTGAAGCACGCCACCAACGTCACGAAGAGCCCGAACACCGCGCCCTTGATGAGCCCTTCGCCCAGATCTTCCGGGTCGAGCCACTGCTGGGTGCGGGTGAGGAACGTGCCGGCGGAGACGCCCTTCACCACCACCGCCACGAAGTACGCGCCCAGCATTCCGGCGAGGTTGAAGAGCATCACCAGCATGGGAACCATGATGAGCCCCGCCAGCACCCGCGGCACCAGCAGGTACTGCACCGGGTTCACCGCCATCGTCTCCAGCGCGTCGACCTGCTCGGTCACCCGCATGGTGCCGAGCTCGGTGCACATGGCGCTGCCCGCGCGCATGGTGACCATCAGCGCCGAGAACACCGGCGCCAGCTCGCGGCTCAGGGTGAGCGCCACCGTCGGCGCGACCAGGCTCTCGGCGCCGAAGAGCTCGAAGGCGCGCGCGCTCTGGTGCGCGAAGACCATGCCCGAGAAGGTGCCGGTGAGCCCCACCAGGAAGACGCTGCCCACGCCCACGAAGTCGAGCTGCTGGGCGAAGTTCTGCAGGCGGTACGGCGGCCGCACCGACCAGCGCAGCACGTCGGTGAGCATCATCAGGAGCCCGCCGACGTCGTTGATGAAGTCGATGAGCGACCGGCCGACCGATTCCACGGTCTGCACGGCGATCGACTGGCGCGACGACTCGGGAGTCACTGGCGAGGCGACTTAACGTCACCTCGCTCAGGGCACAAGCAACCGCGGCACCCGCGCACCGATGCGGCACAGCACCTCGTAGTGCAGCGTGTTGGCGATCGCCCCCAGCGCCTCGGCGCGGAGCTGCTCGGCCCCCTGCCCGCCCAGGAGCACCACCTCGTCGCCCACCCGCGTCCCCGGCAGGTCGGTGACGTCCGCCATGCACATGTCCATGGTCACCCGGCCGACGATCGGCGCCCGGCGCCCGCGCAGGAGCACTTCCCCCTTGGACGAGAAGTCCCGGCTGTAGCCGTCGGCGTAGCCGACCGGGAGCGTGGCCACCACGGTGTCGCGCGGCGCGGTCCAGATGCCGCCGTAGGAGACCGCGGTGCCCTTGGGCACGGTCTTCAGGTGAATGACGCCCGTCTTCCACGTCAGCACCGGCTCGAGCGGCTGCCGCCCGTCGAGCCAGGCGTCGGGGGTGAGGCCGTAGAGCATGAGCCCCGGGCGCACCAGGTTGATGTCCAGTCCGTCCGCGAGGCCCGGGAGCCCCAGCAGGCCGGCGGAGTTCGCCAGGTGGCGATAGCGGGGGTTGAAGCCGGCGTCGCGCACCTGCCGCAGCCCTTCGCGGAAGCGGGCCACCTGCCTCGGCGTCAGCGGGTCGTCCTCGAGGTCGGCGTTGGCGAAGTGCGACATGAAGCCTTCGAGCTCCACCGCGCCGCGCGCCGCCCGCAAGAGGCCCAGGAGCTCGCCGAGCTCGTCGGGCGAGACGCCCAGCCGGCTCATGCCGGTGTCGAGCTTGAGGTGCGCGGTGGCCGCCACGCCTGCCGCGCGCGCCGCCTGCGCCAGGCCTTCCACGTGTTCGCGCCGGAAGAGCGTGGCGGTGAGCCGGTGCTCCACCATCAGCCCGTAGCCGCCGTCGTAGGAGCCCCCCATCACCAGGATGGGCGACTTCACGCCGGCGTGGCGGAGCTCGACGCCCTCTTCCACCAGGGCGACCCCGAAGAGCGTGGCGCCGGCGTCTTCCAGCACCCGGGCCACCTGCACGGCGCCGTGGCCATAGGCGTTGGCCTTCACCACCGCCAGCACCTGGGCCGGGCCGGCGGCCTCGGTGGCGCGGGCGAAGTTCCGGCGCAGGGCGCCCTCGGAGATCTCCACCCGGGTGGGCCGGATCGGCAGGTCGAGGGCGCGGCGTTTCGGTGCTGAAAAGGCCATGCGGTCGCTCGCCCACGAGGTGCGGCGCGGGGGCCGCGGGGACGTAGTGAGTCGCCCCGGGCGCGTCAAGGCATCGAGGTTGTGCTTTGGCTCCATGGGTTTGGCGCTTACAGTTTCCGCGCCAATGTCCATGCCCAGCCTGAAGGTCGGTGGCGAAGTCGACACCAACTGCAACAAGTGCGAGCTCAACCTCGCGCACACGATCCTCGCCATGGTGGGAACCACCATCGCCAGGGTGAAGTGCAATACCTGCGGCAGCGAGCACAAGTTCCGGGGGGCTCAGCCCATGGCCCGCGCGAACTCGTTCTCGGCTCCCCGACGCACCTCGGAGCAGAAGGAGGCCGCGGCTGCCGCGAAGATCTCCGTCGGCTTCGAGGAGCGCCTGAAGAAGCACGACCTGTCGAAGGCGAAGAAGTACTCGCCCCAGACGGCGTTCGTGCTCGACGACGTGATGGATCACCCCACCTTCGGCATGGGAATGGTCACCGCGGTCCGCGCCGACAAGGTCGACGTGAGTTTCAAGACCTTCGAGAAGACGCTGCTCCACGCGCGCGGTGCCGGCGCGGCCGCGGCGAAGCCGGCCTTCCAGGGCGCGACCAAGTCCGAAGGCGGAGGCCACGCGGATAAGCCGCCTTCGGATTCCTCCTCGCAGTCGTCGGAGTCGTGATGAGCCTCAAGATCGAAGACCTCAAGGTGGGGACCGGCAAGGAAGCCAAGGCCGGCCAGCAGGTCACCGTGCACTACGTGGGCACGCTGACCAACGGGTCGAAGTTCGACAGCAGCCGCGACCGCGGTGAAGGCTTCGACTTCGCGCTCGGCGCGGGCGAGGTCATCAAGGGCTGGGACCAGGGCGTCGCCGGCATGAAGGTCGGCGGGCTGCGCAAGCTCACCATTCCGCCCGAGCTCGGCTACGGCGCCCGCGGCTTCCCGCCCGTGATCCCGCCCAACTCGACCCTGGTGTTCGAGGTCGAGCTGCTCGACGTCGGCTAAGCCGTCAGGCCAGCGCGCTGGGCCACGGCGAGGCGCCGTTCCTCGACCCGCAGCGTCGCGGCGTCCACCATCTCCCCGTCGATCAACAGGGCGCCCTTCCCCGCGGCGTCGGAGCGGCGGTAGGCGTCGACGATGGTCTTCGCGCGCGCGAGCTGCTCGGGCGTGGGCGTGAACGCCGACTGGATCGGCGCGACCTGGCTGGGGTGAATCGCCCACTTGCCGTCGAAGCCCAGGCGGGCGGAGGCGGCCGCGTCCTTCGCCACCCGGGCCGGGTCCTTGAGCTCCACGGTGAC
Source organism: Myxococcaceae bacterium (assembly GCA_019694595.1). Classification (GTDB taxonomy): domain Bacteria; phylum Myxococcota; class Myxococcia; order Myxococcales; family Myxococcaceae; genus JAIBBQ01. Next base: position 23,613 of record JAIBBQ010000016.1, read on the forward strand.
CGAGTCGATGGCGTCGACCCCGGCGGTGCGCGCCGCGAGCAGGAGCTGCTGGCGCGCCCAGTCGAAGCTGCGGCCGTCGTTCTCCCGGAAGTCGCCGGCGCCCAGGTCGCCCGCGAAGTCCGCCACCCCGAAGATGAGCGACGCCACCCGGGGCGAGGCGCGGGCGATCTCCAGCGCGCGCGACAGCCCGGCGGCGGTCTCGATGAGCACCTCGAGCGCGATGGCACCTTCGGCGAAGCCCTTGGCACGCTCGATCTGGGTCACCAGGCGATCGACGAACGTCACCTCGTCGGGGCTCTTCACCTTGGGGATCACCACCACCTGCACGCGCGCGCCGGCCGGCTCGAGCACGTCCACCAGATCGCGGTAGCACCACGGCGTCTCGACCCCGTTGATGCGGTACGCGCGGACCTTGCCGCCGGTGAAGTCGAGCGTCTGCATCGCCTGGGCGATGGCGGCGCGCGCGCCGACCTTCTCCGGCACCGCGCAGGCGTCCTCGAGATCGAAGATCACCTCGTCGGCGTCGCTCGCCGCCGCCTTGGTCATCATCTTGAGCGAGTGCCCCGGGCAGGTGAGCTCGCTGCGGCGAATCGGCAGCGCGCTCATTCTCGCTTGGCCCCTTCGTCGAGCAGCGGGCAGTGCTCGATGCCCGCGCGCTTGACGGCTGCGGCGAAGCCCTTGTCCTTGTCCTCGGGGCTCGAGGCGCCCAGGGAGCGGATGAGGTCGAGCACCTCGGTGTTGGTGAGATCCTTCTGGATGACGGTGGCGATGGCCGTCGCCTTGTCCGCGGGCTCGAGCTTGGGGTCGACCTTGGTCGGAGCGTCGCAGACGACCTTCATGCCTTCGCTGAAGCTCTGACACCCGGCGAGGACCAGCACTGCCACCACGAGCGCGCGTCGCATGGGCGCTCGTCCTAGCAGCTTCCGTCAGAAGCTGAAGATCGCCGCCGCGCCGGTGACGTCGATGACCGCGCCGGCCTTGCCGTCGCCGCGCAGCGAGATCCCCCGCGCCGCGTCGGACCACGCCCAGGTCGGGTTGCCCCGCGCCGGAGGAGGCTTCACGCTCGGTCCGGTGCGGAACGGCCAGACGCTGCCCCAGGCGTCGAGCACGTAGCCGCCGCCACCGGGCACCAGGACCACGCCGCGCATCAGATCGGTGCCCTTGAAGTACTGGTTCTCGCGCACCGCCCTCGGCATGGCCGCGGTGCCCACGGCGAAGGCGTGCAGCCCGCCCCACCCGTCGAGCACGTAGCCACCGGTGCCTTCGGCGTTCAGCACCACGCCGCGGGCGATGTCCCAGCCCTTCCAGTACGCGGCGCCGCGCGCCGGCCGCGGGGCGACGTGGTTGCCGAGCGCGAAGGGGTGCAGGCCGCCCCAGCCGTCGAGCACGTAGCCGCCCGAGCCGTCGGGCAGCAGCGCGAAGCCGCGCGCGATGTCCCAGCCCGGCCAGCTGCCGCTCACCTGGCGCGGCGAAGGCGGCATGGGCGCGCTGCCGATGGCGAACGGGTGGATGCCGCCGTACCCGTCGAGCACGTAGCCGCCCTTGCCGTCGGGCAGCACCGCGATGGCGCGGGCGATGTCCCGGTTGGGCCAGTAGGCGCTGGCGCGCGCCGGCTCCACGAAGCCGAAGGAGCGCACCTCGCCCCACGAGTTGAGCGCCACGCCGCCGTAGCCGTTGGGCAGCATCGCCACCCCGCGCCCTTCGGGCCGCTTCACCAGCGCCGGGCGCCCAGCGCCGTCGATCACCACCGGCGTCGTCCACAGCTTGCGCGCTCCGCCGGCGCCGTACCCGACCTTGCCCGCCTGCCACGCGTGGTACGCCATCCACAGGTGGCCCTTGGTGTCGCGGAAGAACTCCGCCCCGCCCGGCCCCGCGAGCCCGAAGACCGAGTGGAACCAGGGGCCGTCGGTGGTCTGCTTGGTGCACGGCCCGAGGGGCCCGCTGCAGGTCGCGTAGCCGGTGGCGTAGCGGTCCGACTCCCACCAGTTCGCGGAATAGAAGAGGAAGAGCCGGCCGCCTTCGCGCACCATCGCCGGTGCCTCGATGAGCGGGTTCTCCCAGGCGCGATCGTGCGTGAGCAACCGGGCGCGGTTGCCGATCAGCGTGAGCCCGTCGCCGGTGAGCTGCTGGCTCCACAGGTGCACGCCGAGGCCGCAGCAGTTGCCGTCGTTCTTCCACACCAGGAACACGCGGCCGTCGTCGTCGACGAAGGGGCTGGCGTCGATGGAGCCGCCCATGTCGAGCTGACACACCAGCGGGACCGAGCCATGCGGCGCGTACGGGCCGCCAGCCTTGGGCGAGGTCGCCACGCCGACGCACTGCCGGCCCGACGCCCGGTGCCGGGCGGTGAAGTACAGCACGTAGCCGTTGCCGCGCTTCACCGCCGCGGGCGCCCAGGTGAACCCGGGCGCCGCCCAACCCGGGAGGTTCGGCAGCGCATCGGCGACCCGCGTCCACTTCGCGAGGTCGTTCGACTGCAGGTGGTTGACGTTGGCGCCGCCCGCGTTGGTGGCGAACGCGTGGTACTCGTTGCCGTCGCGGAGGATGAAGGGGTCCGGGAAGTCGCCCGCGTAGGCCGGGTCCGACAAGGACAGCGGCTGCTCGCCGGTCGATTCCTGCGAGGTCGCCTCGTCTTCCGGCCCCTCTGCCGGGCCGCAGCCCGCCACCGCCAGACAGCACGCCGCGAACACCGCGCGAAGGCTCATGCTTCCGTTCTCGGCAGGGAGGCGGAAGTGGTTGTGTGTATGCGGATTTGGCGTCACCCCGGGGCGTCACGCGACGCGTCAGGGGTCACTTCACCAGCGCTTCCACGCGCAGGCGGTGGGTCGACGTCGGCCATCGCTGGTTGAACGCCTCGGCGAGCCCGCGGGCTTCCTCGAGCGCGCCGAGCCCGACGAGGGCTTCGATCCGCAGCACCTCGCGCTCCTGTTCCAGGTCGCTGCGGGGGAAGCGCTGCGCGTGTCGATCGAGGAGCGCGCGGCCGCCCGAGAAGTCCTTCGACTGGATCGCGGTCATCGCCTGCTGCAAGAGCTCCAGCTCGCCGAGGTCCGCTTCGGGCGGTGCCGGCGCCACGGTCTTGGGCAGCGCTCGAAGTGGAGGCTTCGGCAGCGCCGGCATCACGGCAGGCACCGCTGGCGCCGGAGCGACGCTGGGTGGCGCCGAGCTCGGGGCGACCACGGGCGCCGGCGAGGTCGGGACCACCACGGGCGCCGGCGCGACCGGCACGACCGCGGCTGGCGCCGGCGACTCCACCGAGCGCCCGAGCTGGAACGCGGCCACCGCCATGACGACGCCCACCGCGGCGCCGCCCACCCAGAGACCGCGCGGAACGCTCGCACCGCCGGGAGCGCCGCCCCCGCTCCCACCGGGCGGCCCGCTCACCACCTTGGCCCGCAGACGCGCGAGCTGCGCGGCGGAAGGACCGTCGTCGCGCGCGGCCTCGAGCAGCGCACGCCACCCGTCGGGGGCACCATCCTGGAGCCAGGGCTTGGGATCGCTCATGACCGGTGTGCCTCCTGTTGCCGCGAGACCCAGGCTTCGATCACGCGCCGGGCTGCGTAGAGCCGGGCGTAGGCGGTCTGCAGGGGGCAGCCGACCGCGTCGGCCACCGCCTGCATCGGAAGCTGCTCGAGCTCGAAGAGCACGAAGACCTCGCGCTTCTCCTGGTCCAGCTCGGCCAGCGCGAGGTCGAGCTGCGCGCGCGCCTGCTTGCGGGCGATCAGCTCGGTCGCCACGTCTCCCGACGTCGTGCGCTCGGGCGCTTCCTCGATGGTCGTCTCGCGCCGGACGTGGGCGCGCTGGCGCCAGTCGGCGGCGACGCGCCGGGCGATCTCGAACAGCCACGTGCGCAGCGACGAACGCCCTTCGAACTCGGCGAGCCGCCGGTGAATGACCACGAACACTTCCTGGGTGGCGTCTTCCACGTCGGCCTCGGGCACGCCCAGGCGCCGCACCGTGCGCCAGAGGAACTCCGCGTGCTCGTCGTAGAGCTCCCGCACCGACGGCAGCGGCGGCGGCGGCGAAGCTCCGCGCTCGGTGGCCAGGCCAGGCATCTCACCGGGCGCTTAGCCACCTTTCGAAGATTGTTTCAAAAATTCCTATCCGGGCGCCCACCCAGCGTCACAGAAAGGACCATCGCCATGCGCCTCGCCCCGCTGCTCACCGCCCTGCTGCTCGTCACTTCCCTGTCCGCCCGCGCCGAGGAGGCCACCTGGGGCCTGCGCTGGAAGGCGCCCGACGCGTGCATCGACTCGGCCTCGCTCGCGCGCGCCGTGGAGGCCCGGCTGGGCCACCACGTCTTCGGGCTCAAGCCGCAGTACCGCATCGACGGCGTGCTCGCGGCCGGGTCCTCCCCGAAGTGGAAGGCCACCCTGACGGTCACCGACTCCGGGGGCGACGTCGCCGGCTCGCGCGACGTGACGTCAGACGACGCCAGCTGCCACGCGATCGACGACAACCTGGCGTTCGTGATCGCGGTGATGATCGACCCCAAGGTCCGCCCGGCCGGTGAAGCCCCCAAGGCGATCACCGAGGTCGCCCCCAAGGCAGCGCCCCCCGCCGCCCCACGGGTCACCAACGCCGACGGCGTGTACCTGCACGTGGACGCGGACCGCACCAAGGTGCACCTGATGCGGCTCGCGGGCGTGGCCTCGGGCTACGCGTCGGGCACCAACGTGACCATCGTCTCCTTCTCCGACGAATGCACCGCGCCCTGCGACGAGGTGATCCCTCGGCCGCGCGACACCTTTCACTTCGAAGGCGAGAGCATGCCGCCCAGCCCGGCCTTCACCCTGGAAGACCACGCGCCGGCCACCACCGTCACCGTGCACGGCGGCTCCGTCGGCATGGTCCTGGGCGGCATCATGATGGCCACCTTCGGCATCACCGGTGGCCTCACCGGCGGCATCCTCGGCGGCGTGGGCATCGGCGGGCTGTCCCGCGGAAGCAGCGGCCTGTTCCTCGCCGGGGCCATCATGCTCGGCGTGGGCATCGTGCTGACCGCGGTCGGCATTCCCCTGGCTCGCGCGGGCGCCACCACGCTGGACTTCTCCGACCAGCCGGTCGGCCCCCAGTCGCCCGCCATGCCGCAGCCCCTGTCGGCGTCGCTCTAGAAGTCGCGCGTGCTAGAGCGTCCGGTCCATGAACGAGACCGCGCTCAACGCCAACGTCGGCCACCGGCTGCGGGCGCTGCGCCTGTCCAAGGGCGTCAAGCAGGCCGACGCCGCGCGGGAGCTGGGCGTGAGCCCGGCGTACCTGAACCTCATCGAGAAGGGGAAGCGGGTCACCCCCTTCCCGCTCCTGTGGAAGGCGCTGCGGCTCTTCCAGGTCGACCCCGAGAAGTTCATGGGCGAGCTGGGCGAAGGCCGGGTCGACGAAGGCCTGGCGCGGCTGCTCGACGAGCCGCTGCTCAAGACGCTCGACCTCGACCAGGAATCGCTGCAGTCGCTCAGCGCCGAGCCCAAGCTCGCCGGCACCGTCGCCGCGCTCTTCAACCTCTACAAGAACACCCGCACCCAGCTCGAGAACGTGATGACCCAGCTGTCCGCCGGCGAGCGGACGCGGGCCCAGGGCGCCCACACCCAGCTCGACTACTCGCCGTTCGACGAGGTGTCGGACTTCTTGCAGACCCAGCGGAACTTCTTCCCCGAGCTGGAAGCGGAAGCCGAGGCGATGCGGCAGGACTTCGCGCTCGGCCGCCAGGTGATCTCGAGTCAGCTGGAGCACCTGCTGCAGAAGCGCTTCGGCTACCAGGTCGTCTACCAGGACTCGCCGTCGGGCAGCTCCGTGGTGCGCCGCCTCGACCCCGAGAAGAAGACGCTCACCCTCTCGCCGTCGCTCACCGAGCAGCCGCTCAAGTTCCAGCTCGCGGCCTCGCTGGGGCTGCTCGTCATCGACAAGGTCCGCCTGCTCGACCGGGTGATCGGCGGCGCCACCCGCCACACCGAGACGCCGCGGCTCATCAAGGTGAACCTGGCGAACTACTTCGCCGGGGCGCTGATGCTGCCGTACGGCGACTTCTTCAAGGAAGTGCAGCGCACCCGGTACGACCTGGAGCTGCTCTCGAGCATCTACGGCACCACCTACGAGACGGTCGCGCACCGGGTCTGCAACCTCGCCGACCCCAAGCGCCGCGGCGTGCCCTTCCACTTCCTGCGCGCCGACATCGCGGGGAACATCTCCAAGCGCTACAGCGGCACCGGGCTCAAGTTCGCCTCCGGCGGGGGCAGCTGCGGCAAGTGGGCGGTGCACCTCGCCTTCCTGAACCCCTCGCAGCTCACCCGGCAGTACTCGGTGATGCCCGACGGCACCACGTACTTCTGCTTCGCGCGGGTGCAGCTGCAGCCGGTCGAAGGCTCCATCGTCCGCGGCACCGCGTATTCCATCGGCCTCGGCACCCACGCCGAGAACGCCAAGCACCTCGCGTACGGGCTGCCGACCAACGACCTCAAGCGCGACGCGGTGCCCACCGGCATCTCCTGCCGCTTCTGCGAGCGCACCGACTGCAACCAGCGCTCGGCCGCGAGCTACCGCTTCGCCTTCGCCTTCGACGAGTACACCAAGAAGGACTGCTTCTTCTCGCCCCTGCTCACCCACGAGGCGGCGAAGGAACCGGCGCGGTCCGCTCGCAAGAAGTGACGTTGACATTCCCGGGGTGCGCGCGCCCAATGCGCGGCGTCATGCGCTCCCTGCTCGCCTTCTCGCTGCTGTGCGCCGCTTGCGGCCCCTACCCCAAGCAGCTCGAGTTCACCCCCAAGGCCTCGCTGCCGCCGCCGGTGACCACCGTGAAGCCGCCCCCGGGCCCCTTCAACGGCGAGGTGGAGCTCACCTTCACCACCGACCGTCCCGCCACGGTCTACGTGAGCACCGACGGCAGCGACCCGCGCTCGACCTCCAAGAACCGCCTCCAGGGCGACTCGCCCTTCAAGGTGAAGCTGAACAAGACCGCGACCGTGAGCTACTTCGCCTCGGTCGACGGCAAGGACGAGGACCTCCATACCGAGACGTGGACCCGCGCCGGCGGCCCGGTGGGCACCATCTCGGGCGTGGTCGTGGTGGGCGAGTTCGCCGTCGGCAAGGACGTGGGCGTGCTGCGCAATGCGGAGGCGCTCTCGCTCAAGAAGCCTGCGATGGCGGGCGAGATCCCCTTCGAGTTCAAGAACGTGATGACCGGCACCCACCGCCTCACCGCCCTCGCCGACCGCAACGGCGACGGCCAGCTGATCCCCTTCATCGACTTCCAGTCGGCCACCGAGACGGTGACCCTCGATCTCGCCGACCCCTTCAAGGCCTCGGCCGAGAACGTGCGCCTGTACCTGGGCACCTCGCCGCCCGAGCTGTGCACCATGAAGGGCACCATCACCCTGCCGCGGCCGCCCGCGGGCCAGATCCTCTCGGTGAACGTGCTCGGCGCCGACGCCTTCAGCGCCATCAGCGATCCCATGGCGCTGCTCAACCAGCTGCAGAACGGCTACCGCGTGGGCACCGCGGCCGGCCAGACCGACTACCCGTACGTGGTCACCGATCTGAAGCCCGGCACGTACATGGCGGTGCCGTCGCTGCTCGGCCTCGGCGCCGGCGGCCTGGCCACCACCTTCATCTTCAACCCCCTGGGCGCGGTGAACTGCAAGGCGGGCGAGACCGCCACCGCCGACGTCACCTTCGGGCCCGCGGGTCTGAACGGGGCGGCCACGCTCAACCCGCCGCTGGCGCCCGACGCCGGCTTCACCATCGGCGTGGTGGCCTCGCGAAACTCTTCCATCCAGACCGGCATCCAGGCGGTGCTGATGCCGGCGCCGTTCATTCGCGACCCGCAGACCGGCGAGCTGCGCGGAGGCTTCGCGGCCCAGGCGCTTCGCGCCAACACCAGCTTCCCCACCCGCGTCTTCGTGGCCAACGGACCCACCGCCAACCCGGTGACCGACGCGCTCCTCTGGGTGGTGAACCCCTTCGCGCCGCAGCCGCCGCACACCACCGTGCAGACCGGCACCGGCGACGCGACGGTGGACATCACCGTGCCCTGACGCCGGGCTCAGGCGGCCCTGGGAGCGCCCGCCTCGGGGCACACCGCGAGCACCTTGCCCCGGCTGCGGGCCGAGAAGCTGCCGCGGCGAATCAGCCCGCCCAGCACCGTCAGCACCTCGCGGGTGTGGGTGAGCCCGTCTTCCACCGCGCGCCAGACGTCGACGCCGGGGCCGCGGAAGAGTTCCTGCTGCCCTTCGATGGCGCTGCCCAGGAGCTTGAGCCGCCCCAGCGGACTGCCCAGCGCGAGCGCCGCCAGGTACAGCCCGCGCATCCAGGAATCGACGTCGGCCTTCTGCGGCGCCTCGCCGAGCGCCTCCTGCGACGAGACGCGGATGAGCTCGTAGAAGCCGCGACCGATGCCCCAGGGCCCGGCTTCCTTGCGCACCAGCAGCTTGGTGCGCACCGCGGGGGTCCCCACCATGGTGGTGCCGTGCAGCTCCTGCAGCAGCGAGAGCGACCAGCTCCACTCCAGGCGGGCCCGGAAGGCGCCATCGGACTCGTTGGGCTTGCGCGCGCGGGGCATCACCGTCGCCACCAGGGGCTCCAGCGAGCGACGCACGCAGAGCTGAGTGAAGTAGCCCGCCACGAAGGCCAGGCCCGCCTCGGTGCCCACCAGCGCCCCGTTGGCCACCAGCTCGGCCGCCTTGAGCCCGAAGCCCACCGGGGCGTGCTCCAGCAGCCGCCGGGCGAAGCGGGGCCGCTCCCCGCCCCCGAACCAGCTCCCCACGCCGTGCGCCCACCCACCCAGGGCCGGCAGCTCCGGGAGCGCCGCACCGAAGCGGGCGTATTCCAGGTCTTCGCCCAGCGCCTTGGAGAACTCCGGGGCCACCGTGGACACCTGGGCCGCCAGGCGCTCGACCGCGGTGACGTGAAGCAGCAGTGCAGACATCGAGCGCCCAACCCTACCTTTCCTCTGGCCCAATCGCGCGCCTTCGGTACCATGCGCGCCCTCTTTCTCCCCTCGAAACTCGCACCCGAAAGCACACCATGAACTTCTCCTTCGGCACCGGCGACGCCACCAAGGCCAAGGCCGACGCACTCCTCATTCCCCTCTTCGACACCGAGGTCACCGACGCCAAGAAGCGCGCGCCGGCCCTGGCCCAGGCGGACAAGAAGCTCAAGGGGCTCCTGCTCAAGACCGCCGCCACCGAAGGGTTCAAGGGCAAGGCCGAGCAGTCGCTGTCCTTCCACTCCCACGGGAAGATCGGCGCCACTCGCATCGTGCTGCTCGGCCTCGGCAGCCGCGCCTCGTTCAACAACGAGACCCTGCGCCTCGCGGCCGGCCGCGCGGTGAAGGCCCTTGGGCGCTCGCGGGTGAAGTCGGTGGTGGTGGCGCTGCCGGTGCTCCGCGAGACCGACGCCGGTGTGCGCGCCCTGGTCGAAGGCTTCGAGCTCGGCGCGTACCGCTACGATCGCTGGCGCACCACCAACAAGGAAGAGAAGGCCGCGCCCAAGGTGGGCAGCGTGCAGCTGGTGCTCCCGGGCGATCTCAAGCGCACCAAGCAACTCGACGAGGCCGTCTCGCTCGGCCGCAAGGTCGCCGCGGCCACCAACTGGGCCCGTGACCTGGTCAACGAGCCCGCCGGCACCATGACCCCCACCATCCTCGCGGAGCAGGCGCGCGCGATGGCGGAAGACGCCGGCCTCGAGATCTCGATCCACGAGAAGGAAGAGATCGAGAACCTCAAGATGGGCATGTTCCTCGGCGTGGCCCGCGGCAGCGTGGAGCCGCCCAAGCTGGTGCACCTGCGCTACATCCCCAAGGACGAGGAAGCCGCGCGCCGCGCGCCGATCTGCATCGTCGGCAAGGCGATCACCTTCGACTCCGGCGGGCTCTCGCTCAAGCCGACCGACGGCATGCTGGACATGAAGACCGACATGGCCGGCTCCGCAGCCACCCTGGGCGCGATGAAGGTCATCGCCGCCATCGCCCCCCCGTTCCCGGTGCACGCCTACTTCGGCGCCTGCGAGAACATGCCGTCGGGTAACGCGTACCGCCTGGGTGACGTGCTGGTCTCCCGCCTCGGCAAGACGGTGGAGATCACCAACACCGACGCCGAAGGCCGCCTGGTGCTGGGCGACGTGCTCGCCTACGCCGCCGAGCAGAAGCCGGCCATCATGGTCGACCTGGCGACGCTCACCGGCGCATGCATGATCGCGCTCGGCCACTACATCGCCGGCGCCTTCGGCGACGACGACCGCGCCGCCTGGTCGGTGCTCGAGGCGGCCCGCGCCGCCGGCGAGGAAGTCTGGCGCCTGCCGATCACCGAGCTCAACCGCGACGTGCTCAAGAGCGAGGTCGCCGACATGAAGAACTCCGGCGAGCGCTACGGCGGCGCGATCAACGCCGCGCTCTTCCTCAAGGAGTTCGTCGGCTCGACGCCCTGGGTGCACCTGGACATCGCCGGTCCGTCGCAGTCGCCCAAGGAGCGCGGCTACCACGGCCGCGGCGCCACCGGCTTCGGCGTGCGCACCCTGGTCGAGCTGGTCCGTCGCCGCACGCAGGAGATCAACGCTCCCGCGCCCGACGCGGCGGTCTGACCCTTCGTTACTTCCCGCCCGGGGCCACCGCCAGCACGTGGCCCTGGGAGTACGCGGTGAACTCCGGCGCGTACATCGACTGCACGGTCGCCGGGCCCACCCGGAAGGTGCCCGCGGTCGCCGCGCGCACCCGGTACTTGAAGGTGTACTGGCCGGGCGGCAGGTGCTCGAAGAAGAAGTTGGTGCCGCTGTCGCGGTACTCCTCGTAGCGCCCCACCCCGAGATCCCAGCGGTAGCGCGAGACGGCGTTCTCCGGCTCGAACCCCGCGCCGCGCGGGTCGCGCAGGTGCACGAATTCCGCTTCTTGCTTGGCGGTGAGCGACAGCTGCACCTCGACCTCGTCACCGGGCTCGAGCTTGGCGCCGTCGGCCATGGGCTTGAGCACGGCCCCGCCCGGCCCCTTCTCGCGCTTGAAGTACTCGCGGGTCACCTTGAAGAAGTCGCCCCGCGCTTCCTTGGGCAGCGTGTCCGTCGAGAAGTGCCAGGTGGCGCTCGCGAACTGGAAGCCCTTGGTGCCCTTGGACACCACCACCGAGGACATGGTCGCCGGCACGATGCTCGGGCCCGGAATGACGAGCTGGTTCTTCTTCCCGGTGTACTCGTCGGGCAGGAACACCAGGTCGCGGGTGACGTCGCCGACGACGACCTTCGACTCCTCGCGGATGCCGAGCGTCTTCTCGGCCTGCATGTACTTCACCAGCGAGTAGATGACCTCCGCGGTGGCGCGGGTCGACTTCCACTGGTTGAGCTTCTTGTTGAGTAGGAGCCACTGCACCAGCCCGCCGCGGCGCTCGTCCTTCGGCTTGAGCTCGGTGAGCGCGCGCAGCGCCATGGCGTGGCCTTCGATGGTGTCGCGGTACCACAGCCAGCTGCGGTCCTCCGCCTGCCAGAAGGTGCCTTCGTCCTGGGTGGTCTTGGCGGTGTCCATCACCGAGTCGAACACCAGCTGCCCGTCGGGGCCCCGGCCCATGCGCTTGAGCGTCAGCGCGAGCTGCGCCTTGGACATCGGGGCGAGCTTGCGCCAGTGCGTGAAGCTGTAGTCGAGCATCTCGGTGCGTTCGGCCGGCGTGAAGGCACCGCCGAGCCAGCTCTCGTCGGGGAAGCTCGAGGCCACGTAGTTGATGAAGGTGACGAGTTCGAAGCAGCCCCCGATCGTCATGCAGCGCTTGAGGTCGCCCCGGTACTCCGCCGCCACGTAGCGCCAGGCGCGTACGATCATGTCGCGCGGCACCTCGACCTGGAACTCGGAGGCCTTGGCGAAGCCCGACAGCAGATACACCGTCAGGTACTGCGACGGGTACCCACCGGGGAACCAGGGAAAGCCACCTCCGGCCGTCTGCAGCTTCTGGAGCTTGAGCAGCGCCGATTCCCGCTCGGCCTTCACCACGCGGGGGTCGAGCAGGTTGATCCACTCGTCCTCGGCGCCCGGACGAGCGCCGCCCTTCGCATCGAGGAGCCAGGGCGTCTCTTCCAGCGCCAGCTTGCGGTTGGGGTCGACCGCGTCCCAGGTCTCGAGTGGCGTGGTGCGCGCGGCGAGCTTCTTGGCCATCGAGGCCACCGCCGGGTGATCGCGGAAGACGGAGCCCACGATGCCCGCGGACAGGAAGCGGTTCATCGTCTGCTCGCTGCACTCGTACGGGTAGCGCATCAGGTACGGCAGCGCCTGGAGCACGGTGGTGAAGAGCTGGGCGTCGACCGTGACCACCAGCTGCTCGTCGATGCGCGTGGGGTCGTCGTTCTTCTTCAGGTCCTCGAAGGTGAGCGTGCGCTTGTCGGCGTCCTTCAAGGTCACGAAGCGCGACTGGGCGAGGTGCATGCGCGACGGGAGCAGCGGCAGCGGCCGGCGCTCACCGTCGGAGAAGTCCCCGGCCTTGCCCACCACCTCGAACAGCAGCAGCGCCACGCGCCGCGGCGCCACCAGCGAGAAGGTCAGCGTGGTGCTGCCTCCCGCCGGGACCGAGAACGCCTGCGGCCCGGTGGGCGACAGCTTGAGCTCCGCGCCGACGTTCGCCTTGGTGTCGGGGTCCAGCACCTGGAAGGTGAGCTCGCCGCTCTTCGCGGCGGTGGAGGCGTTGTTCACCACCACCTTGATCTGCGCCTGGTCCCCTTCGCGCAGGAAGCGCGGGAGGTACGGCCGCACCATGAGCTCCTTCACCGAGCGGCTCTTCGCCTTCACCGAGCCGCCGCGCAGATCCGCGGTGAGCGCGTGCGCCCACACGTTCCACGCCGTCACCGAGTCGGGCACCTGGAACTCGACCGTCGCGGTGCCGTCGGCGCCGGTGGTGAGCGACGGCGCGAAGAAGGCCGTCTCGGCGAAGTTCTCCCGCACCTGCACCGCGGGCGCGTCGGCGTGACCGTCGGGCGAGGGGGTCGTCGGCTGCGCCGGAGGCTCGAACGCCGCCGACTTCGAGAGGGCCCTCGCGGCCATCGGCGCCGAGTCCTTCTTCATCGGCGCCTCGGCCGAGAGAGCGTCGGCCACCTCCGCCCGCATCGCGCCGGGAGGTGCCGGAGCAGGCCGTGCCAGCGCCATCATGCCGCCCGTCGCGGCCCCGAAGCGGTTCCCCAGCCCGCCCATCAGGTACGGATCGAGGAACACCAGCCGGTCACCGGAATACGTCGGCCACCCGGGCACCGAGTACCACTGGTTGTACGAGAGCCAGAGCGGCGAGGTCTGACTGAAGGTGGTGCTCTGCCAGGGCACCCCCATGCGGTTCGCGTAGAGGCTCAGCGACGACGGCGGTGCATGGGCGGCGAAGATGTCGAGCGACTGGTCGTACATGTACGCCAGCACCTCGGCGGCGCCAGCGGCGACCGGGCGATCCTTCTCGCCCTTCACCGTGATCTTGAACGTCTCCTTCGCTCCGGGGCGCAGCGTGTCGCGGAAGGTCGAGAACTCCACCTTGAGCGCCTTGTCGTCCCACGGCACGGTGACGTTCACCGCCGCCGACATCAGCTGCCAGTCGCGCACGGTGGAGATCTGCACCGAGAAGCCGCCGCGGTCCTCCACGGTCACCGGGCGATCGACCAGCACCCGATCCTTGCCGGCGACGAGCACCTTGCGCACCACCGGCCGCCCCGCGCGGAACTCCTCGTACACCAGCGGCTGCCCGGCGAAGGCCGAGCCGATCGCCAGGTGCAGCACTCCGCCCGCGCTCACCGAGGCGGTCTCGGCGCGGACCAGGAGCGGCAACGCCGGGACCCCCTGCCCCACCACCACCAGCTCGAAGGAAGCCTCGGCGACCGCGCCCTGGTCGTCCTTGGTGACGTAGCGGATGCGGTACGCGCCGGCAGGGAGAATGGGCAGCGCGAGCGCGCCTTCACCGGCCGCGTCCGCCGTCACCTCGCCGCGGGCCACCTCGTTGCCATCGGCCCACCCGCGCAAGGTCGCCTCGGGCGCATAGGGCGCCCAGCGCGGCTTCAGCTGATCGCCTTCGGTCTGGAGCGTCCGCCGGTCGAAGGGTGAGCGCGGCCCCTGGGCCTCGTCCGACGGGAGCAGCGCTGCCTTCGGCTGCTTGAGCGCCAGCACCTTCCAGGCGCCGGGACCGGGCCGCCCGTTGCCGTCGAGGTCGGTGCGCCGCACCTTCACGTGGGCGGCCTGGCCTTCGTGCACGAAGCCTTCCTCGGTGGTGATCGCCGCCTGCACCGCGACCACGCCCACGTTGAGGCCCTTGCTCGCCGACCGCGTCTCGCCGCCGTCGTCGGTGACGTCGGCCTCGATGGCGTAGTGGTAGGTGACGTCCTTCGACAGCGCCGGGTCTGCCGCGGGAACGAAGGACAGCGTGAAGGTGCCGTCGGCCCCCAGGCTCGTCACCCCGGCGGCCACCGTCTGCGCCCGGGCGCTGGGCGGGCTCCAGCCCCACCACGACCACCACCACGGGTACTGGGGCGTGCGCTGCACGCGCCACTTCACGCCGCCCGCGCTCACCGGGAGCCCGAAGTAGTACTTGGCGGTGCCCTTCACCGTGACGGCCGCGTTGAGCCGCGCCGCCTTGCCGTCGTCCACCAGCGCGACCTCGAAGGTGGGCCGCTTGTACTCCTCGACCTGGATGCCGCTCGTCCCCCCGCCGGCGCGCACCTGCCAGCGCCCCAGCAGCCGCCCCCGGGGAATGGTGAACTCACCCGCCGCCGAGCCGAAGCCGTTGGTCCTGGTGGAGACGGTCTGCACCACCTGCCAGTTGGGATCGAGGAGCTCGACCACCAGCGGCAGCTGGGCGAGCGCGTTGAAGTTCGTCCGCTCCGCGTTGCCCTGGTACGGCACCGCCTTCCAGAACACCTTCTGCTCCGGCCGGTAGACGCTGCGGTCGGTGAACACCAGCGCGGCCCGCGGCGCGTTCGAGGTGCCCTTGTAGAACGAGACGCCCTGCAGCTCGGCGGCCTCGCTCTCGCCGCTCCGGGCGATCAGGTACATCTGGCCGTTGTTCGGCTTCACGGGCCCCTCGAAGCGCACCAGGCCGTCGGCGCCCGTCTTCTTCGTCTCCACCAGCGTGCCCTTGGCGTCGTAGCGGAAGCTCCACAGCTGCACGTCGACGCCCGGCAGCGGCGCCCCGCTGTCACCCTTGCGCACCTCCGCCTGCACCGCGCCCTCGAGGTGGCGGGTCATCATGGTGATGTCGGAGACCACCAGGTTGACGCCGGTGAGCCGGTTCGCAGTGTCGGCGAAGTCGGCCCGCGCCGAGGCCACCACCATGTACAGGCCCGGCCCCTTCACCGGAGGGATGACGTACGTCACGTGCGACTGCAGGTCGGGCGTGGCGGGCAGCTTCACCGACCACTGCGCTGCGGGCGAGGCCGACCCCTGCACGAGCCGCCGCATCTCTTCGCCCGACGGCAGCAGCTGCTCGTTGTTGGGGCGCTTGGCACGGTCCGCGAACGTGGTCCGGTACGCGCGGAAGTACAGCGTCTCCAGGTTGCGCGACGTCACCTGTACCGAGCGGCGCCCGACACCGTCGAGCTCCATGCCCGCGAGCTGGTAGTCGGGCCCGGTGAGCGAGGCGATGAGGGACTGGCACCGCTGCGCCCCAGGGCTCCTCGGGTACGCCTCGACGCCGAGCTTCGCGGCGGCGACCGCGGCCACCGGGTCACCTTCGCCGTTCAGCCATTCGGCGAGGTGCGCCTGGCCCATCGACCACCAGGCCACCTGGCGGAACCCTGGGAGAAACGCTTCCAGCGCCAGGCGGATCCGCTTCTGCTCCGCGGCGCTGGTGAAGTGCCGGCGGAGCAGCTCCAGCCGGGCGAGGCGCGCCTCGAGCACCGACTCGGGCGAGCCCTTGCTCTGCCGCCAGGCTTCGAGGTCGTCGAGCACCGCCACCGCGCGGGCGAGCGGGTGCCCGCCCTCGGTGAGCACCGCCTTGGGCTGCCCCGGCTTCATCAGCGCGTCGAGCTCGAGCCGGAACACCTCGTTCGACTGCTCGGGGGTCCACGCGCCCGAGTCGGCGAGCGCCTCGGCGTAGAGGTAGCTCACCGCGTCGCGCACCGTGTCGCGCAGGCCCTTGGGGTACGTGTTGGGGCTCACCGCGCGCGCGAGCACGCCGAGCGGCTTGTCGCCCAGCTCCTCGCGCTTGGCGAAGACGCCGGCGAAGGCCTTGAACGCCTCGGCCTCGATCTGCTCCGCGGTCCAGGCCTTGAGGTCGACCGGCCCCTTGGCGTCGATGCGCTCGCGCTGGTTGATCTCCCAGCGGCAGGAGTTGACGTACTGGCGCAGCGTGCCGCCGAAGTAGAGCCCGACCACCGAGGCACCGGTGACGCCCTTGGGCCACGGGCGCTCCTGGAAGATCCGCACCGCCTTCTCGGCGCCCCCGACGCCGGCGCGCAGGCGGACGAACTCGATCAGCGCCCGGGCGTGCTCGTCCTCGTCGCTGCCCTTCTGGGCGGCGTCGAGGCGCTTCTCGACGGCCTGGGCGGCCGACTCGAGCTTCTGGTCCTTCTGGAGCTGCTCGATCTGCTGCCAGGTTGGCAGCTGGGCGACCACCGCGAGGGCGACGAGGGGAGCGAACATGGGCGGACCATAGACACCCCGAGGGGGGCCAAAGGTCCGCTTTCGTCAGCGTCGGCGCAGCCCCACCAGGTAGACCTCCATGCTGGCGCCGCGGGTGGCCTCGGGGCGCACCACCTTCACCTCGTCGAAGAGCGCGCGCAGCTCGGCGCGGAACTTCTCGAAGTCGCCGCCCATGAAGAGCTTGGCGATGAAGTGGCCCTGGGGCTTGCCCTTGCGGCGCGAGACCGAGAGCGCCACGCCGGCCAGCGCGAGCGAGCGCGCCTCGTCGGTGGAGCGGATGCCGCTGGTCTTGGGCGCGAGATCGGAGACCACCACGTCGAACGCGCCCGGGTGGAGCGCGTCGAGCTGGGCGTCGAAGTCCTGGGCCAGCACGTCGAGCACCGCGGTGCGCACCTGCGGCTTGCCGAGCGGGGTGATGGCGGCGAGGTCGATGCCCACCACCGAGCCGTTTGGGCCCACCTGGTCGGCGATGATCTGGAGGAAGCCGCCGGGCGCGGCGCCCAGGTCGAGCACCGCCTGACCCTTCCTGAAGATGGAGAAGCGGGCGGCGATCTCGTCGATCTTGAAGGCGCTGCGCGCGCGCAGCCCTTCCTGCTTCGCCTTGCGGAAGTAGTGATCCTTGGGGCGGTACGGACCCTTCGACACGTCAGGGCTTCGCGGCCGGGGTCGCGCCGGTCTCGGCGGACAGATCGTCGCCGTTGGCCACGCTCTTGAGCTTCTCGAACAGGCGCACGTAGCGGGTCTCCGCGAAGTCCTTGGCCTTCACCGGGTCGATGCGGCCCGCCGAGCTCGACGAGATGAGCGCCTGGAACACGCGCCGCTTGGGGTTCGCCGCGTCCTGCGCCCAGACCTGGATGCTGGAGAGGATCGAGCACGAAGGCCCCGCGGTGCCGGCGATGACGCTGGCCTCGTAGCTGAGCTTCTCCTGCGCCTCGTTCGACCACTGGATGTAGGCGACCGCGTGCGGCTCGGAGGCGTCGACCTCGACCTTGAGGATGCGCGGCTTGAGGTCGGTGGCGTCGAGCACTTCCTTGAGGTTCGCCTCGCACTTCGCCTTGAGGTCGCCCGCCGCCTCGCCCTTGGCCACGGTGGCCTTGAGCTTCTTGAGGTCGAACTTGGCGTCCTTGGCGATGGCCGGCAGCCGCGCGTCGGGCTTCATCGCCTGCACGCGCGAGTCTTCCAGCGCATTCAGGTAGTGGCGGTACATCTTGAACTCGTCCACCGAGAGCCCCACCGGCTCGCTCGCGAGCACCAGGGTCGGCAGGAGGAAGGCGGCGCAGGTCCAACGGTTCACGAGGTGACCTCCTTTGTGGCGGCGGCGGGTTATACCTGCCCCATGGCTGGCTGTGGAGCGTGTGGCGTCAAACTGCCGATCATCGGCAACCAGGTCGGGCGGCGCGATGAGTGCCCGTCGTGTGGCGCGGAGCTGCATGCCTGCATTCATTGCCGCCACTTCGACGAGACGGTGGCCAAGGAATGCAAGGAGCCCTTCGCCGAGGTCCCCGACGACAAGGAAAGCGCGAATTTCTGTGAGCTTTTCCAGATCGGCGACGGCGGCAAGCGGGGCTCGGGCGTCGACAAGGCAGGCGCCCTGAGCGCGGCCGAGGCCCTCTTCAAGAAGCGCTGACCCGGCGGCGGCGGGCCCAGACCAGGGCGGCCACGGCCAGCGGCGGCAGCAGCACCGTGCCACACCCCGACCTGGGGGGCGTGGTGGCGGGCGCCTGGCAGCTCACCGGGGCGCAGCCGTCGCCCTGGTCGCACAGCCGCTCGTCGCACTGGCCGTCGGCGGGAGCCTCGAAGGTGACCTCGATGGCGCCGTCGGGGCGCACCTTCACGTCGTGCAAGCCGAGGCCGGTCTTCGCCCCGGCGTAAGTGTTGCTCGAGAAGACCGCGTGGGTGCCGCTGAAGGGGGCGGTGTCGTCGCTGGGGCCCCAGCTGTCGCCGTCGCGGAAGAGGTCGAACTCCCAGTCGGGCGGGCTGTCGTGCTGCACGTGGAAGGCGCCGTCGGCCTGCACCCACATGATGTACGAGCGCCAGGGGTCGTCGTTGACGGGGTTGAGGCTGCGGTCCTGGAAGCGACCTTCCTCGCCGGCGAGCTTCACGGTGCGGTCGACGTGAAAGAGCGCCAGGCCGCGCGACGTCACCAGTCCGTCGAAGACGCCGGGGCCGCGGTTCTCGACGAGCCAGTATTCCTGGCCGGTGCCCAGGCGCCACACCTCGCCGCTCGTCTCGGCGGGCTGCACGACGACGGTGCGGGTGCCGGCGACCTGGTGCCAGTTCCCCCAGCGCAGGCGGTAGCGGGTCTCGGCGTCGGGGAGCGGGATGCGATCGTCGTACGGCCAGCTGCCCATGACCGAGAGGTCGAGGCCGCGATACGTGTCGCTCTCGGCGTAGAGGTCGGTGAGCCCGAGGAGGTGACCGAACTCGTGCACCAGCACGTGGGCGTTGCCGGAGCCGCCGATGGCCACGTGGCCGACGCGGGTGCCGTCGAGGATCATCGGCCCCCCGGTGCCGCCGTTGAGGTTGTCGCCGGTGTTGTAGAAGCCGAAGGGCAGCGCGATGCCGCCGAACGGCGAGTTGGTGAGGATCATCACCCCGTCGGCCCACCCGTCGCTCTTGCCGGCGACGCCGTTGACGTCGAGCTGCCCGAAGGTGAAGCCGCCCAGGGCGCGGGCCCGGCGCATCACCTCGCGGATCATCTCCAGCCCGGGCAGCAACGCGCCCAGGTCGGCGCGCTGCACGGCACACCCGGGGAACTGCGCCTCGGGGAGCGGGCAGGTGTCGAAGACCACGGTCTGCGCGACGGTGACGTGGGGGTGGTAGCGGTGGAGCGAGGCGGTCTCGTAGTACTGCACGAACCCCTTGGGATCGTCGGCGGAGAAGAAGCGCTCCAGGGCGGCGCGGTCGAAGGGCCTGAAGCCCTTCACCTCCACGGGAATGACGAGCAGCTCCGCCTTGCCGAGCGACGGGGCCTTGTGGGGGCCCACGTCGTCGCGGACCACGAAGTGGTCCATGTAGTCGGCGCGGGCTCCCTGACCGGGGAGCGCGAGCGCGAGCAGCGCCAGTCGGACGACATTGCGCTGCCACCGCATCGAAGGACCCCTTTGGCCGGCTAGAAGCCGACCAGCTTGGAGATGATCTCCTTCATGATCTCCGAAGTCCCGCCTCCGATGGTAATCAACCGGATGTCGCGCCAGGCCCGGGCGATGGCGGTCTCCTCGATGTACCCCATGCCGCCGTAGAACTGCTGGCAGTCGTAGGCGACCTTCTGGGCGAGATCGCCGGCCACCAGCTTGGCCATGGAGATCTCCTTCACCGGGCTCTCCTTGGCGTCGTACAGCTCGCTCGCGTGGTACGTGAGCCGCTTGGCGGCCTCGATGTTGGCGAGGTGCTCGACGAACTTGTGCCGCCACACCTGGAACTTGATGAGCGGCTTGCCGAAGGCCTGGCGCTCGTTGCCGTAGCGCACCGCCTGCTCGACCATCTGCTCCATCGCGGCGACGGTGGTCAGGGCGCCGGTGAGCCGCTCGCCCTGGAAGTTGGTCATGATGTGGTAGAAACCTTCGTTCTCTTCCCCGAGCACGTACCGGGCGGGCACCTTGCAGTCCTCGAAGAAGAGGATCGCGGTGTCGGACGAGAGGTTCCCCACCTTGTCGAGCTTCTTGGACACCGAGAAGCCCTTCACGTCGGTGGGGAAGGTCAAGAGCGAGATGCCGCCGTAGCCTTCGCCGCCGGTGCGCACGCCCAGGGTGATGAAGTCGGCGCGGGTCCCGTTGGTGATCCACATCTTGGAGCCGTTGATGACGTAGTCGTCGCCCACGCGCTTGGCGGTGGTCTTGATGTTGGCGACGTCGCTGCCCATGCCGGGCTCGCTGACGCCCAGGGCGGCGATCTTCTCGCCGGCGAGCGCGGGGGCGAGGAACTCGCGCTTCTGCTCGTCGGTGCCGATCTCGTTGATGATCGGCGTGGCCATCTGGCTCTGCACCAGCAGCGCCATGTTGACGCCGGCGTTGGTGCTGCGCACGAGCTCTTCGCAGAAGGCGACCACGTACCAGAAGTCGAGGCCGCTCCCGCCGTACTTGGCGTCGTGGTTGATGCCCAGGAAGCCGAGCTCGCCGGCCTGCTTGAAGACTTCCTTGGGGAAGATGCCGGCGCGGTCCCAGTCGAGCGCGTGCGGGGTCAGCTCCTTCTCGACCCACGCTCGAACGGACTTGCGGAACGCTTCGTGCTCGGCGGTGAAGAAGTTGGGCATGGGGGGCTTTCGCGAGGCGGGTGAAGATTGATTTCGAAATCAATACCAGGGGCAGGAAGGGTGGGCAATCGAGGTGTTCACGGGAATGGGGCCCCGCTGACCGTTCCCCGGAAGGCTCATGCGGAAACCGGAGGTCGCCGCCGATGGGCCGCCCATGATCGCGAGGTGCCACGTGGTGGCCCGATCCCGGGTCCCGCATTTCGCTTCCAGGGCCCCCAGGTCAGCCCCCCATTCCCCTCGTGCCCTCCGAACACCCTCGCCTCTTCAGAACACCCTTCCAGCCTCCTCTCTCTCTTCGACGAGCGAGGGTCGTCTTCCTGGGAGTCCGAGGTGCGCTTCCTCGCAACAAGGATGATCTGAGGGCAATCGGGGGGCGGCCCAGGGGGACCCCGCGAGCGGAGGCGCGAAGCGCGAAGCCGAGCGGGGTTCGGGCCAGCGGGGCCCCGAGTTGCCGTGATCCTCCGAGAGCTCAGCGCGCCCTCGGTCCCGCATCCTGAAAGCGCCGCCCTCGCCTACTGCGGCTGGCAGTAGCCGTACTTCGGCGGCGCGGCGTTGATCTGCACGCACGTCTGCGCCTTCGGCACCTGGGTGCACCCGGCCGTCATCGCGTCGACGTCGCAGTACGCCCGGCAGATGCCCGACTGCCCGAGCGCCAGGCCGTTGCAGTGCAGCGCCTTCGCCGGGTTCATCTTGAAGCACGCCGTCGCCGTCGCGCAGGCCGAGTCCTCGTCCTTGTTGTCCGTCGGCGCCGCGCAGTACGACGCGGGCGTCGCGGCCGAGGAGTCGAAGAAGCAGTACGTGCCGTTCGCGCAGTCCGGCGAACGCACGTCACAGGGCCGCCGGCACGACTGCTGGATCGGGTTGGCGATGCAGATCTCCGCCGGCTCCGTCGCCGTGGCCGACTTGCAGGCCGTGCCGCCACGCCCACCGCACTTGCACACCCCGTCCTCGGGGTCGCAGCTGGTGCCGCCTTCGCAGAGCTTCGAGCCGCCGTCGGCCAGCGTGCACTGCTGACCACCCTGGCACTGCGCCGGAGGCCCCAGCGCACAGATCTGGTTCGACGCGCACACCGGGCCGCCCGGACCACCGCACTTGCACTGGCCGTCGACCGGGTCGCACGTCGTCTGGCCGGGGCAGGTCTTCCCGGCGCACGCGCTGCCGGGCCGGCAGGTCCGCGCCGTGTCCTGGCAGGCACCACCGTCGGCGCTCGCCCCGCAGCTGCACGCCTCGCCGCTCTGGCACACCGCGCCGTTGCACTTGCAGTACCCGTCAGACGGGTCGCAGGTCGTCGCCCCGCTGCAGCGCACGCCCGCGCAGAGGTCGTCGACGCAGGTCCGGCCGGCGTCCGCCCCCAGCGAGCAGAACTGCCCCACCATGCACGAGCTGCCGCCACAGGCGCACTTGCCGCTCACCGTGTCGCAGGTCTGGTTCTTCGGGCAGGCCACCTGGCGGCAGTCCACCGTCGGCACGCACTCCCGCGCGTTGGGGTTGCAGACGAAGCCCTTGTCGCAGGCCTTGCCACCCGTGCCGCCGCACTTGCAGACGCCGTCGAAGACGTCGCAGCTGGTGCCGGGCTGGCCCGAGCAGTCCACCGCCGCGCACTTGCTCGACGTGCAGGTGTTCTTCACCGGGTCGCAGCTGAAGCCGTCGGGGCAGAGCACCCCGCCCCGGCCGCCGCACTTGCACACCCCGTCCGACGGATCACACGTCAGCGCGCCGTCGCACTTGATGTTGCGGTCGAGGCAGATGTTCTTCGCCCCGCCACCACACGACGCCAACAGCCCCAGCGTGAAGCCCACCGCGCCGACCAACCACAGATTGCGATTCATTGTCGTTGTGCCCGTTGAGGAAAGTGTTCAGCGCCCACGACGGCGGCGCAGCAGCGCGCTCGCCGCCAGCGCGGCCAGGAGCGACGGCCCCAGCGCCAGCGCCGAGCAGCCGCTCTTCGTGTCGGTGTAGTTCTCGCGCACCCGGATCGCGAGGCCGCGCACGTCGCGCCGCCCCTGCTCGTCTCGTAGCTCCACCAGGAAGCTGTAGACGCCCGGCGCCGCCGTGGTCTGCCCACTCAGCGTGCCGTCCGCCGCCAGCGTGATGCCCGCGGGCAAGGTCTCGGTCTCCGAGGTCGGCGCACACGCGAACTCGCCCGGGTGCACCACCTGCTTCACGCAGGTCAGCGCGAAGACGAGGTTCGTCGCTTCCGCCGCCGGGAGGTTGTGGCTCAGGCGCGCCTGGTAGTTGCGGCCCGAGAACGCGTCGGGCAGCGCGGTGGTGGTGATCGCCACCGCCTCGTCGTACGCGATCTGCAGCAGGTACTGCGCGGTGTCCTCGCTGCCGTTCCCGTCCACCACCTTGAGCGTGAGCACGTACGCGCCCGCCTTCTTCGGCGTGCCGCGCAGGTAGTCGAGCCCGTTGCCCCCGTCCTCGATCGCCAGGCCCGTGAGCGTGGTCAGGTTCGTCTTGTCGTCGAAGGTGGTGATCACCGGCCCCGGCGCATCGGTCGGGCTCTCGGCGAGCTGCTGGAACTTCACCAGGAACCAGTCGTAGCCCGGCTTGCCACCCACCGCCTGCAGCGGCTGCAGGTAGCTGTGCAGCAGCGAGCCGCGCGCGAGCCCGGTGGTCGCGATGTGCAGCGAGCCCGGCGTCACCACGCTCAGCTCCAGGTCCTTCGCCGCCTTCACGCCGGCCGAGTCCTGCACCTCCACCGAGAACATGAAGGTGCCCGACTCCGCCGCCCGGCCCTCGATGGTGCCGTCGGTCGCCAGCCCCAGGCCCGCAGGCAGGTTCGAGTTCTCCTTCAAGCTCCACACGTACGGAGGCTTGCCGCCCACCGCCACCAGGCCCGCCTCGTAGGCGCGCGAGAACTCAGCGGCCGGCAGCTCCTGATCGACGATCGCCAGCGGCAGGTTCGCCACCGCCACCTGCAGCGAGAGCGCCTGCGTCTTCTCCGCGCCCGCGCTCGAGACCTTCACCTCGAACGAGTACGCCCCCGCCTTCGCCGGGTTGCCGGCCAGGTCGCCCTGCGCCGACAGCGCCATGCCCTGCGGCAACGCGCCGCCCGACAGCGTCCACGCGTAGCTGCCGTCGCCGCCGAGCGCCTGCAGCCGCAGACCGTACGGCGAGTACTGCGCCGCGCCCGGCAGGCTGGTGGTGGCGATGGTCAGCGCCCCGCTGCTGATCACGATCGGCTGCGCCGCGGTGGCGCAGTTGTTCACCCGGCTGATCTCGTCGATGCCGAACTGCGGCATCGCCATGGGGTCGTAGTTCACGCACACGCCCAGCCAGTACTTGCCCGCTCCCAGGCTCGACGGGAGCGTCATGCTGTCGGTCATGGTGTCGGTCTGGTTCGACGTCAGGCCACCGGCCACCGAGCCCACGAAGATGCTGGGGTCGCTGATCGTCGCCACCGAGTTGTCGGAGATGACCCACGTGTACTTGAAGGCCGCCGCCGCCGCGTTGCCGCCGTTGAGCAGCGTGCGCGCCGGCATGATGGTGCCGCCCGGAGTGCCCGTCGCCGGCGAGGTGATCGACGCCACCGACAGGTCCGCCGTCGGCGATCCCACCTGGAACTTGAACGGCGTGCCCACGTTGTTGGTCTCGTCCGACTCCAGCACGGTGCCGTCGGGGTCCACCTTGGCGATCAGGAAGTAGTTGCCCGGCGTGGTGTTCGCCGGGATCGGCGCCCCCGAGGTGACCAGCACGTCTTCCACCGTGCCGAGCTCCACCGGCATCGCATCGCCGATCTTCACGTCGGCCCCGTCCAGCGTGGCGTCCGTCGACAGGAAGAAGCGCACCACGACGTTCGACGCGCTCCGGCCACCGCGGTTGCGCAGCAGCGCGGACGCCCGGTACGTCACGCCCGCGTAGCCCGTCTGGTCGCCGGTCACGCTCGCCAGCGCCGCGTCAGGCGGCAGGTAGAAGTCGATCACCGAGTTGGTGGGGAAGCTGCCCGTGGTGCAGGCACCCGAGGTGGTGGTGGTGCACGAGAGCGCCGCGATGCCCGTGTTCGGCACCTTCTGGATGCCGACCGACGCGCTGCCGGTGCCCGGCGCCGTCGGGCCGTACGCGAAGCGAATCTGGTTGGTGCCTTCGTACAGCACCGCCTGGAAGCTGAAGCGCGCCGCCGTGCTCGACGGCGTCACGTTGCCCCACTCGATCACCGCGTACCGCCGCGGCGCCACGTCGAACGTCTGGTACTTCACCGTGCAGGTCGGCGCGGTGCAGGAGATGAACGAGTCCCACCACGGCGCGATCAGCGTCTGCGGGTAGAAGGTCGAGGTGCTGCTGTTCGGAATGCCCTGGTTGCTCGAGTAGGTCGCCGACCCCGAGAACGACAGGTAGCCGTAGTGCGAGATGGCCACCGAGTTGGTCGTCGTGCCGTAGAAGGTGAAGTTGAACGGCAGGGTCACCGTCTGACCGTTGGTCACCGCCGTGCCCGCCGCCAGCGGGCGGAAGGTCAGCGGCTTGGGGCCGTCGAGCGAGTAGTCCTGCGCCGACGCCGTGCCCGCCACCAGCAGCGCGATGGCCGCGGGCGCCAGCAGCGCCGCCCGCGCCCGGCGCCGCAGCAGGAGCGGCAGGAGCCCGGCGAGAATCCACAGCCCACCGAGGTTGCCCGCCGCCGAGCAGCCGCCGGTCTTCACCTCGCGGCGCACGTCGACCGCGAACACGCCCAGGCCGGTCGCGCCGGAGTCGTCACGCCCTTCGATCACGAAGGTGTAGCTGCCTTCGGACTTGTCGGCCGGCACCAGGCCCTTCACCACGCCCTCGCGGCTCATGGTGAGCCCCGGCGGCAGCGAGCCCGAGTAGACCGAGAAGGTCGCCGGGGCGACGCCGGTCGACGAGAAGGAGAAGTTGGCCTCTTCACCCGGGCGGATGACGTCGGGCAGACCGGTCTGCTTGATCGAGAAGCGCGCCGGGTAGACCCGCACCGTGAACTCCGCGGTGTCGCTGCGCCCCTTGCCGTCGGTCACCGTCAGGCTGAACACGAAGGTCCCGGCCTTGGTCGGCTTGCCTTCGAGCAGCGCGAGGCCGCTCTGGAACGAGAGGTTGAGGCCATCGGGCACCGAGCCCGCGGGCACGAAGCTCACCGGCGCCATCAGCATGGTGCCGTCCATGTTCGCGACCGAGATGTCCGTCTGGTAGCTCGCGCCCACCAGGCCGTCGGGCAGCGAGGGGGTCGAGAAGACGATCGAACCGGGGGCGACCACGCGCATCGTCAGCTCCTTGCGCGCGCTCGAGCCGAGCGAGTCCTTCACCTCGACCGTCACCTTGCTCGAGCCTTCGGGCAGGCCGACGCGCGGGTTGCCGGAGATCACCCCGTCGGTCGACAGCGCCAGGTTCTGCGGCAGCGCTCCGTCGACCACGGTCCACACGTACGGCTTCACGCCGCCCGCGGCGCCGAGGCCGAACTCGTACTTCTGCGCCGCGGAGTTGATGACCGGGGGCACCGAGGTGGTCGTGATCTCGACCTGCGAGGTGGTCGGCAGCACGCGGAGCACCAGTCGGGCCGCCGCCTGGCGGCCGCCGTTGGTCACCACCGCGGTCACCGTGCTCACCACCGCCGTGGTCGGCGTGCCACTGATGAGGCCGTCGTTGGCCATGGTCAACCCCATGGGCAGCGCGCCCTGGGTGGCGTCGATGGCCCAGGTCGAGGCGCCCTGCTCGCCCGCCGCCGCGAGGCGGAAGGCGTACGGGCGGTCCACCACCGCGTCGGGCAGCTGCGCAGTGCTCACGCGCAGCGAGGAGGCGGCGACTTGCACCGTGTTCGAAGCCAGCGCGTTGTTGGTCTCGTCGAGCTCCACCACAGCGTCGGCGGTGTCGATGATCGCGCCCAGGTAGTACGTGCCCGGCGCCATGGTGGGCGGCAGCCGCACCAGCTCCGTCTGAGTGTCCACCGCGCCGACCGCCAGGGTCACCGAGCCGTCGTTCGCGGTCATCGTGCCGGACACGATGGTCAGCGGCACGTCGTCAGGGGTGATGATCGCGTTCGCCGAGGCGACGTAGCGGTACTTCACCGCGGGCGCGTCGAGCACGCCGATGTTCTTGAAGGTGCGCAGCACCGGGATCACCTCGCCCACCGCCGCGCTCGCCGGAGACTCGACCCGCGTCACCACCAGGTCCGCCGCGGGGGCACGCAGGCGCACCGTGCCGCCGACCGACAGGTTGTTGTTGCCTTCGTTGAGCTCGGTCACCACCCCGCCCACGTCGGCGAGGAAGAAGATGAAGTAGTTGCCGGTCGCGAAGTTCATCGCGTTCCGGTCCTTCAGCGGAATGTTGAAGGTGAAGTCGTACGTCTGCATCGTGCCGGCCGTCAGCGGCGCCGGGACCGCGTACTGGGCGATCAGCGTGTCGTTGAGCAGCGACAGCGTCTGATCGGAAGAGATCACCACGCCGATCTTGAAGTTCTTCGCGTCGGCGCCGCCCGTGTTGGACAGGGACACGCGCGCGCGGCCGAGCTGGCCGAAGTCACCCACACGGGTCGACGCGCCGGTCACCGCGTCGACGAAGTCGACCTGGGTGTTGGCGAGGTCCGCCTGGCGAATGGTCACCTTGCTGGTGGAGGCGACCACGTTGTTGGTCTCGCTCGCCTCGTTGATGGCGTTCGCCGGGTCGACCTGCAGCAGGTAGGAGAAGTCGCCGCCCGGCACGTTGTCCGGCATCACCACCGGCACCATGATGTCCACCGTCTCCGCGCCGGTCACGGTGCGCGAGTCGGTGTACAGCACGAAGTCGTTCGAGCTCGCCACGTTGTCGGTCGACAGCAGCACGCGGTAGCCGACCGTGCCCGCGCTGTTGGTGCCCTGGTTGAAGAAGCGGATGCCGAGGTTGATCGAGTTGCCCGGGCCCGAGTTCGCCGGGCCGGTCACCGACGTCGCCACCAGGTCGAGGCCGTTGACGAAGTAGTTCAGCGTCGAGCCGACGTTGTTGGTCTCCAGCGCCTCCGCCACCGCGTTGGTGGTGTCCGCCTCGACCAGCACGAAGTACTGGCCCGGCCCCGGGGGCGTCGTGGTGGCCGCGTTGCCGCTCGTGGTGAGCTCCGCGCCCATGCCGGCCACCGAGATGGCCGAGCCCGACGTGTAGATGAGCACGTCGCTCGCGTCCTTCAGCTTGTCCTTCGAGAGGTACGCCTTCCAGAAGAAGTTGTTCGCCGGCATCTGGCCGAAGTTCTTGAAGGTCGGCGCGACGGTCAGCGAGAGGTTCGTGTCGCCCAGCACCACCAGGTTCGACACGTTCACCGCGGTGACCACCAGGTCCGGCTGCACCGGCTGGCCGACCGTCACCAGGGTGTCGGTGGGGAAGTTGGTCGACTGGCAGGCGTTGCTCGTCGCCGAGCAGGTGAGGATCGCCGCGCCGTTGGCGCCGGTCGAGTCCTCGAAGCCCACGGTCACGCCGCTGGTGGTGGAGCTGATCGAGGTGATCGGCCCGTAGTGGACCTGGAAGAGGCCAGACGCGGTGAGCTTCACCTTCACCGTGTACGCGTAGTACCCGGAGTACTTGTACCAACCCGACCACTCGATCTCCATCTCACCCGAGCCCTGCTTGTAGTGGATCGAGCCGGGCACCGGCGTGGTGGTGGGCGGGTTGGTGGTCCCGAACGGCCAGCTAGTGGGGGCGCCTTCGTGGTCGCCCCACCAGGGCGCGATGACGTTGTGCGGCGTCCGCGTGGTGCTGGGGATCTTCGAGCCCGAGTAGCAGGCGAACCCGGTGTGGCAGGTCGACGTCGCCGTGGGGTTGGTCTCGAACATCAGGAAGCCGTTCGAGTCCACGTGCACCGACGTGTAGTTGGTGCCGTAGTAGTTGAAGGTGAAGCCGAGCGGCAGGTCGATGTAGCCCTCGTCCTCGGGGTCGAAGCTCGAGCTGCGCGCGACCAGCGTGGCGGTCTGCACCCCGGCGCCGGCGAGCGGCTGGTACGCCAGGGGCGACTGCTGGACCACGTAGTTCTGCGCCAGCGCCGACTGCGCCGCCAGCGCCGCGACCACACCGATCATCAAGGACGTCGTCTTCATCTTCATCACCTTCCGAAAAATTCAGTGCCCAACAACGCCACGCGAAGGACCAGCGCTCGCCGGCCCTTCGCGGTGGGGTTCGTCATGTCTCGTCGACTGCGGCCCTCTCGTCCCCTTGGCTTCCGATCAGGGGATGCAGGACACGTAATACGTGATCTTCAGCGTGCTGCCCGGGTCCGGCACGTAGCTCGGCTCGAAGTTCACCGAGTTCGACGCGGCGTCATACGTCCAGATCTTGCCCAGGCCGTTCGGGTCGTCGGTCGGCACCACCTTGCCGTCGACTTCCACCGAGATCACCTTGCCGCCGCTCAGGTCGGGGTTCGACGTGAGGAAGAAGTTGGTGCGGTAGCCGAACGCGTTCTTGCCGACCTGCTCCAGCGTCTTCGACCAGTCGGGCGTGCAGATTTCTTCCTTCACGCCGTTGGTCTGGGTGACCGCGAACGGGTAGCGCGGGTCGCTGCCCGGCGAGCCGTCGTACGTGCAGCCCGACGGCGAGGTCGACAGCGTGCCGCCGATCACGTTGAAGGTGAACTGGCTCGCGCGCTGGGCGCCCTTCACGTTGATCAGCTGGTTCAGGTAGTAGGCGACCGGCTGCGGCGACTGGTCGGGCGCGTCGGACACCACCACCACCGCGAGCACCGCGTCCTGGCGGATGAAGCCCGCGTTGTCGGTGGTGATCAGCGGAGCGGTCAGCGCCGCCGCGGCGGGCGCGAGGCCCATCTCGGTCGCGCTGCCGTTGGTGCCGACGTTCACCTTCGCCTTGAACTTGTTCTCCACGTCGACCGTGGTCGGCTTGAGGATCTTCTCCGGGTGACCGGTGCCCGAGATCAGGCGGCCGGCTTCCACGTCCATGTCGGTGGTGGTGACGCCGATCTGGTAGTCGACCTGCGCGGTGTTGGCGTACTTGATGAACGAGGTGAAGTTGCTCGCCAGCGCCTGCTGCTTGTCGGACATCGAGCAGGAGTTGTCGATCACCAGGAGGATGTCG
Source organism: Myxococcaceae bacterium (assembly GCA_019694595.1). GTDB lineage: Bacteria > Myxococcota > Myxococcia > Myxococcales > Myxococcaceae > JAIBBQ01. The sequence goes on from JAIBBQ010000016.1 coordinate 53,414, forward strand.
GCCTTCGGCTTGGCGTCCTGCTTGAAGACGTCGACGTTGAGACCCAGGGTGTCGCCGGTGCCGCGGAGCGTGACCAGGTAGTCCACCGCCTGCGAGTTCTGGGTGACGTTGATCAGGAACGCGCCGGTGTCCGCGCCGTAGTTGATCGGGCGGTACCGCAGCGAGAACGTCACCATCGCGGTGGGCATCAGCGTCGAGCCCGGCGCGATGCCCGAGGTGTTCACGGGGATGAACTCGGGGCACGCCGAGGTGCCCGGGCAGTTCGGGCCGCCCGCGGGCTCACCCGCCGGCGCCGCCATCGAGAAGGAGTTCACCTTCACGTTGGTCGAGCACGTGTTGTAGACGGTGAAGGTCCGCACCGAGGAGTTGCAGTCCTTCTGCACCGTGCCGAAGTTGAGGTCGTCGGGCGCGATCGACAGGCAGCTCTGGGCGATCGACGCGTTGAGCGTCACGTTGCCGACCGGGTTGATCGGGCTCGAGATGCTGAACTCCACCTGACCGGTGACGTTCTGCACCGCCGCCGGTACCGTGCCCTGCGGCCACGCGCGCACCGGGACCGAGATGCTCTGGCCGGGCTGGATCTCGACGTTGTCCAGCGCGCCCGCGGGCAGCGAGAAGATGGGGTCGGAGCCGGACTTCATGTCCAGGGTCGAGACCAGGCAGATCTCGTTCGACGCCACGCCGTTGTTCTTGATGCTGAACGAGAGGTCCTTGTAGTCGGGCGGCGTCAGCAGGCCGAAGTTCAAGGACGGCGGCGCGATGGTGTAGTTGCACGGCGGGAGGATGACCGCCTCCGCGCGCACGGTGACCTCGTAGGACGCCTCGTCGGCATCATTCGAGTAGATGATCACCTTCCACTCGCGCTGGCCGACGCTCTTGGGCGTCACCCGCACCGGCACGTCGAGGATCGCGCGGGTGCCCGCCGCCTCGAGGCCGAGCTGCGGATCGTACGCGCCCTGCCCCGTGGTCGCCGGGGCGTAGGTGCACTTGCCGCTGGTGTCGAAGGCGCCGACGCAGAGCTCGGCCGGGTCAGCGCCGCCCACGCCCTGCACCTCGAAGTACGGCGCGCCGTTGCCGGCCTTCCCCAGGCGGAGGTTCGCCTTCGGGTCCGGCGGCGTCGGGCGGGTGCCGACGTTGGTGATGGTCATCTTGCGCTGCGCGTAGCTCGCAGGCGACGCGTTGGCGAAGTACGCCACGCGGCCGAAGTTGAGGATCGGCGACGGCTTGACGTCGATGTCCGGGCCACCGCCGTAGCCCTGCAGCGGCGCGTTGCCGTTCATCTGCTTCGCGAGGTTGGTGACGAAGCTCAGCTGGCTGTTGCGGGGCCCGAGGTTCTTGGGCGTGAACTTGATGGTCACCACCGCGGTCGACGGCACCACGGCGCCGGTCATGTCGCGGTTCACCTTGCCGTCAGCGCCCTCGATCGAGGCCACGGTCAGCTTGCCGGTGGTGGGCGCGACGACCTCGTAGTCGTTGAGCAGCGGCTTCAGCATCGAGATGTCGACCTGCTTGCGGCCGAAGTTCGAGAAGGTCAGGTCGAGCGTCTGGCTGAGGCCCGGGGTGATGTACCCGAAGTTCAGCGGCGACGGCGCCCAGGTCAGCGCGTTGGTGACGCCGGTGCCGATGAGCTTCACCGTCACGTCGGGGCAGCCGTCGGCCGCGCGCATGGTGACCAGCGCGAGGTAGTCGGCGGCCTGGGTGGGCGCGAACGTGATGCCGATGGTCTTCTTCTTCCCCGCGGGAATGACGAAGTCGCCCTTCGGGGTCTCGGGGGTGAAGCTGAAGTTCTTGTCGTCGCCGCGGCTCGAGGTGAAGTTGCCCACGAACGCCGGCGAGTCGATGGGGCGCGCCGAGTTGTCGAAGACGATGGTGCTGTCGCTGTACGTGTCGCCGACCGCCACCGCGCCGAAGTCCAGCGGGCTCTTGATGTCGCACTCGCCGGAGATCGAGGTGCCCTTCACCTCGACGTTGGCGGTCGCGATCGACGAGTTGTCCGCGCGGAGGATGAGCTTGGCGTCGTGCTTCACCTGCTTCGCCGTGCTGTCGAAGAGCGAGTCGAAGGTGATGGTGAACTCGGCGGACTCACCAGCGCCGAGAGACTTGCCCTCGAGGCCTTCGAAAGTGAAGACCGGGTTGGTCTCCGAGTTGTCGCCGATCTTCACCGCGTCACCACTCTGCTTCTCGAGCTTGGTGAGGGTCAGGGCGCCAGAGCCAGTGTTCTTCACGCCGAGCTTGAGCGCGGCCTGCTTGCCCATCGCCACCGAACCGAAGTCGTACACCGCGTCCTGGCCGGTCACGGTGTTGCCCTCGCTCATGTAAACGAGGGTCAGTTCGCCAGTCGCGTTACTAATGGGGCCGCTTCCGCAGCGGCATCCAGCGGCCGACATGACCAGTGCGCAGGCGGCGACGGCGAAGCGAAGGGAGACAGGCTTCAGCATGGGGTGTCCTCGTCCAGGGTACGAATGTCGCGGGCAAACGCCTGGCGCGGCCAACCAGGCAAAAAGCGGGCGCAATGTGCCGATCGCGCCCGGGAAAAGCAAGCGACCACCATCAACTACATGGGACCACCATGTGTGATTGTCGGGCCTACCAGTGGAAGGTTGCGGCCAGCCCGCCTCAGGTGCGAAGCCTGCGGCGTGCAACCGGCTGATCCCAGGTCGCGAATTCAGGCCCGGACCGAGGCGTTGAAGCAGGTCCTGGAAGCGTTGGACGCCCGCTCGGCGCGCCTGGCGAACGCCCGCCTGGCGGTGTTCCTGATCAGCGCGGCCCTGGCCGTCGGCGCCATCGCCCGGCTGCTGCCGGCGAGCGCCCTCTCCGCCGCCCTGGTGGGGGGCCTGGGATTCGTCGTGCTGGTGGTCCGGCACGCGCGGGTGGCGGAGGTGCAGGCGCGCCAGGAAGCCGCCCAGGCGCTCAACGACAAGGCCCGGACGCGGATGATCGGCGGGTGGCGAGGCTTCCCCGCGACCGGCCTCGAGCTCGCGCCGGCGAACCACCCGTATGCAGTCGACCTCGACGTGGTCGGCCAAGCGTCGCTCTTCGCGCGGCTCGACGACACCCAGACCCGCGGTGGGGAGCGGAGGCTCGCGCAGCTGTTGCTCGAGCTGGCTCCGGCCCCCGAAGCGTTGGAGCGGCAAGCGGCGGTGCGCGAGCTCGCCCCTCGGCTCGAGGAGCGCCAGCGGCTGCTCGCCGAGCTGCGCGACGTCGCCAAGGCCAAGCCCGACCCAGAGGCCCTGCTGTCGTGGATCGAATCGGGCACTGCCCTCGAGAAGATCACCTGGGCCTTCCCGCTCGCGCACCTGCTGCCGCCGATCACGCTGACGCTCCTCGTGCTCACGAGCCTCGAGGTGCTCGCGCCGTGGGCCGCGGCGCCGCTGGTGCTCGCGCAGCTCGCCATCGTCGGGCTCACCCGCGGGGCGGTGCAGCGCACCTTCGCCCAGCTGATGGCGGGCGAGCAGGACCTCGGGCGCTACGCGCGTGCCTTCAAGGAGCTCGACGCGTGGAAGGTCGAGTCACCGCGACTCTCCGCACTGCACGGCAGCGTGAGCGCCTCCGGGCCCAAGGTGTCGCAACGCCTCGCGGGCTTCGATCGCCTGTTCGGGCTCGCCGCGCTGCGCGCGTCGAAGGAAGTGCACTGGCTCATCAACGTCCTCTTCCTGTGGGACGTGCACTGGTTCGTCCGTCTCGAGAAGTGGCGGGCGAAGGAGGCCCAGGGCGCGCGCGCCTGGCTCACCGCACTGGCGGAGATCGAAGCGCTCTGCTGCCTCGCCCAGCACGCCTTCGAGCACCCGGCCGACGCGTGGCCCACGGTGGAGGACGGCGCCTTCGCGCTCGAGCTCGGCGGGCTGCGACACCCGCTCCTCGACGCCGCGGTGGCCAACGACGTCGCCCTGCCCGGCCCTGGCGAGGCGCTCATCGTCACCGGCTCCAACATGTCGGGGAAGACGACGCTCCTGCGCGCGATGGGGCTGGCGGTGGTGATGGCGCGCGCCGGGTTGCCGGTCGCCGCGGAGCGGGCGCGGATCCGCGTGCAAGCCGTGGTGACCAGCATGCGGGTGAAGGACTCGCTGGAGCGCGGCGTTTCGTACTTCTACGCCGAGGTGCAGCGCATCAAGTCGATCCTCGACGTGGCGCAGGGCACCAAGAACGGCACGCTGTTCCTGCTCGACGAGCTCTTCCTGGGGACCAACACCCGCGAGCGGCAGATCGCCTCGCGCGCGCTCCTCGAGCACCTGCTCGCGTCCGGAGCTTCCGGCGCCATCACCACGCACGACCTCGCGCTCACCGAGCTGCCGGGCGCGAAGATCCGCAACGTCCACCTGCGCGACGAGCTGAAGGACGGGGAGATGACGTTCGACTACCGGCTCCGCGAAGGCGTGGTGCAAGGCTCGAACGCGCTCGAGATCCTCCGGCGCGCCGGAGTGCCCGTCTAGGAGCGCGGGACGCGCTTCATTTCGGCGAGCCCCTTCGTTGCTTCTCGGGAATCGGGAAAAGCTTGCGAATGCGGCGCCCTCTCCCAGTTTCTGAGCGGAACGCCGTGAATGACGCCTTCCCGGTGGGCATGGCCACGTGCAACCCCTGACCCGCGGTGGCCGCCCGCCAAGTCCCCCGAGGGGAAAGTACTGAGGCACCCGGTCGACCCACGCACCCGGTCGACCCACGTACCCGGTCGACCCACGTACCCGGTCGACCCACGTACCCGGTCGACCCACGTACCCGGTCGACCCACGTACCCGGTCGACCCACGTACCCGGTCGACCCACGTACCCGGTCGAC
>JAIBBQ010000185.1 GCA_019694595.1 Myxococcaceae bacterium
CGCCAGCGCGACACCCCACGGCCGGACCGGCGTCGCGGCCCGAGTCACCGGCGCGGTGCGCGCCGCGTCCAGCGCGTCGAGCAGCGCCGACAGCTCCGGGAAGCGGTCCGCAGGCTCGGGGCTGAGCCCCCGCGCGAGCGCCGCTTCGAGCGCCAGAGGCACCGGCCGCCCGGGCCGCAGCAGCTCGGGCCGCACCCGGCGCCCCTTGCGGAACGGCAGCTGCCCGTGGAGGCACTCGTACAGCGACAGGCAGAACGAGAACTGATCCGAGCTCGCGCTCGCGGGGGCGCCGTCGAACTGCTCCGGGGCCATGTACGCAGGCGTGCCCGCCGCCACCGTGACGTGCCCCCGGCCGCTGGTGTCCAGCGCCGAGCGGGTGGACTCGGTGACCGGACGCGCGAGCCCGAAGTCCGTCACCCGCACCCGGCCGTCGCGGCCGACCAGCACGTTCCGCGGCTTGAAGTCCCGGTGGACGATGCCCGCGCGATGTGCGGCGAGCAGCCCCTTGCCCGCCTGGAGGAAGACCTCCAGCACCTCGGCGGTGCTCCGCGGCTGCTCGGCGACCCAGCGCTCGAGCGTGACGCCGTCGACCAGCTCCATCGCCAGGAAGACCTGGGTGCCCGCGACGCCCACGTCGTGCACCGCCACCACGTTGGGGTGCGCGAGCTGCGCCATCGCCCGCGCCTCCCGCTGGAGGAACTCGCGGTGGGTGACGCCGTCGCTCGCGCTGCCGAGGTCCTCGCGCAGGATCTTGATCGCCACCCGGCGGGAGAGCTGCGGGTCGTGCGCCGCGAACACCCGGCCCATGCCCCCTTCGCCCAAGGGATCGAGCAGCACGTAGCGGCCGAGCACGCCGGCGGGCGCCGTGGCCGGAGGAGCCCGCTCGCCCCCAGGCGACGCGCGGCCGTCGACCACCGTGGTGGTGGCCCGCTCCGAGTCGTCGCCGGCACGCGCGGCGGCGCTCACCGCCTCGAAACAGGCGGGGCACTCGTCGAGGTGCCGCTCGGCGGCGGCCAGCGCGTCCGCGGGGAGCGCCTGGCACACCAGCGCCGCCACCTCGTTGTCACTCAGGCACGCCACGTCGCGAGCACCCTCGAAAGGACCGCACACGCCCGCGAAGGACGCGGGGCGAAGCGAGTGTATCATCCGCGCTCCGATGGCTGGCCGCACGGAGAGCGCGCACCCCTTCGTCACCGCGGCGGCTCAGCGGTGGCCGGAGCTCCCGATGGACGGGCCCGGCTTCGCCCGCTTCCTCGGCCAGGCGCCGCGCGCCGGCAGCTGCCGCCCGGAGCACGCGGGCGACCTCTTCCTCGTCTTCTGCTGCGCCCAGCGCGTGCCCGCCGCCCTGGCCGCGTTCGACGCCCACGTCCTCGGGCCGGCGGTGGCGGCGGCGGTGCGGCGCAGCTCGGCCGCCGAGCGGGACGAGGTCGCCCAGCGGCTGCGGGAGCGGCTGCTCCTCGCGGGGCCGGGCGAGCAGCCGAAGGTGTCCGGGTACTCCGGCATGGGCTCGCTCAAGGCCTGGGTCGCCACCGTGGCGGCCCGGCTGGTGCTCGACGAGGCGAGGGCGGCGCCACGCACCGAGGCGCTCGACTCCGCCGCCGAGTTCAGCGCGCCGTCGGGCGACCCCGAGCTCGAGTACCTCAAGGTGCACTACCGGCAGGAACTCAAGGGCGCCTTCCAGCACGTCCTCGAGCGGCTCGAACGGCGCGATCGCAGCGTGCTGCGCCTGTACTACCTGGAACAGGTCACCACCGACGCCATCGGGAAGATCTACGGCGTGCACCGCATGACGGTGACGCGCTGGCTGGCGGCGATTCGCTCCAGCATCGCCGTGGAGACCCGCCGTCGCCTCACCGAGAAGCTCGGGCTCGGCCGCGCCGACGTCGACAGCGTGGTGCTGGGCATGAAGAGCGACCTCAACGCCAGCATCGCCCGCCTGCTGCGGACCGGCAGCACTCCGGGCGCCTGACGCCGCCTCAGGAAAAAATCGCCGGCACCACCGATGAGTTCGGGCTCCCGCTGCCGTCTTCACGGCACACCCCAACTGCAGCACCCACGGGAGCACCGACCCCATGAACCCTGGAATCTTCCTCACCGTCCGCGGCACCTACCTCGCCCCCTCGCTCGAGGCCTGCCGGGTGATTCACAACGACACCGCCGGCTCGCAGCCCGGCATCGCCGCCGCGCGGGCGCTGGGCGACCTGAGCCACAAGGTCTTCGCCCCGCTGCCTTCCCCGGTCTCCAGCGCGAAGAGCGGCGAGGTGCTCTTCCTCGACTGGTGGCAGGACCCCAAGGGCCTGATGGACTTCTTCGCCAACGAGAACGTGCAGATGCAGGGCACCAAGCTGTTCAAGGCCCGCGACCCGGTGGTGTGGATGCCGGCGAAGGGCTCGTTCTCGTACTCCTTGCCCAGCGCCGCGGGAAAGAACGAGCGGTACGTGGGCATGATCCGCGGGGCCATCAAGTCGCCCGACCACGCCATCGAGATCTTCCGCCAGGCGGACCAGAAGGCCCAGCGGGCGGCGCGCGCGCGCGGGCTCCTGTCCCACGAGGTGTTCATCAAGCTCCCCGCGCCGGGCGACACCTCGGCCCCCGAGCTCCTCGGCGTCGACGTGTGGTGCGACGTGAAGGGCATGGGGGAGCACTACAGCGACCCCAACGAGATGAAGGCGCTCGAAGGGGCGTTCACCGCGGAGCCCGACGCCACCACCTGGGTCCAGGCGCCCGGCTCCTGGTCGGAGTGGTGAGGGCCCCGGCTTGACCGGCCCCGAGCCCACCCCCAAGGTGGGGCCCATGCCCAGCGAGGTCGACCCGGCGGCGCTCGCGACCTCGGATCAGGTCGCCTTCACCTCGCTGGTCGGCCCGCACCTGCGGGCGCTCAAGGCGCACTGCTACCGCATGTGCGGCTCGTGGCACGAAGCCGAGGACCGGCTGCAGGACAGCCTGGTGCGGGCGTGGAAGGGGCGCGCCACGTACCGCGGCAGCGCGAGCCTGCGCAGCTGGCTCTACGCGGTGACGACCCACACCTGCCTCGACCAGCTCGAGAAGCGCCGCGAGCGGACCTTGCCGTTCGCGCTCGGGCCCGCGACCGACGGGCTGCTCGCGCCGGGCGCGCCCGACCTCGAGCTGCCCTGGCTGGAACCGATGCCGGGCGAGCCGGAAGACGAAGCGCTGGGCCCCGAAGCGAGGCTCGGCCGCAAGGAGAGCGTGGCCTTCGCGTTCCTCACCGTGGTGCAGCGTCTGCCACCGCGGCAGCGCGCGGTGCTGCTCCTGCGCGACGTGCTCGGCTGGCCGGCGAGCGACTGCGCCCAGACGCTCGACACCTCGGTGGCCTCGGTGAACAGCGCGCTCCAGCGCGCACGGGAGACGGTGGCGGCGATGAACGCACCTCCAGAACGGCTCGGCACCGAGGCGGAGCGCACCCTGCTCGCCCGCTACGTCCGCGCGTGGGAGACGGCGCGGGTCGACGACCTGGTCTCGCTGCTGGTCGAAGGCGCCACGCTGGCCATGCCCCCGCTGCGGGAGTGGTACCAGGGGCGCGCGGCGATCGCCCACCAGCTGCGGACGATGGCGATGCCCGAGGCCTCCGCGGGCACGCGACGCTTCCAGCTCACCCGCGCCAACGCGATGCACGCCGTGGCGGTCTGGCGCCTCGACGCTGCGAGCGGCCAGTACGCGGCGGAGGCGATCCAGGTATTGGAACTGAGCCCCGACGGCCGCGTGCAGGCGATCACCGCCTTCCTCGACCCGCGGCTCTTTCCCGCCTTCGGGCTCCCGCTCACCGCGCCGTAGCACTGCCGCCATCGACCGCGGCCGGTCGACGAAGGGTGGCGAGCGCGATGCCCGCGAGCGTCACCACGCCCCCGCCGACGAGGCGGAACGTGAGCGCCTCCGACAGCAGCAGCACGCCGCCGAGGCCCGCGAGCGGTGGCACCAGGAGCTGCACCACCGCGGCCGACACCCGGGTCAGCCGAGGCAGCGCCGCGTACCAGAGGCTGTAGCCGACCCCCGAGGCGAGGGCTCCGCTCAGCGCCGCGAGCACCAGCCCGCGCTCGCTCGCGTGGGCGGCCCCGAGCGCGTGGTTGGCCGCGGCCGCGAGCAGGGCTGGAACGCTCGCCAGCGCGAAGTTGCTGGCGGTGGCGTGCAGCGGCCCGGCCCGGCCCCGGCCCCGCAGCGTGTACGCGCCCCACGCCACGCCGGCGGACAGCATCAGCACCGACGCGCCCGGCGGCGGCGCCGAGAGCCCTGGTGCCACCAGCACGAGGAGCCCGGCGAACGCGAGGGCGGCGCCCACCCACACCCGCGGCGGCGGCCGCTCGCCCCGCACCGCGCTCCACAGCAACATCGTGGTCTGCACGGCACCGAAGAGCAGCAGCGCGCCCATGCCGGCTTCGAGTTCCACGTACGCGAGCGAGAACGGCAGCGCGTACGCCAGGAGCAGGAGCGCCGAGAGCCCGTCGCGCTGGCGCAGCGGCGAGCGGCGCGAGAGCAGCGCCAGCACGAGGGCTCCGCTCCCCAGCCGCACCGCGGTGAGGGACACCGGGTCGATGGCGCCGGTGCGCAGCGCCGCGCGGCCCAGCAGCGAGTTGCAGGCGAACCCCACCAGCGCCAGCAGGGTGAGCCCTGCGAGGCGACCGTGCGAAGGCCCGTCGCTCGAGGTCAGGAGTCGGTCCGCCCCGCGAAGAGCACCACGCTGGGCATGCCGCGGGAGTAGGCGGTCACCGCGACCGCCTGGCCGGGCTCGAGCTTGGCGAGGAACGCCTCGCGCCCCGCCTCGATGGCCTTGCGCGGCGGCGTCTTGGAGCCGAAGTGCCGGTGCAGCTCGGGGGCGCCGAGCACCCAGCAGCGGCCGAGGTGCGCGCGGTCGTCGAGCGTCACCACGTCGAGGATGCTCGCGGTGCCCTTCCCTCCCGCGCGCTGACGCACCTCCGCGACGCTCAGCTCGCCCGAGGCGACGTGTTGCCCCTCGGCGAGCGTCTTCTCGATGCTGCCGTCCCACTTCACCCAGGTGCTCCAGCTCGTCGTCGCCATGTGGTGCCTCCTCGGGGGTTCGAGACCGGAGGTTCGGTCAGCGGTAGCTCAGGTGCAAGGTCGGGGGATGAATGAGCTTGGCGTTGGAGTCCTCGAAGCCGAACCACCAGACCGGCGTGGTCCCGTCGGGGACGAGCAAGAAGGTGACGGTCTGGCCAGGGGCCCAATCGGCCCGGTTGACCACCGGGTTCACCAGGGCCGAGAGGTCGATCGAGGTGATGGTGGCGGCCTTCGGCGCCCACTTGATGACTGCCGTCTCGGGGACGAGCCCGGCGTCGGTGTGCTGCGCCAGCGTGTGCATGTGGCCCGCGTTGAGCGGAGGAAAGGCCGGGGTGTTGAAGACGTGCACCAGCATGTCTTCGCCGTTGAAGTTCGAGCCGGTGACGTGATTCACCGTCAGCTTCGCGTCCATGATGGTGGCGCCGCGCGGCACCGGGAGCACGAAGCGCAGCACCGCCTTGCACTCCTCGGCGTCGGTGCCCACCTCGGTGAAGTTGCCCTGGATGCTGTCCGACAGGCGCTCCTGCGGCATGCTCCCGTTCAGGAGGCAGAAGCTTCCGTCGTCGGTGTCCGCGGTCACGGCCACGTCGATCGGCGTCGGGCCAGCGTCGGGCCGCGCGCCCCCGCCGCCCATGCCGCCCCCGGGCCCACCGCCTGGCGTTCCACCACCCGGCGCTCCTCCGCCCGGCGCTCCTCCGCCCGGCGCTCCACCGCCCGGCGCTCCTCCACCCGGCGCTGCTCCACCCGGCGCGCCGCCGCCCGGCGCTCCGCCGCCACCCGAGCCGCTTCCGCCACCCGGCGCTCCGCCGCCACCCGAGCCGCTTCCGCCACCGGTCCCCGCGCCGTCCGGCTGACAGAGCTTGTTGACGCAGTGGTGACCAGGCTCGCAGCTCTGGGTGGAGTCACACGCGTAGATGACTCGCTCGTCGACGGTGGCGAGCACGCAGCCAGCCGCGGAGAGCGCCACGAGCCACGGGAGCACCGGCAGCCAGGCGCGAGGACCTCGGGGAGCCATGCCGTGAGCCTACCTTGCTCCGGTGCGCGCGTACCTCTTCGCGACGCATGCCAACGAACCTCGCAGGCCGACGCCGTCTGGACTGCCGACACACCAGCCCGCGAGCCCGCGCCGTCCTCCCGGGGAGGACACCTCGACACTTTCGAGGCCGCGCTTGCGCAACGCGCGTGCACGCCGGGTCAGCCGACGCATCGGGCCCGAAATCCGGTCTCGCTCACGCTGTCCTCTCCCAGGAGTCACCCATGCGTCAGTCACCCGCCCTCGCCCTCACCACCTCGATGCTCGCGCTCAGCCTCGCGGCCTGCGGCCCCGTCGACGACACCGACGACCCTGAGCAGGACAAGGGCGTCTCCCAGGAACAGCTCACGCTGTCCGGCTGGCACTCCGAAGGGCAGAACTGCGACGAGATGGACGGGACCGGAGGTCTCTTCTCCGACAACTCGGTCTGCCTCCAGGCGTTCATCAAGTCTTCCGGCGGAAAGATCCGCGGCAAGGTGATGACCTGGGTGAGCGGCGGCTACCTGGAGTTCTACGAGGGAACGCTCCACGTGGTGGTGGAGAAGCCGAGCGGCCTCAACGTGGGTGACGTGAAGTGCCACCGCACCGACTACGGCATGGACAAGTACACCGCGGGCGGCGTGCCCCTCGACACCTGGGAGTGCAACACGGCCTCGTCCGCGCGCGGCATGTTCCGCGTGAAGGGGACCTACAACTTCGACATCAAGAGCGACGGTCACGACAACAAGACGGTCGTCGCGCCGACGTCGGGCTACTACAAGAACCCCTGAAGTCCGTGCGAAGAGGGCGGGTGCATGCGGTTCCTGGAGCTGAAACTTCCACCTCCGGCCGTCGCGCTCGCCTTCGCCGCGCTGATGGCCGCCGCCGCGCACCTGACCTCGCCACTCGAGGTCGAGGTCGCAGTGAGGGCTGGCGCGGCGACGGTGCTCCTCGTCGCGGCCGCGGTCACCGGGCTCTCGGCCATCGCGGGCTTCCGCGGCGCACGCACCACCGTCGATCCGACCAGGCCCGCCAAGGCCTCGGCGCTCGTCACATCCGGGGTCTACCGGGCCACCCGCAACCCGATGTACCTCGCGCTCACGCTCGGCCTGTGCGCCTGGGGAACGTGGCTCGCCTCGCCGTGGGCCGCGCTGGGGCCCTTGGGCCTGGTGCTGTACCTCACCCGGTTCCAGATCGGCCCCGAGGAGCGGGTGCTCCGCGAGAAGTTCGGTCAGGACTACGCCGACTACTGTGCGCGCACGCGGCGCTGGCTGTAGCGCAGCAGCGCCAACGCCAGGACGAGGCCCGCGGAGAGCTCGCCCCCCGCCTGACAGCCGCAGCCCACGGCGAGCTCGCGCGGCCCCAGGGGAGCGACGCCACCGTCCGGCAGCAGGCCACCATCGGCGGACGAGCTTCCTCCGCCACTGCCTCCGCCACTTCCTCCTCCGCCGCCGCTCGAACCTCCGTCGGTCGCCCCCGCATCCGCTGCGCCGCCGTCGGGCACGCCTTGGCCACCGTCCGCCGCGCCCGCATCAGCGCCGCCGTCGCCCTGCCCCGCGTCGGCAATCACCACCGGCGCACCGCTCACCGTGAGGTCGGTCAGCGTCGACAGGAGCGGCGCCGTCGCCTTCGAGTCGTCGACCTGCAAGGTCACCAGGAGCGAGGAAGTCCGGAGCACCAGCGGTGCGGGCACGCCGGGGACGATCTGGAAGGTGCTCGGCGCCCCGAAGACGCCCGCCGCGTCCGCAGCGCGCACCGTGAGCTGCCACGCGCCGCTGGTGGCCCCGTCGACGGTGATGGAGCTCACGTCCACCGGTCCGCCGAGCTCGACCTGCACCGTGTACTCGGCCAGGCGCGCCGGCCCGAGGAGCGGCGCGACCTCCACCGTCGAGAGGAGCCCAGGCTGGTCAGACCCGCCGATGGCGTACACGAAGCCGCCGTGGACGCCGCCCGACAGGCGCATGCGGGGCACCGAGAAGGTGCGCGCGGCGGTCGCCCAGGTTCCTGGCGTCCCCGACGGAGGCACCGTGCTCGCGGTGACGTTCGACACCACGTTGCCGGACGCGGTCTGCAGCCCGCCGATGATGAAGAGCGAGCCGTTCGCCTGGCCGTACGCGCCCATCGAGCGCGCGAAGGGCAGCGCCGGACCGGCGTCGAACGGCCCCAGGGTGCCGTCGGAGAGGATCGGCGCCTGCTCGACCCCGGTGATGGACGTCGTCGTCCAACCGCCCACCACCGACAGCACGCCGTTGGCCGCGTAGGCGTGATGCTCGATGCGCGAGGTCCCGAAGGACGAGGTCGTCTGCCAGGGGCCCAGGCCCGCGTCGGGGAGGAAGCTCGCCACCAGCACGTCGGTGCGCCCCTGCCCGCCCACCACGTACAGCCGCCCGCCGTACTCCAGGCAGCGCGCGTACTGCCGCGACGACGGCAGCGTCGGGCCGTTCTGCCAGGGCCCGAGGCCCGCGTCGGGGAAGATCGTGGCCACCTTCACGTCGGCGAGGTCGCCGACCGCCGAGCGCCCGCCCAGCAGATAGAGGTGTGACTGCCGCGCCAGCAGGCAGTGTCGGTCGCGCGCCGTCGTGAAGCGCTGCGGCGAGACCGACCAGCTGGCGATGGTGCCGTCGGGCCGCATGGCGCCGATGAGCGTGGTGTCCTGGAAGCCGCCGGTGGGACAGCCTCCGTTCCAGTCGCCGGTGAGACAGCCGCCGGTCACGTAGTAGGCGCTGCCCCACCCGGCGGACGCGAAGGCCTGGCCCGCGTCGGGCAGCGGCGTGGTGAGCGTGAAGGTGCCTGGAACGGTGGGTGTGGGCGCCAGCGCCAGCGTCGCCACCAGCACCTCGTTGGCGGGCGCCGGTCCTCCCCCCACGACGAAGAGCGCGCCACGGTCGGCCACCAGGGCCCCTCCCGAGCGCGCCGTGGGCAGCGGAGTCTGCGTGGCGAACGCGTTCACGGTCTTGCCGGTGAGGAGCGGCGCCGCATCGACCTGCCCGACGGTGGTGCCGCTCGCGAGTTCACCGCCCACCACGTACAGCCGGCCGTGGTGCAGCGCGCCGCCCGAGCGGCCACGCGCCGTGCCGAGCGCCGCGCTCGCGGTGGTCCACGCCTGCAGGGTGCCGTCGGGCAGCACCGCGGCCGACTGCACGTCGCCGCGGGCGGTGCTCCCGAGGCCACCCCAGAGGAAGAGCTGCCCGTTCCACCCCGCTGCGCCGAGCGAACGCCGCGCCACCGAGAAGGACGAGGTGGTCCGCCACGGGCCCGGAGTGCCGCTGGCGTCCAGGGTCGACACCAGCACCGTGGCGGAGTCGGCGCCGGCGACCTGGCCGCCGAGGACGTAGAGGTTTCCGCGGTGGACGACGGCGGCGTGAGAGACCCTGGCCTGCGGCAGCGCGGCGAGGGCGCGCCACGCGGACAGCGCGCCGCCCGCGCCGACGTCGGCGACCCACACCTCAGCAGTGCTCGAGGTGCAGGCCCCCAGGGTGTCCACCGTCAGACATCCGCCGAGCAGGTACACCCGCCCCGCCCAGGTGACGGCGGCGAAGTCGCTGCGCGCTGACGGAAGCGCGGTCCCGGCGGCGAAGGGGCCCAGCGTGCCCGGCGCGAGGATGGGCGCGCTCTCCACGCTGGCGGTGGTGGCACTGCTGCTGCGTCCGCCGAGGACGAAGAGCCGGTCTCCCACCACCAGCGCCTGGTGGCGATCGCGCGCCAGCGACAGGTGCGAGGCCGACACGGTCCACGACGTCACGCCCCCGAAGGCGTCGTCGCCGCGGTGCACCTCGCCGCTGCCCGGCTCGAGGTCGCTGTCGAAGGCTCCGGAGGCGAAGTCCTGGGTCGACGACAGCACCAAGGGGTCAGCCCGGGTCGCCGCCGCGCGCGAATCGACGCGCTCACCACACGCGGCGCCGAGCACCACCACCACCGCGCTGCCGAGCCATCGCCCCACCGAGGCCAGAGGCTACCGCGTCGGCGCGAACACAGGGACCCACACGGGCCCAGGTCCCCGGGGCGGACCTCGCAGCCCGCCGGTGACCCTCCCGCGCGGTGAACGGTGGCGGCGGGTTGGCGCTGGTCGGGCTCGTGCACTGTCGGGGCGCATGACCCTTCGCGGCGCAGCCGTGCTCGTGGTGCTGATGTCGTGTGCCGCCCCGCAACCACCCACCTCCGGAGACACCGGGCGGGTCGACCCGGAGCTGGCCGCGGACCTCTCCGCCGGGAAAGCCCCCCTGGCGCTCGTCGAGCTCGAAGGGCCCGACGACGCCCAGGCGCTGGCGATCGCGGGACCGGCATGGAGCGACGCCGAGCTCGAGCGCCGCGCGGCGCTGCTCGACGAGCGCAAGCGCGAGCTGCGCGCCGCGGTGCCCGGGGTGCAGGAGCTCGACGTCTACCGACACCTGCCGCTCCTCTCGCTGCGCGTGGTCGACCCGTCGACGCTCGCCGCGCTCGCGGCGCAGCCCGGAGTGAAGCGCGTGCACGCCAACCGCGCGTACCAGCACGCGCTGGCGCAGAGCCTGCCGCTCATCAACCAGCCCGCCGCTGCGGCCGCAGGCAAGACGGGCGCCGGCGTCACCGTGGCGGTGCTGGACACCGGGCTCGACTACCGGGGCGCGGCGTTCGGCAGCTGCACCGTTGCGGGCACGCCGTCGAGCTGCAAGGTGGCCGCCGCGCAGGACTTCGCGCCCGAGGACGGCGCGCTCGACGACAACGGCCACGGCACCAACGTGGCGGGCATCGTGCTCGGCGTGGCGCCAGGCGCCCGTGTCCTCGGGCTCGACGTCTTCTCGGGCGGCGTCGCCTACTCGAACCACATCCTCTCGGCGATCGACTGGTGCATCCAGAACCGCACCACCTACGCCATCGCCGCCCTCAACATGAGCCTGGGCGGGGGCAGCAACTCCGCGGTCTGCGGCAGCGACGTCTTCGCCTCGGCCATCACCACCGCGAAGGGCGCGGGCATCCTGTCGGCGGTGGCCGCGGGCAACAACGGCTACACCGCGGCGCTCTCGTCTCCCGCGTGCACGCCCGACGCGGTCTCGGTCGGGGCGGTCTACGACGCCAACCTGGGCGGCCTCGCGTACTCGGCGTGCAGCGACGCCACCACCGCGGCGGACAAGGTCACCTGCTTCTCGAACTCCGCCAGCTTCCTCACCCTGCTCGCGCCGGGCTCGATGATCACCGCCGCGGGCATCACCATGTCGGGCACCTCGCAGGCCTCGCCCCACGTCGCCGGGGCCATCGCCGTGCTCGCGGCAGCGTTCCCCGGAGAGTCGATGGCGCTGCGGCTCCAGCGGCTCACCACCTCGGGCACCTCGATTCGCGACGCGCGCAACGGCGTCACCAAGCCGCGGCTCGACCTCGCCGCGGCCACCTCGAGCTGCGCGGTGGCCGCCTCGCCCACCTCGGCCAGCGTCTCGGCGAAGGGAGGCACGCTCACCTTCACCGTGTCCGCTTCCCAGTCCTGCCCGTGGACCGCGGCCGGCAACGGCACCTGGGTCACCGTGAGTTCGACCGCCGCCGGCACCGGCCCCGCGACGGTGAGCCTGGCCGTCGCGCCCAACGGCGGCGCCGCGCGCTCCGCGAGCGTCACCGTGGCAGGCACCGCGGTGACCATCGCCCAGGCGGGTGACGTCACCCCGCCGCAGGGCACCGTGGTCATCGCCGGCGGCGAGGCCTTCACCCGGACCACCGCGGTCACGCTCGCGCTGAGCGCCACCGACGACGGCGCAGTGAGTGCGATGTGCCTCACCAACGCGACCACCTGCACCGCCTGGCAGCCGTACGCCTCCGCCGCGACGTGGACGCTCGCGGGCGGCAGTGGCGAGAAGACGGTGCGCGCCTTCTTCAAGGACGCCGCCGGAAACGTGAGCGCCGCGGCGACGGACACCATCGTGCTCGACGCCACGCTCCCCACCAACGGCACGCTCGTGGCCGGCCCGGGCAACACCCAGGTGAGCTTGAGCTGGTCCGGCTTCACCGATGCCCACTCCGGCATCGCCAGCTACCGGGTGATGTCCCAGGCCAACACGCCGCCGTCGAGCTGCACGGTGGGCGTCGAGGTCTACCGAGGGAGCGCCACCACGGCGGTGCACCAGGGCCTCGCGAACGGGCTCACCTTCGGGTACCGCGTCTGCGCGTTCGACAACGCGGGGAACGTGTCCAGCGGAGCCACCGCCACCTCGCGCACGGCACCGGAGCTCGAGGCGCCGGTGGGCACCATCGCCATCGCCGGTGGCGTGACCTTGACCCGCCTGCAGGCCGTCACCCTGAACCTCACCGCGACCGACCCGAGCGGCGTGGCGACGATGTGCCTGTCGAACGCCGCGACCTGCACCAGCTGGGTGGCGTACGCCAAGTCGGCGAGCTGGACGCTGAGCGCCGGCGCGGGGGTGAAGACGGTGTCTGCCCGCTTCCGCGACCGCTGGGGCAACGAGTCGGCGCCGGTGAGCACCAGCGTGACGTACGACCCGGTCGCGCCGAGCGGCGGCTCGCTCTACGCGACCGCGGGAGTGCAGCGCGTGCTCCTGAGCTGGAGCGGCATCACCGACGCGATCTCCGGCGTGACCGGCTACACGCTGAGCTTCGCGGTGGGCATCAAGGCGCCGGCCTGCGGCCTGGGCACGGTGGTGTACTCGGGCCCGGCCGGCAGCTTCCTGCACGAAGGCCTGCAGAGCGGCGTCGCGTTGAGCTACCGGCTGTGCGCCACCGACGCCGCGGGCAACGTGTCGACGGGGCTCACCCGGACCGTCACTCCGCTCTGAGCGGCGCGGCCTCAGGGGCCGAAGACGTTGGTGCAGTAGCCGACGCAGCCGGTGTACCCGGTGAGCCCCCGCCCGTCGGAGCAGGTGGTCCCGAACCCCGTCCCTGACGGGCAATCCGGGTGCTTGTAGATGTACCCGTCCACGTCGACGGTGCCGCCCTTGCGCAGGTCGCACCCGCGGATGCACCCCAGCGAGGTGCAGATGAAGCCCGCCTTGCAGGTCACCGAGCCGATGGTGCAGTTGGCGATGGTGTTGTTGCCGCCCACGCCCGCGCCCGGAGCGCACCGGCTGGTGATGGTCGCCGACGGGTCCTTCTCCACCGCGCACGACTGCCCGCTCGCGCAGGCCTGCGCGGCGAAGGGGTCGCAGGCGTAGCTCGGCCCGCAGCTGGTGGTGCCGGCCCCTCCACCGGAAGCACCGGTACCGCCGCCAGAGGTGCCGGTGCCGCCGCCAGTCCCGCCGCCGCCGCCGTGGCCACCGCCTCCGCCTCCGCCGCCTGCACCACCGCCGCGCGCACCGCCCGCGGCGCCGCCGCCGCCTGCTCC
>JAIBBQ010000017.1 GCA_019694595.1 Myxococcaceae bacterium
TCCCCGAGCACCACCTGGAGCCAGAGCCCGCGCTCGTCGGTGCGCAGCACGATGCCGATGCCGCGCTGCTCGCCGCGCACGCCGACCTTGAGCGTGCGGCCGGCGTCGGCGCGCAGCACCTCGCGCGCGTGGGTGAGCCGGCGGCCCGACAGCACCACCTCGCCGTTCGAGCCGAGCTCTCCCGGCTCGAGCAACAGCTGGTTCACACGCTGGTGAGCGAGTCGGTCTCGCGCTTGATCTCGCCCTTCCAGGTCTCGGCGTCCTTGTTGGCGCCGGTCCTGGCGGCCTTGGCGGCGCGCTGGCGCTCGACGAGGTCGAAGTGGGTCGAGAAGTAGGGGAGCGACTTGCCGACGAGCTGGCTGATGTTCTCGAGCTTGTGGTCGACGAGCACCTTGAGCAGCTCTTCGTTGAGCTTGTTGATGCACTCGTAGCCCTGGAGCATCGCGCCGGTGCAGACCTGCACCGTGCTGGCGCCGAGCGCGAAGAACTGCGCGGCGTCGAAGCCGGTCTCGATGCCGCCCATGCCGGAGATGGCGACGCCGGGGACCGCGCGGGCGATCTCCATCACGTGGCGCAGTGCGATGGGGCGCACCGCCTGGCCGCTGTAGCCGCCAGGCACGGTGTAGCCCTCGACGGTGGGCATCGGGCGCAGCGTGCGCAGGTCGACGCCGACCACCGAGAGAATGGTGTTGATGGTGCTGATGCCGTGGGCGCCGGCCTTGAGCGCGGCCTTCGCCGGCACCTTGGGGTCGCCGACGTTGGGGGTCATCTTCGCCCACACGGGGATCTTGGAGACCTCGCGCACCCAGCCGACGACTTCCTCGCAGATCGACGGGTCCTCGCCCATCGCCATGCCCATCTTCCGCTCGGGCAGGCCGTGGGGGCACGAGAGGTTGAGCTCGAAGGCGTCGACGCCCGTCTCCTGCACCTCGCGCACGATCGTCTGCCAGGCGTCCTTCCGGTACTCCTCCATGATGGAGGCCACCAGCACGCGGTTCTTGTACTGCTTCTTCAGCTGGCGGAACTCGTCGAGCCAGGTGGCGTACGGCCGGTCGGAGATGAGCTCGATGTTCTCGAAGCCCACCACGATGTCGGGGTTCGTCTTGTCCTTGAGCTTGCCGTAGCGGGGCGCGGTGTTGACCACCTTGGAGGCGTCGAGCGAGATGGTCTTGCCCACCACGCCGCCCCAGCCGAGGTCGAACGACTTGGCGATCACCTTGGCGTTGGTGCCCGGAGGCCCCGAGCCCAGGAGGTAGGGGTTCTCGAAGTCGATGCCGGTGACCTTGGTCTTGAGCGATGCCACGTGGTGCCCCCTCGGTTGGAAAAGGAGGGTGGGCATAGCGAAGTTCCTTGGGTGGATGCCAGCCACCTCAGGACGTCGTGGTGCGTCATGGACTGAATGACAGGGGGGCCACCGGGCACTGGAAGGGGCCGCCTTGAAGGTTGGGGCCGAAAGTGGTGTACGCCCCGGGCGCCCGGGGCAGACGGAGCCTCGCGGGAATGGACGACATGGACCAGACGCTCGGCCAGCAGCTGATGCTCAACTACCGGCGGGCGCTGGTGGTGCTGGTGCACCTGGTGCTGTGGACGGCATCGCTGCTGCTCGCGTTCCTGCTGCGGTTCGAGTTCAGCATCCCCGACGAGTACTTCCCCCACCTCTACTTGTGGCTGGCCGGCAGCCTGGCGGTGAAGCTGTTCTGCTTCGCGCTCTTCGGCATGTTCGCGGGGCTCTGGCGCTACACCGGTGCGCGCGACCTGGTGGCGCTCTTCAAGAGCGCGACCCTGGCGACGGCAGGGTTCTCGGTCTTCCTCATCCTCGGGTCGTTCCGCGGCTTCCCCCGGTCGCTCCTGGTCATCGACTGGCTGGCGACCATGATGCTGGTGGGCGGGCTGCGCTTCGGCATTCGCACCCTGTGGCAGCTCGCGGCGAGCGTGACCCGGGAAGAGAAGGAAGGCGACCGGCGCCGCATGCTGATCGTCGGCGCGGGCAACGCGGGCGAGATGCTGCTGCGCGAGATCCAGAAGTCGTACACCTCCAAGTACGAGGCGGTGGCCTTCGCCGACGACGACGCGCGCAAGTTCGGGCGGCAGATTCACGGCATCCCGGTGCTGGGGCCGCTCGCCCGCATCCCCGCCATCTGCCGCCTCAAGGGCGTGCAGGAGATCGTGATCGCCATTCCCACCGCGTCCGGCAAGGAGATGCGGCAGATCCTCGAGCACTGCGCCCCGGTGCAGGTGCCGATCCGCACCATTCCGGGCATCGACCAGGTCATCGACGGCCGGGTGACGATGAGCCAGATCCGCGAGATCAACATCGAGGACCTGCTGGGCCGCGAGGCGGTGACGCTCGATCAGCGCTCGATCCAGGAGCTGCTCGAAGGCCGGGTGGTGATGGTGACCGGTGCGGGCGGCAGCATCGGCAGCGAGCTGTGCCGCCAGCTGGCGCGCTTCAAGCCGTCGCAGGTGGTGCTGGTGGAGCAGGCGGAGAACGCGCTCTTCGAGATTCACCGCGAGCTGCTGGCGCGCTTCCCCGGGGTGGCGCTGGTGCCCTGCATCGCGGACATCTGCGACCTGAAGCGCATGGAGCAGATCTTCCAGCGGCACCGGCCGTCGGTGGTGCTCCACGCCGCGGCGCACAAGCACGTGCCGATGATGGAATGGAACCCCGGCGAGGCGGTGAAGAACAACGTGCTGGGGACCCGCACGCTGGCCGACCTGTCGCACGCGCACGGGGTCGATCGCTTCGTGATGATCTCCACCGACAAGGCGGTGAACCCCACGTCGGTGATGGGGGCCACCAAGCGCCTGGCGGAGATCTACGTGCAGGCGATGTCGCAGCGCTCGAAGACGCGCTTCGTCGCGGTGCGCTTCGGCAACGTGCTCGGCTCGGCGGGCAGCGTGCTGCCCATCTTCCGCCAGCAGATCGCCGCGGGTGGCCCGGTGACGGTGACCCACCCCGAGATGCGGCGGTACTTCATGACCATTCCCGAGGCGAGCCAGCTGGTGCTCCAGGCGGGCACGATGGGCAAGGGCGGCGAGACCTTCGTGCTCGACATGGGCGAGCCGGTGAAGATCGTCGACCTGGCGCGCGATCTCATCCGCCTGTCGGGGCTCACCCCGGACAAGGACATCGAGATTCACTTCAGCGGCATGCGCCCGGGCGAGAAGCTCTTCGAGGAACTGTCCACCGCCGACGAGAACGCGGACAAGACCCTGCACCCCAAGATCTTCATCGGCCGGCTCACGCCGCGCCCGCACGATCTGGTGCTGCGCGAGTTCGAGGCGCTGCAGGCGATGGCGGACACCGCGCCGGCGCCCGCGCTCATCGAGCGCATCCGGGTGCTGGTGCCGGAGCTCAGCCGCGAGGTCGCCGAGGCAGGCGGGGCCGAGGCGGTGGCTGCCGCGCCCGCGGCCGACGTGATTCCGCTGCGTCGGCCGGGGTGACGGCGCGGTTCGTTTCGAAGGTGCGAGGAGAGCGGGGGAATGGCCGGTGCCCAGCGAGAGGAAGCCGCGGCTGGCTCGAGCTCAGCCGTGGCCTTGCGCTTCCTCGCGGTTCGCCCGGAGCTTGCGCAGCACGACCTTCGGCAGGTCGACCGTGGGGACCATCGCCAGGCGCAGCAGCCGCGCCGAGGTGGAGCTCTCGGCACCCGTACCCCGGGCCAGCTCGAGCAGCGCGTGGGTGAGCTGGGCGCGCGCCCGGCCGACGCCCAGCGCCTCGAAGGCCGCCTCGGGGATGCTCACCGCGAGCAGCTCGCGGGCGTCGCGCCAGGCGAGCTCGACGGCGGCGGCGGCGTTCCACGCGCGCGCGCGGCGGGCCGCTTCCACCCAGTCGACTCCGCTCAGGTGCAGGCCCTGGAGGTCCACCACCCAGGCGAGCCGCATCATCGCGTGGGTGGCGGCGTGGAGCGCGAGGTAGACGGCGTCGTCTTCCAGCGCCAGCGCGGGCAGGGGGCCCTGGCCGGTCACCACGCGCCGGCGGCGGGCGAGCAGGTGCTCCACGTCGACCGTGAGCTCGTGGTGACTGGTGAGCCCGTGGTGGAGCTCGATGTTGAGCCCGCCCGGCGCCGGCGTCAGGGTGGCGTTGTGGAGGTGACGGCCTTCGACGACGCGCGCGCGCGCCACCCCGGCGTCGAGCAGCGCCTTCGCCGCGCGCTCGAGCGCGTGGGGGGCGACCAGGAGATCGACGTCGCCCTGGGGGCGCACGGTGGGGTCGGGCCACAAGCTGGCGCAGGCGGCGCCCTTGAGCACCACCACCTCGATGCGCTCGGCTTCCAGCGCGGCCACGCAGCGCAGGGTGAAGCGCAGCGCCCGCAGGCTCCTCGCGCGCAGGGCGAGCGCGGCGGGCGCCTTTGGCTCGAGCAGACCGATGACGCCGTGGCGCTCGGCTTCCAGCTGGAGCGCGGCCCGGCGCTCGCTCGACCAGGCGGCGGGCGCGAGCTCGCCGCAGAGCCAGCGGGACAGCTCGAGCAGGCGGGCGTGGGCGTCGTTCACCAGGTGAGTCTGCCGCAGCCGTGGGCGGCGCGCTCGCCCGCGCTTTGTGGGGGCGACCGGTGAAGGACGGCGCGTCGGCGCAGCGGCCGCGACGGAGGATCCCCCGCGCGCTGGCGGCGGCCCTGCTGGTGCTGGCGGTCGCTTGCCCGCTGGCGCTGGGCGGCGTGGCGCCGCTCACCCCGCTGGTGGTGGGGCCCATCGCCCTGGTGCTGGTGGCCCTGGCGCTCTCGATGCGTGCCACCGCGCCGTTGCCGCTGGTGGCGGTGGTGCCCGGCGTGGCAGCGCTGGCCTGCGCCTTCCAGCTGGTGCCCTGGCCGCGGCCGCTCCTGTGGCTGTGGAGCCCGGAGGCCCACTCCCTGATGGACTTCACCGTGGGCCAGCTCGGGCTGTCGACGTGGCGGCCGGTGTCCATCGATCCTCCGGCCACCGCGCGCATGGTGGCCTTCTTCGTCGGGCTGTCGGCGGTCGCCTGGGTGGCGTACCTGGCGGCGCGCGGGTCGAGGTCGTTCCGCCGGCTGGTGCCGCGCGTCTTCGCGGTGCTGGGGGCGGCGCTGGTGGCGAGCGCGGCGCTCCACCAGCTCCTCGGGGTCGACGCGCTCTTCGGGCTCTACCGCTTCCAGCAGGCCCACCCGCCGCTGCTCACCCCGTTCGGCAACCCGAACCACCTGGCCTCGTTCCTCACGCTCTGCGGCACGCTCGCGCTCGGGCTGGCGGTGGAGTCGTCGGGGCGCTTCGAGCGGCTGCGCTGGGGAGCGGCGTGGGCGCTCGCCGGCGCCGGGGTGGTGTGGAGCAACTCCCGCGCGGGCATGGGGTTCTTCGCGCTCGCCCAGGTGGCGGTGCTGGCGCTCTCGTGGCGCAAGTCCCGCGAGCGCGACGAGCGCACCGGGCTCCTGCAGCTCGCCGGTGTACTGGCGCTGGCGATGGCGGCGGTGCCCCTGGTGCTGTGGGACCGCGTGCTGGAGCGCTTCGGCGACACCCAGAGCGCCTGGCTCAAGGTGGCGCAGTGGCCGAACGTGGTGACGGCGATCGGCGATTACTGGCGGCTCGGCATGGGCCGCGGCGCCTTCGAGCTCGGGTTCGCGCGCTACTACGCCGACCACCACGGGAAGACCTTCAGCCACCCCGAAGACGTGGTGCTGCAGTGGGTGGTGGAGCTGGGGCTGCCGGTGGCGGCGCTGATCTTCGCGCTCGCGGGCCGGGTGCTCTGGCAGGCCTTCCGCCACCGGTCGGGGACTCCCGTCGAAGGCGCGGCGCTGGTGGCGGTGGTGGCGGTGGCGGCGCACGACCTGTTCGACTTCGGGCTGGAGCACGCGGGCGTCGCGGTGCCGGTGGCGGTGCTGCTCGGGGCGACGCTGGGGCCGCTCGACGGCGTGCCGGTGCGCATCGTGGCGCCGCGCCCGATCCTCGCCGCGGCGCTGGCGCTGCTGCTGGTCGCGCTCTTCCAGGGGCGGCACTTCACCTACAGCGCGGAGCTGGAGCTGGCGAGCCAGCTCGAGGACGCGAGCGACGTGAAGGCGGCGAACGCGGCCGCGCTGCTGGCCATCGATCGCCACCCGGCCGACGGGCTGCTCTACGCGCAGGCGTCGCGGGCGTGGCTCGCCCGGCCCGACGGCGATGCCCGTCAGGCGCTGGCCTACGCCAACCGGGCGCTCCTGCTGTCGCCCCGCATCTCCGCGTCGCACCGGCTCGCTGCCGAGGCCTTGCTGCGGCTCGGCAAGCGCTCCCAGGCCATCGGCGAGTACCGGCTGGCGCTGGAGACCGAGACCGCGGCCGACCCCACGCCGCTGATGCGCGAGGCGCTCCAGGCGGCGCGCACCCCTGCCGACGGGTGGGCGCTCGCCGGCGGCGCACCCGCAGGGGCAGTGCAGCTCGCGCGCGTGGCGGGCGGCCTGCGCGGCGTGGCCTTCGCGGGCGGGCTGCTCGACCTCGCGCTGGCGGAGACGACCGAGCCCGTCGGACGGGAGCTCCTGTTCCAGGAAGCCTTCGCGCTCCACCTCGGCGCGCAGGAACTCGAGCAGGCGAGGGCGTTGCTCGCGGAGGCGCCTCAGGGCGCCGTGGGCACGGTGCTGGCGACGGTGGCGCTGGAAGAAGCCCAGGGCCGCCCGGCGGAGGCGCTCGAGGCGCTGCGGCGCGCATTCGACGCGCAGCCGGCGAGCTTCGTGCTCGCGCAGCCGCTGGTCGAGCGGCTCCTCAAGGCGAGCCGCACCGACGAGGCGCGCGGCGTGCTGCGGCGGGTCTCACCGGCGGTCACCCGCAACGAGCAGCGGGTCGAGCTGCTGCTGCTCGAGGCCCGCGCGCTGCAGGACGCCGGGCTCCCCGAGCTGTCGGTGGAGCCGCTGCGCAGCGCGGTGCGACTCGCGCCGAGCTCCCGGACCCACCAGCTGCTGGCGAGCGGCCTCGAGCGGCTCGGGCGGCTCGACGACGCCATCGCCGAGGTCCGCACCGCGGGCCGCCTCGAAGGCACTCCCGACGCCCCTGGGTTCAGGGAGTGGATCGACCGCCTCGAGCGGCAGCGGGCCACGCCCAAGTCGCGGTAACCCCTGGCATGACGCGGCGCGAGACACCGGTGCGCGTCGCCTGGGCCAGGCCGCGGGTTGGGGTGGTGCTTTCTCGATTGGTACGAAGTGGGTGTGTTTCACAGGGGAGCGGCAGCGTTCGTCCTGGCCGTGGTCGCCGCTTCCTGCGGTGGCGGTGAGGCGCTGCCCGAGCCCGAGGGCAGCGTGCAGGGCGCGGTGGGCACCTGGGAGACGGGCCCGTCGGTCGGCACCGGGGTGGCCTTCATGGACACCGGCAACGTGCTCGGGGAGAACGTCTTCGTCGGTTACGCGGGCTTCAACATCAACCTCGCGCAGGCGCAGGCCTGGGTGGCGACGCTGTACGACGCTCGGCTGCGCGCGCTCGGCGTGCGCTACCTCTTCGCGGTCCAGGGGCCGGCTGACTCGCTCTACAACGGGCTGGAGATCGGCAACTCGAAGATCGCCGCCGCCCTCAACCGGCTGGTGAGCCCGCGCATGGGCTTCATCGTCGTCGCCGGCCACTCCAGCGGCTCCTTCGTGGCCGACGAGCTGCTGCAGCAGCTGGACACCGGCGCCGACCCCTCGGGGGCGCTGGGGAGCCGCCTGGTGTACTTCGACCTCGACGGCGACCAGCGCTACGTGGCGGCGAGCGGCATCAACCGGCTGCGGCGGGCCTACTACGTCAACGCCTACAGCGCCGCGGCGGGCACCGCGTCCTACAACCACGCGGTGATGAACTCGCTGGGGGCGGCCTTCGCCGGCAAGGGCGGCACGTACCAGTACGAGGCCAGCGGCTCGGGCTGCACCGGGGGCGGGGTCTTCTGCGTGCACATCGCGCTCATCAACACCCACCCGCACGACCCGCAGAACGGCAGCGGCATCGACTACGCGGACTTCGGCGGCCGGCCGGTGAACTTCGCGTGGCTCGACGCCAAGGAACAGGACGCCGCGCTCGGCCAGTGCAACGCGGCGGTGAGCACCAAGGGCGCCATCCTCTACGCCTACGCGCTGCTGGGGGGCTGCGGCTCGTTCCTCGGCGCGCCCACCACCGACGAGCTGGGGACCCCCGACGGGCGTGGCCGGTACAACCACTTCCAGGGCGGGTCGATCTACTTCACGTTCTTCACCGGAGCGCACGAGGTGCACGGCGCGATCCGCGCGCTGTGGGCGTCGCTGGGCTGGGAGCGCAGCGCGCTCGGCTACCCGATTTCCGACCAGCACCTGGTGCAGGGCGAGCAGCGCAGCGACTTCGAGCACGGGAGCATCGCCCTGCGCGCCGACGGCACGGCCTACGTGGTGCCGCCGCCGAGCGATGCCGGGCCGGCGATGCCCGCCGACGCTGGGCCCCACGACGCGGGCGCGCACGACGCGGGGCCGGGGCCTGGCGGCGCCGATGCCGGCGCGCTGGCCTTCGCGGCCCCGCCGCTGCGCTCGCAGGTGCTGGTGCTTCCAGGCGCGCGCGGGCCTGCGGCCGACGGCGCTCCGCTCGAAGGTGGGTGCAGCGTCTCGAGTGGCCCGGCGGTGTTGCTGCTGGCGGCAGCGTTGCTTCGTCGGCGCCGCGCTTTGGCGCGCTCCGAGGTATGAAGGGCCCTTGCCCACGCAAGGAGCCCTTCGATGAAGCCCAGCGCAATCGCTGCCGTTCTCGTGCTCTTCACCTCGGGGGCGTACGCCCAGGCGCCCTGTGAGACTCCCCGGGCCCGCAACACCGCGGCGCTGAGCGAGGCCATCGCGCAGGACGACGCCATGGCCCAGACCTTCGAGCGCACCGCGGCCGCGTGCGCGTCGGTCGGCGACGCCTGCGAGCAGGCGAAGGTCAGGTGCAGCGAGCAGCTCGCGGCGACGCTGCAGCGGCAGGTCGGCTTCGACGACGGCGCCTACCTGCGCGACATGCTGGTGCCCTTCCAGGGGCAGACCTACCGCATGGCTGCCGGCGTCACCCAGGGCACCATGCTCACCGACGTGAGCTGCAACGCCGAGCCGTCGACGCTCGGGCTGGTCGCCGGCCGCCGCAAGGCGCAGGCCGAGCGCCGCCGCGCGCTGCTCGCGGAGTACCCGCGCTGGCTCAAGTGGACGCAGGACGAAGCGCGCCGCTGCCAGGAGCTCGCCGCCGCCGCCAAGGCACAGGACTCGGCGCGCAGCTCCGACGCCACCAAGGCCGCCGCGGCCACCGCCGCCGCCGCCGCTGCTGCCGCCGCCGCCGCCAAGGTCGCCGAGGATCAGCGCCTCGCCGCGGCCAAGGACAAGCTCGACGCCGAGACGCGCGCCAAGCTCGATGCCGAGGCCGCCGCCAAAGCAGCCGAGGAGCGCGCCGCCAAGCAGCTGGAGGCCGAGAAGCAGGCCCGTCTCGACGCCGAGGATCGCGCCCGTCGCGAGAAGGAAGACGCCGAGGAGAAGGCCAAGCGCGAGCAGCTCACCGCCGAGGAGCGCGCGGCGGTCGAGGAGCGTGAGCAGAAGAAGGCCGAGGCGCGCGCCCGGAAGGCCGAGCTGGAAGAGAAGGAGAAGCAGCGCCGCGAGCAGGCGAAGCGCGACTTCGAGGCCAAGCAGCGCGCGGCCGCCGACGAGCATCAGCGCAAGCTGGAGCAGCTCAAGATGTCCGTGGGGCTGACCGAGGATCAGCGCGCCGCGCAGCTCGCGGAGGAGCAGCGCCAGTTCGACGAGGCCGAGCGGCTGCGGCAGGAGCAGGCCAACAAGGAGATCTCCGGCATCGAGGTCGACGTGTCCGACGAGCGCCAGCGCGGCACCCTCGCGGGCCACGGCGCGGCAGCGTACTTCGGGCTGGGCTCCGGCTCGGGGGCGATGGTCGGTGGCCAGTTCATCCTCCGCCACGGGTTCTTCGGCACCGCGCCGGCCTCGGGGCTCGCCTGGGGCCTCGAGCTGCGCGGCTCGGCGCTGATCCTCACCTCGGTGGGCAGCGCGACCGCGGCCTCGCTGATCTCGTTGGCGCCCGAGGTGCGGTACTGGTTCGGGCGGCTGGGGCTCGGGGTGGCCTTCGAGTGGAGCCGCTTCGGAGACACGCCGGTCGGCCTGTCGCCGCAGACCAAGATCACCCAGGGCATCGGCCCCACGCTCTCGCTCGCCGCGTGGGACGGGCCGAGCTCGCGCCTGGTGCTCGCGGTGAAGTGGCTGCCCGTCGTCAGCAACCAGCTGGACCGCGTGCTGGGCGAGGCCGAGCTCGGCTTCGGCTGGCTGTCGATCACCGTGCAGGCGGGGCTCCTGCGCGACGACTCCAACCTGAGCACCGTGCGCAGCGGCTGGTACGTCGGGGCGGGGGTGGGGCCGAGGATCCGCTGGTAGACGGACGCGGCCTTCGCGCTCAGCGCTGCAGCACGCGGACTTCGCTGGCGCGCACCTGATCGCCGTCGGCGACGGTCCCGAAGACCTGCACCCGGGCGCCCGGCCGCAGCTCGCCGCCCTTGATCAGGGTGGCCTGCCGCAGCTCGACCTCGAGGTTCTCGGCCAGCGTCAGCCGCCGGCCTTCGCGCGCGACGACCCGGGCGTTGCGGATCTCCACGTCTTGCCGGTGCCGCACCACCACCTGCCTGAGCCCGTCGTCCAGCCGCCCCACGGGCCGCTCCCCGGGCGCTGCCGCCACGGTGAGCCCAATAAAGGTGGCTGCCACGACCAGTCGCACGGCGCCGCACCATGCGGACTTCATGCCACCTCATCCGACATCGGAAGTGGCTGAAATCACGAGGTGCAGCGGGTGAGGTGCTGCACCCTGCACGTCACAGTGGCCGCGGTGGTGGAGCAGCCAGGCTCCGATCGGCCACGCCGGGCCCGCGCTCAGGGCAGGGTGACGGAAAGCCCGGTGTCGGCGTCGGAGCAGTCCTTGCCGCGCAGGCGCACCGGGTAGGTGCCCGGCGGCAGGTCCGGCCAGTCTCCGACGAACTCGTCGGTGGCGGCGCGGTAGACCGAGCGGCCGAGCGCGACGCCGCCGATGACCACGTCGGCGGTGGAACCGAGGTTCGTTCCCTTCACCGAGATGGCCTGGTCGCGCGAGCTGGGGAGCACCACCATGCTCACGCTGGGCCTGGCCAGCGAGGCGTCGCAGACGAACAGGGGGTACTGCTTCCACGCTTGGCCGCCGCGGCTGTCGCGCAGCACGCTCCACAGCGTGGCCTGGCGCCGGGGCGGCAGCGGGTCGTCGGGCACCTCGAGGCCGCCGGGGGCGATGAAGGTGGTGTCGGGGTGGGTGTCGAGATCGATGCGCGCGTCGCGGAAGCGGCCGGCGCTCGAGTACCACGCGGCCACCAGGCTCTCGGTGCGCTGCTGCGGCCCGTCGGGCAGGCGGACCTCGTAGGTCTCGCGGTCCTCCGCGGGGGCGCTCAAGGTGAGCGTGAGGTGCTGGCCGGGCGCGGCGAGCAGCTGGGCCCCCTTGGGCAGCGGCTGGCCGTCGACCACCAGCGTCTCGAGCCGGGGGTTCTTGTTGAGCGCCGCCTTCTCGCTCACGGTGACGCGGGTGAGCGCGAGCACGGTCTGCACTTCCTGCTTCTCGATGCGGGTGAAGAGCTCGCGCAGCTCGGCGTCGGACGAGGTGGGCTTCACCTCTTCGCCGATCACCACCGCGAGGATCTGCCCCACCGTGCCGTTGAAGCGAATGGGGTCGTCCTTCTCCAGCACCGAGAAGAGGTCGGCGGGCGGCGTGTAGAAGGCCTTGGGCCCGAAGCCCAGGATGCGCACGCCCGGCGGGAAGGTGGAGAACGCGGTCGGCTGCAGGAGCGCGGTGGTGTCGTTGCACGCGCCGCGGCCCAGGTTGAACGGGTCGGGGTCGCACCCCACCCACACCACGGTGGTGACCTGCATCGGCCGCGACGGGTCGAGCTCCAGCACCTCGACCTGGGTGGTGTCGCCGGGGTGAATCTCCGGGGGCTCCGCGGTGAGCGACAGCACGCGCAGCTGGTCGACCAGCGTCTCCGGCTTGAGCTGGGGGCCGCAGGCCGCGAGCACCACGGCGGCGACGGCGAGCGCGCGCATCAGAACTCCCCCCGGGCGCCCAGCGCAGGGAGGATCGGCACTCCGCTGACGATCTGCTTCTGGGTGTAGTTGTAGTTGTAGAAGACGCCTTCCGCGTTGGCGCGGTTGGTGACGTTCTGCACGTCGGCGTAGATGTCGAGCGTCCACTTCTCGAAGACGAAGCGCTTGTCGATGCGCGCGTCGAGCTGGAAGAAGTTGGGCAGCCGCTGGCTCCACGGCAGCCCGGGCAGCGGGTAGTAGTAGTTGCCGCTGCCGTCGTAGAGCGAGGCGACGATGGGCGTCACCAGCGGGCCAGACGCGAAGCGCAGCTTCACGCCCACCGTGATGTCCCAGGGGAGCTGGTAGCTGCCGACGACGATCAGGTTGTGCGGCTGGTCGAGCGGGCCCGGCGCGTAGGCCACGCCGCCATAGTAGTCGCGCTCGAAGCGGGAGATGGAATAGGCGACCCAGCCGAAGAAGTGGTGCTTGGGCTTGTGGCGCAGGAGGATCTCCGCGCCGTAGCTGCGCCCGTAGCCCTTCGAGGTGTAGCGGGTCTCCGCGCCGGGAATGTTGATGTCGCTGCCCAGGCCCGACGAGAGCGTCTGCCGCGCCTGGTCGAAGAGGTCCTTGTAGTAGCCCTGCACGTCGAGCTCGAGCGCGTCGGTGAAGCGCGCCTCGGCGCCCGCGGTGTAGTGGCGCGCGCCTTCGGGCAGGAGCGCGGGGTTGCCGAAGGTGGGCGACAGCTGCCCGGAACGGTAGTCGGCCGGCTGGTGGAAGACGCCGGCGGCGGCCTTGAAGGTCACCGGTTCCCACGGGGTGAAGCGCACCGCGACGCGCGGGTCGACCCAGGCGTGGCCCTGCTTCGATTCCACGTCGGCGCGCACGCCCGCGCTCACCACCAGGCTGCTCACCGGCGTCCAGGTGGCGTCCAGGTACACGCCGGGCTCGTGGTACGTGGTCTGCGAGCGCTCGGCGACCAGCTGCCGCTCCACGTACGGGTCGGGGATCTGGTTGGCGTGGAACGCCGGAGGGCTCTGCGCCTCGACGAAGATGGGCGTCGAGAGGAAGTCGAGGCCCGCAGCGAGCTCGAGGTGCGACTCGGGGATCTGGAAGGTGAGCTTCTCGCGCAGCTGCACCGGCACCTCGGTGTCCCGGTAGGTGATGTCGGTGGTCGCCCCGGAGATGGTCGAGCGGTCGAAGCCCACCGAGTTGCGCGAGGTGAGCACCACGTTGGGGCCCAGCCGGTGGTCCACTCCGAGCGTGAAGCGGTTGTAGAGCACCGTGGTGCCGAAGCTGCCCTGGTTGCCTTCGGATTCGGGGTCGAGGAACGGGTTGGGCACCGTGAAGGCCCACGCGTCGGAGCTGCCGTAGACCGCCACGAAGACCCGGTTCGAGCTGCCCGCCACCCGGCGCTCGGCGCGCAGCTGGTAGTCGTAGGAGATGGGCGCCAGCGTGAAGCCCACGGTGTTGAGCGCCTGCGGCGCGAAGGTCTTGAGCGCGAAGGGCACCGTGAGGTCGGTGAGCGCCCGCCGGGCCGACGCGGAGACGCTCCAGGTCGATGAGATGGGCGCTTCCACCATCGCCGAGACGTCGAACGGGTTCACGTCGGCGTAGCCGTGGAGCCCGGTCTTCGACGGAGTGCGCGCCTGCGCCCGCACCAGGCCGCCGATGCTGCGGCCGAACTCGCTGCCGAAGTTGCCCGGCTGGAAGGTGACGTCGTCGAGCAGCGCGGAGTTGAAGGTCGCGGTGATGCCGCCGTAGTGGAACAGCTGTGGAATGAGCACGTCGTCGACGTAGGTGCGCGAGTCCCAGGCCTTGCTGCCGCGGACGATGAGCACCCCCGCACCGAACGGCGAGCGCGCCACGCCGGGCAGGTTCTGGATGACGCGGAACGCGTCGCCGTGCGCGCCCGCCACCACCTTCACCTCGGCCTGGGTCAGCTTGACGCGCGCCACCTCGCGGCGCTCGCGCACGTCGCGCACCACGGTCTCCCGCTGCTGCTCGCCGGTGCCGCGCAGCACGTAGCGCAGCGAGGTGCGCTCGCCGGCCACCACCAGCTCGTCGGACTCGAAGCGCTCGAACCCCGGCGCGCTCACCAGCACCTTCACCGTGCCCGCGGGCACCCCGGCGAGCTCGAAGTGGCCCTGGGCGTCGGTCACCGCTTCCAGCGCGCCCGCGGTGACCAGCGCCCCCGCCACCGGCTCCCGCGTGCCCGCGGCGCGCAGCGTGCCTTCCAGGTTCACCGGGGGCGGTCCTTGGGGCTCCGGCTCCGGCGGCACGAATTCGTGGCGGTACTGCACCTTCACCGCCGCCTTCTGCCCGTCGAGCTCGGCCGGGGTGAAGCGGGCGCGGGCGAGCGCGCCGCGCGCCGCCTCGTCGAGCGCGGGGACCCCCGAGCTCTGCGCCACCTTCACGTCGACCACCGCGCCGGCGTCGGACAGCTCCAGCTCCAGCACCACCGCGCCGCCCACGCGCTGCTGCAGCTGCTCGGGCGGGTAGGGCACCTCGAGCGTGCCCACGAGCGTGGGGGCGCGGGTCAGCACCCCCTGCGCCAGGGCGAGTGCGGGCAACAGCGCAGCGAGGCTGGTGAGAGCGCGGGTCACGGATCCTTCGGCGCGGGCGGACCTTCGGGCGCGGCCGGTGCCGCCGGTGCCGCCGGTGCCGCCGACTTGGGGCGCTGCGAGTACCAGTAGCCGACGATGACCACCACCCCGAGGCCCAGCGTGCCCCAGGCGTCGAAGTTGGGGTCGATGAGCCAGCTCACCAGGTAGACGCCGGCCGCCATCGGCAACAGGTAGGTCAACTTCACCAGCGGCGTGGCGCCGGGCTTCACGGTGGAGATGGCGAGCAGCATCGCGAGCACGAAGAAGGCGATCACCAGCCGCGCCGGCGGGGAGATCGGCTGGCCGGAGATGCGCTCGAGCACCGGCGGCCAGGGGGCCGGGCAGGTGCTCCAGGCCGCGATCTCCGAGATGGCGTAGAGCCCGTCGCCCCCGGTGGTCCACACCTTGAGGTAGCGGGCGGTGGCCTGCACCTGGCCGTAGCGGGTCAGGAGGCCGGCGTTCTCCTGCTTCTCGGCGGCCCAGATGCGGGTGAAGGTCTCGCCGTCGAGCGAGCCGTCGACGATGTAGTCCTCGTTGTTGTCGCCCTGGAGCGCCAGGCAACGGATCTCGGTCGGCGCTCCGAGGTCCCAGCGGGCGAAGCCGTTGGGCTCGATGCGCGCGGAGAACGGCGCGTCCCACGACTCGCCTTCGCGCAGGAAGACGCCGTCGGTGAGCTGCTGCGGGGTGAGCACGCCCTGCGAGGCGGACGGGGGCTTGCCCTGGAGCAGATCTCCCGGAGGGATGGCCGGGGCGGCCACCAGCACGAGCGCGAGCAGGCACGTCATCGGCGGCGCCTTCTGGCACGAGCGCCGGTCGAAACAAAGGGCCGGAACGCGGCCGTCAGGCCTTGGGGGCGGTGGTGGCCGGCCGCAGGGTGAGGAAGCGCTCGGCCGCCTTGCGCGCGGCGCCCTCGAACTTCACCGTGGCCCCGAAGCCCGACCGGCGCCGCTTGCCGAAGCCGGCGTCGTGGCGCACGAAGGCGACCACGCCCGGGAGCACGAAGGTCTCCCGCCAGGGGAAGGTGACCGCGACCGACACCGCGCTGCCCACCTGGGGGGGGAAGGCCGAGCCGATGAAGAGGCCGCTGAGCGCGCCCGCATCGTCCACCAGCAGGTTGTGCTCCGAGAGCGTGTCGAGGCCGACCTCGAGGCGCGTGGGCGTGGTGCTGCGCTCGTCGGGCCGGCTCAGCTCCTCGTCGATCAGCGCGGCGAGCGCCTGCAGGGCGGCGCCTGCCTGGGCGCGGGTCTGCTTCACCGGGGCGACGACCGCGGGCTTCACCGTCTCCACCGGGGGCGGGGTGAAGGGCCCGTCGTCGAGCTCGAGCGAGAGAATGGCGTCGGCGCTCAGGCCGCCCACCATGGCCTGGGCAGGGCTCGCCTCGGCCGCCACGCCGGGCGTCGAAGGGCCGAGCTCGGGCAGCAGCGCTTCCAGCGGCTCGCGCAGCAGCACCCGCACCGGGATCGCGCCGTCGGCGCCGAGCTTGGCGGCGAGCGTCTGATCCTTCGCGTCGGCCTCGCTCAGCATGAGGATGAAGCGGGCCCCGACCATCTCGCGCACCGTGCCGAGCACCGAGGCCATGGCCTCGACCGACAGCCCGGCGGCGCGCGGGTTGACCAGCACCAGCTTGGGCTGCGACAGCGCGATCAGCTCCGGCGACAGGCCGTCGGCGGCGGGCAGGGTGTCCACCACCCGGTCCGGGCCCGCGAGCAGCTGCGCGAGCAGATCGAGCAGGGCGACGTCGTCGTCGACCAGCGTCAGATAAATCTTGGTCGCCCCGGTGGCGCTCATCGGCGGGTCTTGAGCTCCAGGGACGGTCCAGACGTGCCGCTGGAGTCGAGCGCCAGCGAGCGCTCGAGGTTGGCGACCGAGGTGGCGTTGGCCTTGGCGGTGTCGAGCGAGATGAGCTTCTGGGCGACCAGGTCCTGCAGGTGCTGGTCGAAGCTCTGCGAGCCCAGGTCCTCGCGGCCGCGCTCGATGAGGGCGGCGATCTCGGCGTGGCGCGCCGGGTCGCGGATCGCCTGCTGCAGCGCCATGGTGGTGAACATCAGCTCGCACGCCGGCACCAGGCCCTGGCCGTCGGCGCGGGGCAACAGCCGCAGCGACAGCACGCCCTTGAGCACGTCGGCGAGACGGCCGCGGGCCAGCGCCTGCTCGTCGGCCGGGAACAGGCCGAGGAAGCGGTTGACGGTGCGGGTGGCGTCCATGGTGTGGAGCGTGGCCACGATGAGGTGGCCGGTCTCCGCCGCCTTGAGGCAGATGTCGGCGGTCTCGGTGTCGCGCAGCTCGCCCACGAAGATGACGTCGGGGTCCTGCCGCATCGCCGCGCGAAGGGCCTGCTTGAAGCTCGCGGTGTCGCTGCCCACCTCGCGCTGGATGATGAGCGACTGCGCCACCGGGAAGAGGAACTCGATCGGGTCCTCGATGGTGACGATGTGCAGCCGCTCCTTGGCGTTGAGGCGCTGGAGCAGGGCGGCGATGGTGGTCGACTTGCCCTGGCCGGTGGCGCCGGTCACCAGCACCAGGCCTTCGCGCGCCTCCGACAGGCGGCTGGCCGCCGCGGGCAGGTGCAGCGACTCCAGGGTGGGAATCTCGAAGGGGATGACGCGCAGCACGAGGCCGAAGCTGTTGCGCTGCCGGAAGATGCTGGCACGGAAGCGGCTGACCCCGGTGATGCTGTAGCTGGTGTCGAGCTCGCCTTCGAGCTTGGGCTTGTCGTTGCAGATGGCGGCCGCGGCGGCGGCGGTGTCTTCCGGCTTCAGCGCTTCGAGCCGCGCGCCGTAGAGCGCCCCGTTGACCCGGTACATCGGCGGGTAACCGACCTCGAGGTGAATGTCGCTCGCGCCCTTGCGGACACCCAGGGTGAGCAGTGCATCGAGCTGCTGCTTCGTCATGTGCGGAGGCTCCTCGAATGTCCTGGGGCGCCACGGCCCCTGAGGCCGCAGCAACCCACACTGATTGGGGACGTCAAGGTTACGCGCGCTTCATGGGGAATCGAACCCCCATGAAATGTGCGGAAAACCCCGATGTGGCCTCGCCGGAAGCCCCGGGGCTAGCGGCGCGCGCGGCGGCGCAGCAGCGCGAGGGCGAGCAAGAGGCCCGGGCCGACGCCGGTCGAGCAGCCGCAGCCCTTGGAGGTGTTGCCGAGCGGGTCGGGGACCGCAGGCAAGCTGCCCGCGTCGTTCCCCACGCCCGCGTCGAAGGCGCCCGCGTCGGCCACGCCGGCGTCGTCGACCGTCATCACGCCTGCGTCGCTGCCCGCGTCGGGCACCTCGCAGGTGTCGGCCTCGGTGTACGTGTACGCCAGGTTCTGCATCTGGCGGTCGCGGCGGCTGGTGTTGGCGACGGTGAAGTAGAGGTCGCCGCCGCAGGGCACCGCGATGGGGGCCACCGCTTCCATCGTCTGGTTGGTCGGTCGCGACGGGACGATGGCGAGGTCGGCGTCGTTGGTCACCTTGCCGTTCGCCTTGGCGAAGGTGATGGGCGCGTTGCTCTTCACCAGCAGCTGCAGCTGCGCGGTCGGCGTGGCCTGGAAGCCGAAGTACGGCCCGCTCACCTTGAGCGACTTGGCGCCCTTCGGCACGTGGATCTTCATCTGGTAGGGCCCGGGAATCGGCTCGCCCGCGGTCACCTGGGAGAAGTCGGCGCCGGGGATGATGTACACGTCGCGCTTGCCGGTGCCGGGGCTCACGTCGAGCACCTTGGAGCAGTGGCTCACGCCGCGCTGGTCGAAGATGGCCTTCATCTTCGATTCGGCCTGCGGGTCGCTGCTGAAGGCCTGGCCCACCGACGCGGAGATGATGGCCGCGGCCTTCTCGAAGCCCACGTCGGGCGGGAAGGAGATGACCGCGGCGTAGAAGGCGGCGTCGAAGGTGGCCTTGTCGGCGGCGAAGGCGGTGCTGCGCGCCTGCCACAGCGCGCCCGCGTAGTGCTGGCTGTCCTGGTGCGACTCGCCCCACAGCACGTCGGGGCACTTGAACTGGTTGTCGGCGTTGCGCAGCAGCTCGGTGGTGAAGGCGCTGCGGGGGCTCACGTAGACGCCGAGCTTCGACTCGTTGCCGGTCATGAACGCGAACACGTCGGCGGTGCCTTCGTGGAGCGCCGACGACTCGTTGTTGGCGCTGCGGTTGTCGAAGGTGACCACCGTCTGCCAGTTCGACGTCGAGTAGACGACGCCGTGGCCGAACTCGTGCCACATCACCGGCGCGTCGTAGGCGAAGTCGGCGTGGTTGCCCTGGTAGATGACGAGCGCGTCGGTGGTGAAGGCGTACTGGGGCACCGAGGTGAACTGCATCTGCTCGCGGGGCATGAAGACCGCGTTCTCCACCCGCGACAGCTGGTTGCTCACGTAGACGCCCTGGCCGTTCTGGGTGGCGACGCTGAAGTCGGGCTCGCTGGAGTTCACCCACACCGCGGGTACCTGACCGGTCTTGAGGTCGCGGAGGATGAACGGCGAGAGGCCGGCGTCGACGCCGAACGGCCCCGTGGAGAGGGCTTCCACGAAGTCGTACACGCGGTTCACGTGGTAGTACGCCTGCACCTCGGCGAAGGTGTCGAAGTCGGCCTTGGAGGCGTACGACGGGCTGAGCGTGCTCGGCGGGTCGACCGGCTCGTAGACGTAGTTGGCGTCGGGGTTCACCGCCGGATCGTTGCTGGCGCGCTGGACGCGATCGCAGATGGCGACGTCGAAGTTCACCGGCCCCTGGAACGTCTGCAGCATGCCGGTGGCGCGCTTGGCGCCGGCGTCCTCGAGGCAGTTGGCGGTCGGGCAGCAGTTGAACGCGCGGATGTGCTCGCCGTCGAGCTGACCGCCGTCGGACCGCAGGTGGGTCAGCATCACCTGGGTCAGCGGGCCCTTGCCCACGCCGGCGTCGATGCCGCCCGGGCTGGGATCGTAGACCTGCGCGTCGACCGCGTGCAGCGCGCGATCCTCGACCCACAGCACGTCGCCGGTGGTGGCGTCGACCGCGGCGTGCCAGTCCTGGCTCGAGCGCAGCGTGGGCACCCACACCAGGTAGCCCGCGTGGAGCGCGCTGCCGTTGAAGAAGGCGCGCGGCGCGTAGCCGCCTTGCACCTGGCCCTGGGCGTCGAGGAGCGCGCCGTCGATCTCCTTGGCGGCGGCGGCGAGCGCCTGCGGGCCGGTCAGCCGCGGGGTGAGCGCCGCGCTGGAGGCCCGGCGAATGCTCGAGGCCAGCCGCACCACGCGGCGGCCGGAGTCGAAGGTCACCACCACCCTCGAGCCGTGGACCTCGAGGCCGCCGACGTGCTGCGCGAGGTGCACCGCGCCGCCGAAGCGGCCGCCGAGCGCGGCGACCACCTCGAGCGTGTCGGTGGGCCCCAGGCCCAGCTCGTCGCGGCGCGACTCCGCGAAGCGCTTGGCGGCGAGCGCGAGGTCGCCCGGCTGGGGCGCGGACAGCACGCCGTGGACGAGCGCGAGCTCACCGCCCGGGGCAGGGAGCACGAACGGCGCAGGAGCGGCAGCGGTGGCAGCGACGAGGAGAGGGATCAGGCTCATGGCGGCCGCCACGTAACACCCGCCCCCTGCCGCGCGCGAGCCGAAGTGCCTCCGGCCATGCCGCAGTGCGTTTCAATTCAATGAGCGGGAGGACCTCGAGTCCGCGCCGGAGCCCCCCCGACGTCAGGGCGCGGTGGTGGGCTGGGCCGCGACCGACTGCCAGCCTTCGGCGCACTGCTGCACGTCGGGGTAATACGCCTGCGCGCTCTGGCAGTAGTAGTAGACGGGCGGCTCGCTGATGGGCTGCGCTGCCGGCGGCGGCGCGGCCGTGGGGTACGGGTAGACCGGCGCCGAGTACGGGTACCAGGCGCTGCCCACGCCCCACCACCAGCCGACCGTGGTGCCGTGCCAGCCGTAGTACCAGCGGCCGGTGCGCCAGCCCGGCGAGCCGAAGCTCACCACCACCGACGGCGCGCTCCAGCCGAACGAAGGCCGCACCACCGGGACGTAGACCGGCGCCCGCCAGCGCTCGACGACCACCGGTGCGCGGTAGTGCACGCCGAAGTTGCCGCCCCAGGTGCCGCTGCCGCCCCAGCTGCCGCCGTGGCTCCATCCGCCGCTGTGGCCCCAGCCTCCGCCATGGCCCCAGCCTCCGCCGCCGCGCACGAAGCCCCCGCCGCCCCACCCACCGTGGCCGAAACCGCCGCGGCCGTGGGCGAGCGCGAGCCCGGGGCTGAGGGCCACCGCCAGGCCGAGCGCGAGGAGCGCCCGGCGGAAGGTGGAACCGGCTGCAACTGCTGAGGTCTTGGTCGTCTGCATGGCATCACCTGCGGACTGCGAGGTGCTTCAATGACACCAACGCACAGTCAGGCGCCGAAATTCAATGGCTTCGGGTCACTCGCAGCCGCAGCGCGCCGACGAGCTCCTCGTGCCCCAGTTCGCGGGCCAGGTCCTCCGCGGACAGCGAGGCGCCGTCGCGCTCCCACCGCGCGGTGACGTCGACGCCCTCGGCGACGAGGAAGCGGACGATGCGGGCCGCGCGGGCCTCGACCGCCGCGTGCAACAGCGGGCGGTGGCCTTCGCTCGAGCGCTCGAACTGCTCCGGGAGATCGGGCGTGTACCCGTCGCGGAAGGCCTCGATGTCGTCGGCGTCGAGCGCCTGGCGTACCAGCCGCAGCCCGCGGTCCGACAGGCCGAGCTGCCGCCGCTGGGTCGGCGACAGGCGCGGCGCGGGGAGCGCGCCTCTCCAGTCGGTGGTCTCGAGCGACGGGTGGAGCCCGAGCCGGGGCCGCTCGCTGGTGGCGCGATCGACGTGCTTGGCCGCCTCCGCGCGGCGCCCGGCCTTCATCAGCTCGAGGCCGAGCTCGAGCTCCAGCTCCCAGCGCAGATCGTCGTCGCCGCCGTGGGCCGCGATGGCGGCGCGGTAGGCCTCGATGGCGTGCGGCACCTGGCCGAGCTTCGCGTGGCAGTAGGCGCGCACCCGCAAGGCCTGCAGCGGCGCGCGCGCGCCCAAGGTGGACAGCGTCTCCAGCGCGGCGTCGTAGTCACCCGCCTGGTACTCGCGGATCGCGCGCTGCACGGCGCTCGTCGGTTTGGGCACGGGGGGCGTTCTCGGTCGTGGGCTCATCCGCGGCGCCGCGACGCTAGATTGAGCGGCAGCATGATCAAGGTTTGCGCCCTGGTGCTCGCGGTCCAGCTGGCCGCGCCGCTCGACCTGCGGGCGGTGAACCAGTCGCGGCTCGACGCCAACCGCACCGCGATGACCGTGCTGGCCTCGTGGGCCACCGCGAACCTGGTGGCGGGCCTGGGGGCGTTCGCCACCGACAGCCCGCGCTGGCGCGCCTTCTTCCTCGGCGGCGCGGCGTGGAACGTGGTGAACGAGGTGCTCGCCGGCGTCGCGCTGGGCAGCCTGGTGCGCAGCGACCCCGGCGCGCTCGACTTCCAGCAGAGCCTGAACGAG
Source organism: Myxococcaceae bacterium (assembly GCA_019694595.1). Classification (GTDB taxonomy): domain Bacteria; phylum Myxococcota; class Myxococcia; order Myxococcales; family Myxococcaceae; genus JAIBBQ01. The sequence goes on from JAIBBQ010000017.1 coordinate 21,976, forward strand.
GGCCTGGGCCTCGAGAAGACCTACCTCTTCAACGCCGGCCTCGACGTGGCGTACCTCGCCGCCGCGGGCGGCCTCATGCTCTGGGGCCGGCTCGACGACTCACCGCGGCTCACCGGGCTGGGCAACGCGCTGCTCTTGCAGGGGGCGTTCCTGCTGGTCTTCGACTCGGTGATGGCGCTGGTCATCGGCGGGCTCAACCGCCCGCTGGTCGCCGCGGCCCGGCCGAATTGAAGGCGCGGCGCCGTCCCTCTACGGTGCGTGCCCCGGAGGTCGCTCATGTTCCGCTGGCCGTTGATGCTGGCCCTGCTGTCACTCCCCGCCGTGGCGGACCCGCAGGGCTTTTCCTCCGACGGTCGTTACTGGGTCACCACCGAGACCCTGTCCGGGACGCTGGGCCAGGTCGACGAGAACACCGGCGCGCAGGAAGGGCCGTTCTGGTCCGCGTCGCTCGCGGTGGTGAACGACCTGCTCACCGGCAAGGCGGAGCGCTACGCCCTCTCGCTCAAGGGCGACGACAAGAAGGCGACCGCCAAGGCGCAGGACGCGGTGAAGGGGCTGCCCGACGCGGCGGCGTACGAAGGCTGGAAGAAGGAGCACCCGCTGACGCTGCACCTCTCGCGCACCTCGCCCGACGGCAAGCGCACCGCGGAGATCTCGGTGAAGCCCAGCGACGAGGTGTCGTGGAAGCAGGGCACCTTCACCTTCGAGCGCATGTTCAGCGACGACGGGTGCCGCTCGTTGCTCACCTTCTCGGTGGTGACCGACGGCAAGGCGCAGCCCGTGCAGACCTGGTGGGGCGAAGGCCCTTCGGCGGGCATGCTGTCGGGCACCGTGAAGCCGGCCTGGTCTCCCGACGGCCGGCGGGTGGCGTGGGTCATTCACCGCAACATGGGCATGGTGCGCGACACCGCGATGGACCTGGTCAAGCTGAGCGCCACCTCGGGCCCGCGCGTCGAGGTGCTCGCCGACAAGAGCATCGCCGAGCAGGCGGTGCCCAAGGTGACGGAGGCGCTGGGGCTCAAGGGCACCTTCGTGGCCAACGTCGGCCCGGCGAAGAAGGCCCGCGACGCTTCCGTCGTCTACGCCGCCAAGGGCTTCGAGGCCCAGGCGAAGGAGCTCGCGGCGCTGGTGCCCGGGGGCGCCACCGTGGAGCCGCTCACCTGGAAGACGGAGTCCGAGCTGGTGATCGCCGCCGGCCGCTCGGTGCTCAAGCCCTGAAGGCGCGGCTCTTCGCCATCGCGCTCGCCCTGGCCTCCTGCGCGCCGCGGCTGAGCCGTGCGCCGAGCGTCAGCCTGGTCAACGGCGGCCGGGCACCGCTCGAGGGCGTGGTGGCCCCGCAGGGCTTCGACGTCTCGGCGCGCAGCTGCCTCGACTGCCACGCAGACGCGTCCCACGCGTGGGCGGGCTCACGGCACGCGGCGGCGTTCGAGAACGCCATCTTCCAGGCCTCGTTCGCCCGGGAACCGAGAACGTGGTGCGTCAACTGCCACGCGCCGCTGCCCGAGCAGGCGCGGGGCGCGCTGCGCGCCGAAGGCGTCAACTGCGCGGCGTGCCATCTGCGCGACGGGGTGGTGCTCGTCGCCGGGCTGCCCAGCGCCAGCGGCACCGCGGCCCACCCGGAGCGCCAGGAGCGCGGCCTCACCGACGGGGCGCTCTGCGCCGGCTGCCACCAGTTCGACTTTCCGGGCACCCACGCGCCGATGCAGAACACGGTGGCGGAATGGAAGGCCTGGGGGCGCGCCCGGCCGTGCGTGGACTGCCATTCGCACGCGCTGGGCGGCGCGCACGACGAGGCGCGGGTGAGCGAGGCGCTCGAGCTCTCGGCCACCGCGCGCGGCGACGAGGTCGACGTGGCGATCGCGCTCCGCGGGGTGGGGCACCGCTTCCCGTCGGGCGACCCGTTCCGCCGGCTCATCGTCGAGCTCTGCCAGGGCCCGCCGTCGTCGCTGGAAGAAGGCGCGGGCGGCTGCGCGGTGGAGGCGGCGCGCGTGCTGCGCCGCGAGGTGAACCCCGACACCTTCGCGCTGGTGCGCGAGGGCGCGGTGCCGCCACAGGGGCTGAACTTCACGCTCCACGCCCCATCCGCCACCCACTACCGCGTGGAGTACCGCTTCGCGGCGCCGAGCACCGAGGCCGCGCTGGCGCCCTGGGACACCGCCTTCGAGGTGGCGCGCGGCACCATCGGCGGCCGGGTGAAGTAAGGAGCCGACGATGGACGAGCGCACCGTGCAGCGCAGCACCGCGGCCGGCCTGGCATCGGAGCTGGTGAGCCAGTTCGAGTCGGCCGCGCGCAAGGCGATCGCCGCGCGGGGCCGCTTCACCTGCGCGCTCACCGGTGGCTCCACCGCCAAGCTCCTGTACCCGAGCCTCGCCCGCGCCGACGTCGACTGGCGGTGCGTGGAGCTCTTCCTGGGCGACGAGCGGCTGGTCCCGGCCGACGACCCCGAGAGCAACGGTCGCCTGCTCGCCGCCACCTTCCCGCTGCGCGTGCTGCACCGGGTGCGCACCGAGCTTCCGGGCGACGACGCGGCGCGGGACTACGAAGGCCGGCTGCCCGCCGAGCTCGACGTGGTGCACCTGGGCGTGGGCCCCGACGGCCACGTGTGCTCGCTCTTCCCCGGGCATGCGCTCTTGTCCGAGCGGAGCCGCCGGGTGTCGTGGCTGAGCGACTCGCCCAAGCCGCCGCCGGGGCGGGTGACGCTCACGCTGGAGGCGCTGTCCCGTGCGCGGGAACTCTGGTTCTTCGCCATGGGCGCCGAGAAGGCGACCGCGGTGCGCGAGGCGCGGGAAGGGCGCAGCCCGGCTGCGCTCGCACGCGCGGTGGCGCGCCGAGCGGCGTGGTTCGTCGACGACGCTGCCGCCGGCGCGGCGTGATTTCCGTCGACCCCCTCGGGGCCGGGCGCGTTAGCGTGCGCCCGCACTCGACTTCGGGAGGTCACGGTGGACATCGGAATGGTGGGACTCGGCCGGATGGGCGGGAACATGGTGCGGCGGCTGATGGCGAAGGGCCACCGCTGCGTCGCGCACAACTCGTCCGAGAGGTCGATTCACGAGCTGGCCAAGGAAGGCGCGGTGCCCGCGCTCACCACCAAGGCGCTCGTGGCCGCGCTCCCCAAGCCCCGCCTGGTGTGGCTCATGGTGCCCGCGGCGGTGGTGGACACGGCCATCGACGGCCTGGTGCCGCTGCTCGACCCGGGCGACACCATCGTCGACGGCGGCAACTCGCACTACCAGGACGACCTGGTGCGCGCGAAGCGGCTCAAGGACAAGGGCCTGCACTACCTCGACGCCGGCGTCAGCGGCGGCATCTTCGGGAAGGATCGCGGCTACTGCCTGATGATCGGCGGCGAGGCCGAGGTGGTGAAGCGCTACGAGCCGATCTTCGCCGCGCTGGCCCCGGGCAAGGACGCCGCGCCGCCCACGCCGGGCCGCAACGGAGGCTCGGCGGAGCAGGGCTGGCTGCACTGCGGCCCCGCGGGCGCCGGGCACTTCGTGAAGATGGTCCACAACGCCATCGAGTACGGAATGATGGCGGCGTACGCCGAAGGCTTCAACGTGCTGAAGCACGCCAACGCCGGCAAGGGCTCGCACGCGAAGGACGCGGAGACCACGCCGATGCGGCACCCGGAGCACTACCAGTACGACTTCGACCTGAAGGAGATCTCCGAGCTCTGGCGGCGCGGCAGCGTGGTCTCGTCGTGGCTGCTCGACCTCTCGGCGCAGGCGTTCGCGGCCGATCCGGCGCTCCAGCAGTTCGCCGGCAAGGTGTCGGACTCGGGCGAAGGCCGGTGGACGCTGGCGGCCGCGAACGACCTCGCGGTGCCGGCTCACGTGCTCGCCGCGTCACTCTTCGAGCGCTTCAGCTCGCGCGGTGAGGCGGAGTTCGGCAACAAGTACCTGTCGGCGCTGCGCTTCGGCTTCGGCGGTCACCTGGAGAAGAAGTCGTCGTGAGCGCGTCCGACTCGCTGACGTTCTTCGGCATCACCGGGGATCTCGCCTACAAGAAGATCTTCCCCGCGCTGCACGCGCTCGCCCGGCGCGGCCGCCTCAACATCCCGGTCGTCGGCGTGGCGTCGTCGGAGCAGACGGTGGCTGGCCTGCTCGAGCGCGCGCGCAAGAGCATCAGCGAGCAGGGCACGCTCGACGAGGCGGCGTTCGCCATCATCGCCAAGCGGCTCAAGTACGTGCGCGGCGACTACCAGAAGCCCGAGACGTACGACCGCATCCGCACCGAGATCGAAGGCGCGCAGCGGCCGCTCCACTACCTGGCGATTCCTCCGTCGCTCTTCCAGAACGTGGTCGAAGGGCTCGGGCGGGTGGGGCTCACCCAGCAGGGGCGGGTGGTGCTCGAGAAGCCCTTCGGCCGCAGCCTGGCTTCGGCGCGCGAGCTGAACGACGTGCTCTTCGCCCGCTTCCACGAGAAGTCGATCTTCCGCATCGACCACTACCTGGGGAAGGAAGCGGTCCAGAACGTCCTCTACTTCCGGTTCGCCAACGCCTTCCTCGAGCCGGTGTGGAACCGCCACCACGTGGACTCGGTGCAGATCACCATGGCCGAGAAGTTCGGCGTGGGCACCCGCGGCAAGTTCTACGAGGAGACCGGCATCATCCGCGACGTGATCCAGAACCACCTGCTGCAGGTGATCGCGTTCCTGGCGATGGAGGCTCCGACCTCGGCCTACGCCGACGCGATCCGCGACGGGCAGGCGAGCGTGCTGCGCTCCATCCGCCCGCTCAACGAGGAGCACCTGGTGCTGGGGCAGTACCGCGGCTACCGCGACGAGGTCGGCGTCGCCAAGAGCAGCCGGGTGCCCACCTACGCCGCGATGCGGCTGGAGATCGACTCCTGGCGCTGGGCGGGCGTGCCCTTCTTCATCCGCGCCGGGAAGATGCTGCGCAACACGTGCACCGAGGTGCTGGTGAAGTTCAAGCCCACGCCCCGGGTGGTCTTCCAGGAACCGTTCCCGTCGAGCGCGGGCAACTGGGTGCGCTTCCGGCTCGGGCCCGAAGTGCAGATCGGCATCGGCGCGCGGGCCAAGCGCGCGGGCGAGAAGATGGCCGGCGAGAACACCGAGCTGCTCCTGGTCCGCAGCAAGCAGACCGACGAGATGGACGCCTACGAGCGCCTGCTCGGCGACGCGATGAACGGCGACCCCACGCTCTTCGCCCGCCAGGACGCGGTGGAAGCGGAGTGGAAGGTGACCGACCCGCTGCTCGACCTGCCGGTGGAGCCGCTGCCCTACGAGCCCGGCACCTGGGGCCCGTCGGAGGCCGACCTGCTCACCCAGGTCTCCGGTGGCTGGAACAACCCGCCCGAGGCCGCGCCTCCGCCGCCCAAGCCGTCGGCGCCCCGCTAGGTCCGGCGGAAGACGGGCACGAAGACGCGCGGGGCCTTGCGCTTGCGCAGGCAGCGGACCTGCGCGCTCATGAAGCACACCGAGAAGCCGCGGCGGCGCAGGCCCGGCCGGCCGCGGCCCGAGCGGTGCCAGACCGCGTTGTGGAGCAGGAGGCCTTCGCCCGCGGCGCAGGGGAGCGGCACCACCTTCGCTTCGGCGCCCGCGCGCGCGACCTGGTCGTCGGGCACCACGCCGCCGAGCGGCGTCGCCAGCCCCCCGAGGTGGGTGCCGGGCACGGCCTCGAGGCAGCCGCCGCCTTCGGGGGCGTCGTCGAGCGCGGTCCAGATCTGCAGCTCGGGCTCGGCGCTCAGCCCCCAGAGCTTGCCCCCGTCCTGGTGGAAGGGGACCTCGCTGCCGCCGCGCTGGCCCTTGTGGAAGAGGATCGCGCGGTAGATGACGACGTCGCCGTCGATGCGCGCGCGCGCGATGCGCTCGAAGAGCGGGTTCTCGATCCACGCCTTGAAGAGCGGGTCGAGCTCGAGCTTCTCGAGCTTGCGGTAGTCGAGCGACGGGCCCTGCCAGCCCAGGCCCAGCGGCGCGTCGACGTAGCGGCCCGACGGCGCGTCCATCTGGAAGAACATGCCGGGGTAGCTGACCTCGCCGAGCATCAGCGCGTCGGCGCGCGCTCTCAGCGCTTCCAGCCCGTCTGCGCCGAGGATCGGGCCCAGCCGTGCGAAGCCGTCGCGCTGCAGCTGCGCGAGCGGCGCGGTGAGGTCGAGGCCGGCGGCGGCGGGCGCGAGCAGGTTCACCGCGCGTACCGGGCGTCGGTGCCCACGTGGTCCCGGTGGAGTTCGTCGATCGCCGCGCGCACGGTCGGCTCGAGCCTCAGGGCGCACCCGTCGACGGCCGCGTCGAGGTGGGCGACCGTCGCCGGCCCGCACACCACCGCGTCGACGCCGGGGGTGCCCGCGCAGAAGGCGTACGCGAGCGCCACGGGCTCGAGGCCGTGCTCGCGGGCCAGCGTCCGGAAGGCGGCCGCCAGCCGGAGCATCGGCTTCGACCAGAAGCGCCGCCGGTAGAGGCCGTTCGACTCGAAGCGGGACCCCTTGGGAATCGCCGCCGCCTCGTCGAGCTCCCGCGCGAGGAGCCCCGCGGCGAGCGGGTTGAACACCGAGGTCTCGATGGGGTGGGCCGCCGCGAAGCGGAAGTACTCCACGTCGAGCTGGCGGATGAGCAGGTTGTAGAGCACCTGCGAGGCCTTGGGCCCCGGCAGGCCGAGCCGGGCGCACGTCTGGCTCAGCTCGAGGATCTGCCACGACGCGTGGTTCGACACGCCCCAGGCCTTCGCCTTGCCCGACGCCAGCACCGCGGCGATGCCTTCGAGCGTGGCCTCGATGGGCGTCGCCGGGTCGGGCGCGTGGAGCAGGTAGAGGTCGACCGAGTCCACCCCGAGCCGCCCGAGGCTCTCGTCGAGCGCGGCCACCACCCGCGCGCGGCCCAGGCCTTCCTTCTTCCAGAGGCCGACCTTGGTGGTGAGGTGCGCCTGGGCCTTCCGTGGCCCCAGCGCCGCGCCCAGCACCCGCTCGGCTTCGCCGTCGTTGTAGAGGTTGGCGGTGTCGAAGCGGGTGACGCCGCGCTCCAGCGCGCGCTGCACCAGGCGCTCGGCTTCGGCCCGCGGCGCGCGGGTCCCGAAGTTCATGGTACCGACGGTGAGCATGCCCGCCGGCTTCTAGCCCGGGCGGGCCTGCGAGGTGGCCGCGGGGGCCGCCGCCGGGGCCTGCGGCTCGTCGAGGTTGGGCGACAGCCAGCGGGCCGCTTCCACCACGCTCAGGCCCTTGCGGCGGGCGTAGTCCTCGACCTGGTCGTGGCCGATCTTCCCCACCGCGAAGTACCGCGCCTCGGGGTGGTGGAAGTACATGCCGCTCACGCTGCTCGCCGGGGTCATCGCGCAGCTCTCGGTGAGCTGCAGGCCGGCGGCCTCGGTGGCGCCGAGCAGCGCGAACAGGGTGCGCTTCTCGGTGTGCTCGGGGCAGGCGGGGTAGCCCGGCGCCGGGCGGATGCCGCGGTACTCCTCGCGGATCAGCTGCTCGTTGCTGAGCTTCTCGGTGGCGCCGAAGCCGCACTGGGCGCGCACCTTCTGGTGCACCAGCTCGGCGAGCGCCTCGGCGAGCCGGTCTCCCAGCGCCTGGGTCATGATGGCCGAGTAGTCGTCGTGCTTGGCCCGGAACTGGGCGGCGAGCGCCTCCACGCCGTGGCCCGCGGTGACCGCGAAGGCGCCCACGTGATCGAGGCGGCCGCAGTCCTTCGGTGCGACGAAGTCGGCGAGCGCGAGCTGGGCCTGGCCAGGCTGCTTCTCGACCTGCTGGCGCAGCGTGCAGTAGCGCGCCACCACCTTCGAGCGGCTGGCGTCGGCGTAGAGCTCGACGTCGTCGCCCACCGCGTTCGCCGGCCACATGCCGAACACCGCGCGGGCGGTGAACAGCCGCTCGGACACGATGCGCTGGAGCAGGGCGCCGGCGTCGGCGAAGAGCTTGCGGGCCTCGGCGCCCACCGTGGCGTCGTCGAGGATCTGCGGGAAGCGGCCGTGGAGTTCCCACGCCGCGAAGAACGGCGCCCAGTCGATGAAGGAGATGAGCGCGTCGAGCGGGACCTCGAGCCGCTGCACGCCCAGCACCTGGGGCACCGGCAGGTCGGCCTTGGCCCAGTCGAAGGTCTGCTTGCGGGCCCGCGCCTCGGCGAGCGGCAGCATGGTGCGCTGGACGCGCCGGGCCTCGAAGTCGGCGCGCGCGGTGACCTGCTTGCGCTCGACGTCGGCGAGGAAGGCCGGCTTCTGTTCCTTGGACAGCAGGGCGCTCACCACGTTCACCACCCGCGACGCGTCGAGCACGTGCACCGCGCCGTGCGCGTACTGGGGCGCGATCTTCACCGCGGTGTGCGGCGCGCTGGTGGTGGCGCCGCCGATGAGCAGCGGCACCGTGAAGCCTTCGCGGGTCAGTTCCTGCGCGACGTGCACCATCTCGTCGAGCGACGGGGTGATGAGGCCCGACAGCCCGACGACGTCGACCTGTTCCTGCTTCGCGGTGGCGAGGATCTTCTCGCAGGGCACCATCACCCCGAGGTCGATGACCTGGTAGTTGTTGCAGGCCAGCACCACGCCCACGATGTTCTTGCCGATGTCGTGCACGTCGCCCTTCACCGTGGCGAGCAGCACCTTGCCCTGGGCGCGGGTGTCGGCCTTCTGCCGCTTCTCCTCTTCCATGAAGGGCGTGAGGTAGGCGACCGCGCGCTTCATCACCCGGGCCGACTTCACCACCTGCGGCAGGAACATCTTGCCGGCGCCGAAGAGGTCGCCCACCACGCGCATGCCGTCCATCAGCGGGCCTTCGATGATGTCGAGCGGCCGCGGGTACTGCTGCCGCGCTTCCTCGGTGTCGGCCTCGACGTGGGTGTCGATGCCCTTCACCAGCGCGTGCGAGAGCCGCTGGGCCACCGAGCCCTTGCGCCAGGCGAGATCTTCCTTGGCCTCGACCTTCGAGGCGCCGCCGTGCTGGGCCTTGAGTGCGTCGGCGAGCGCCACCAGCCGGTCGGTGGCGTCGGGGCGCCGGTTGAGCAGCACGTCCTCGACCTTCTCGAGCAGCTCGGGGGCGATCTCCTCGTACACGCCGAGCATGCCGGCGTTGACGATGGCCATGTCCATGCCGGCGCGCACGCCGTGGAACAGGAACGCGGTGTGAATCGCTTCCCGCACCGGGTTGTTGCCGCGGAACGAGAACGACACGTTCGACACGCCGCCCGAGACCTTGGCGCCGGGCAGGGTGGCCTTGATCTGGCGGGTGGCCTCGAAGAAGTCGACCGCGTAGTTGTTGTGCTCCTCGATGCCGGTCGCCACGGTGAGGATGTTGGGGTCGAAGACGATGTCCTCGGCGGGGAAGCCGGCCTTCTCGGTGAGCAGCCGGTAGGCGCGGGTGCAGATGCGCACCTTCTCGGCGCAGGTGGCCGCCTGGCCCTGCTCGTCGAACGCCATCACCACCGCCGCCGCGCCGTAGCGGCGCACCAGGCGCGCGCGACGCAGGAACTCGGCCTCGCCGTCCTTGAGCGAGATGGAATTGACGATGCCCTTGCCCTGCAAGCAGCGCAGCCCCGCCTCGAGCACCGACCACTTCGACGAGTCGATCATCAGCGGGATGCGGCAGATCTCCGGCTCGGCGGCGATGAGGTTGAGGAACTTCACCATCGTCGCTTCGCCGTCGATCAGCGCTTCGTCGACGTTGACGTCGAGGATGTTGGCGCCGCTCTCGACCTGCTGGCGGGCGATGGCGAGGCAGGCGTCCCAGGCGCCGTCCTTGAGCGCCTTGGCGAACTTGGGTGAGCCGGTGATGTTGGTGCGTTCCCCCACCACCAGGAACTGCGAGGCCGTGCTGGTCATCGAACCTCCAGGGGCTCGAGGCCCGACAGCCGCATCACGGGGGCGGCCGGCGGGCGCCGGCGCGGCGGCAGGCCCTTCACCGCGGCGGCGATGGCGGCGATGTGCTCGGGCGTCGAGCCACAGCAGCCGCCCACCAGGTTGAGCCACCCCTGGCGCGCGAAGTCGCCCAGCACCCGCGCCATGTCCGCCGGCGTCTCGTCGTAGCCGCCGAAGGCGTTGGGGAGCCCGGCGTTGGGGTAGCAGCTGACGTGGAACTCGCACAGGCGCGAGAGCTCTTCCATGTACGGGCGCATCTCCTTGCCGCCGAGCGCGCAGTTGATGCCCACGCTGAACGGCTTCGCGTGGCGGATCGAGTTGTAGAACGCGCTCAGGGTCTGGCCCGACAGCGTGCGGCCGGACGCGTCGGTGATGGTGACCGAGACCATCACCGGCACGCGGCGCCCGCGTTCCTCGAAGACGTCTTCGATGGCGAAGAGCGCGGCCTTGGCGTTGAGGGTGTCGAAGATGGTCTCGACCAGCAGCAAGTCGACGCCGGCGGCGAGCAGGGCGCGGACCTGCTCGGTGTAGGCCGCGACCACCTGGTCCCACGTCACCGCGCGGTACTCGGGCCGGTTGACGTCGGGCGAGAGCGACAGGGTGCGGTTGAGCGGGCCGATCGCTCCGGCGACGTAGCAGCGGCGCCCCGGGGTCTTCGCCTCGGCCGCGACCGCCGCGCGGCGCGCGCAGCCCACCGCCGCGGTGTTGAGCTCGGCGACGATACTCTCGAGCCCGTAATCGGCCTGGCCGATGCTGGTGGAGCTGAAGGTGTTGGTCTCCGCGATGTCCGCGCCGGCGGCGAAGTAGCGGGCGTGGATGTCCTCGATGACCTCTGGCTTGGTGAGGCAGATCAGGTCGTTGTTGCCCTTGAGGTCCTTGGGGTGGGCCTTGAAGCGCGCGCCCCGGAAGTCGGCCTCGGTGAGCCGGTAGGTCTGCACCATGGAGCCCATGGCGCCGTCGATGATCAGGATGCGCTGCTGCACCAGCGCCTCGAGCTCGGCACAGCTCTTCTCGTCGATCATGTCGGTCGCCTCTCGAGTGAAGTCCGGGGTCGGGCCCGCGCACCGGCGCGTCGCACGCCGGTCAGCAGGAAGGCCTTGAAGGGGGAATCGACCGAGCGCGGAGCGTCGGCCTCGGTCAGCTGCTCGAGGCCCACGGCTTCCATCGCGGCCTTGAGCGCCTGGGGCTCGAACCCCAGCACCTGGTGGCCGAGGCGGGACTTCACCCAGGTCTCCTGGTGCGGCAGCAGCTCGAGCACCACCAGCTTGCCCTGGGGCTTGAGGAGCCGCGCCGCCTCGGCGAGCACCCGCTTGGGGTCGGCGACGTGGTGCAGGCTCTGGCTGAGCACCACCAGGTCGGTCTCGCCGGTGCCCAGCGGGAGCGAGGTGAGGTCGGCCTGCAGGAAGGTGAGGTTCGAGACGCCTTCGCGGGCGGCGCGCGCACGCGCCTGCGCCAGGGCGTCGGCGCTGTGATCGATGGCCGTCACCCGGCGGGCCCACCGCGCCAGCTCGACCGAGAGCACGCCGGTGCCACAGCCGAAGTCGACCGCGTCGAGCGGCGGCAGCAGCCGGCCGAGCGCCGCGGCCCACAGGCGCCACGACTGACCGGGCTCGAGCAGCCGCTCGTTGAGCGTGTGCACGTCTTCGCGGCGGCGCAGCAGCTCGGTGAGCCGTGCCTGATCGCCGTGCTCGTCCTCGGCCTGGCGGGCGAGCACCACCAGCGGCCACAGGGCGTGCTGGGCGTCGATCGCCAGCGAGTAATAGGTGAAGCCCGACAGGCGCTCCTCGCCCACGAGCCCGGCGGCCTTGAGCTTGGCGAGGTGATGGGAGACCGACGACTGCGCCACCCCCACCACCGAGACGACCTCGGACACGTTGAGGCGCGTGTCGGCCAGCAGCCGCAAGATGCGCAGCCGCGTGGAATCGCCCAGCACCCGGAAGGCTTCGCTCACCGCGCTCATTTCGCCAGATGTTCATATGTCGATTTGGCATCTGGTGCAAGCCGGCGCCCCCCCCGGGGGCTGGCCTCACCCCTCGCCGTAGACCGGGAGCTGCAGCCAGGCGCCGGCCTCGATCTGGTTCGGGTCGGGCATGGGGTTCAGCGCCAGGATGTCGGCGAGCACCTGCTCCGGGCTCGGCGTGCCGCCGTGCTGCTGGCTGATGTTCCAGGCGAGGTCGCCGAGCGTGTCGCCCGGCTGGATCTGGTACGGCTCGCTCGTGGGGGCCGCGGCCTCGGTGCCGGCGTCGGCGCCTTCGGGGGGCGCGGACTGCGCGGTGCCCGTCTCCTCCGGAGCCGGCCCTTCGGTGCCGTCGCCGGTCGGGGGCTCGGGCGGCGCCTCGGTCCCTCCGAGCGACATCGCCGACAGCGCGGCATCACGGGCCTTCGCGCCGATCTCCTGGAGCAGCGAGGCCTGGGTCGGCAGGTGGCGCCGTTCGAGCTCGGCGTTGAGGACCTGCAGGTGGCTCCCCAGCTTGGCGATCTCCTCGGACAGCGCCCTGGCCTGTTCGGGGTGCTCGGCGAGCTGCTTCACCGCCGCGTCGTACTGGGCCTGGACCTGGGCCTGCTCCGACTGCAGCGCGCCGTCGGACAGCCGGTGGGCGGCCAGGTGGTAGAGCAACAGCGGGGTCTTGGGGTCGTCGATCACCCGCTGCGCCTGTTCGCTGTGGACCGCGTCGAGCTTCGCCTGGAGCGCCTGCGCATCGGCCTCGTTGGTGTGCGGCCCGCTGCGCGCGTCGTCGATCGCCGCCTGCAGCCGCTCGGCCTCGGCGGCGAGCTGGGCGTCGCTGAGGGCAGGGAGCTTCTTCTCGTAGTCACCGAGCGGGAGCGCGGGGTCGGTCAGGGCGCGCCGCGCCTGCTCGGCCTCGATGAGCTTGAGCTTCCACGCGGCCTCGGCGGCCTTGGCCTGGTCCTGGTCGACGCCGGTGGTCGCTTCCTGCTGGCGCTCGGTCTGCTTGGCGGCCTCGGCGGCGAGCTCCTCGTCGCTCATGCCCGCGAGCGAGCGGGAGTACGCCACCTTCTCGAGGATGTCCTTGGCGTGGCCGGCGAGGGCGGGCTCGACCCCCAGCGGCCCGGGGAGCGGCCGCCGCTGGGCTTCGAACACCGACGCGTCGGGGCCGAGCACCGGCCGGGAGGGGACGGCCGCCGGCACCGGCGGCGTCGGCGGCGTCGGCGCGGCGCGCTGCGGGACCACCGGGGGAGGAACAACCAGCTTGGGGGCGATGCGGTTCATGGTGCGTCTCCTTTGTCGAGAAAGAGAGGCGCCCCGGCGGCACTTCCAAGCGCGCGAACGTCAGGAGATTTGGCACGGGTAGGGCGAGATGGTGTCAAATCGAGGCCATGCGGTTCCGGGGGCCACTCGCGCAGCGGGTCGTGCTGGGGCTGCTGCTGGCGTGCGTGCCGCGCTGGAGCGCCAGCGCCTTCGCGGCGAAGTTCGAGGTGGGGTCGGTCGCCAAGAGCGTCGACGCGGCGCCCTCCGTGCAGGTGGTGCCGCACGGCCTGGGCGAGACGCCGGTGGCCTTGCTCATCTGGTCCGACGGCCGGCGCGTCCAGACCATCGGCAACGAAGTGCAGCTCGGCATGGGGGTCTGCGACGGAACGACGTGTGCGAGCGCGGCGGTCGCGGTGGCGAACGGCGTCAGCCCGTCGAACAGCTCGCGGCGGATCGCGCCGGTCGCCCTCACGCTCGTGCAGCCGGGCGAGGTGGTGCGCGCGGAGGCGACGCTCTCCTCGTGGAACGCCACGTCCTTCACGCTCCAGTGGACCACCAACGACGCGCTGCCGGCGGAGCTGGAGTACCTGCTGATCTCCGGCCCCGAGGTGAAGGCCAAGGTGGTGCGCTGGGCGATGCCGGTCGACGCCGGGGTGCTCGAGGTGACCGGTGTCGGCTTCCAGCCGGACGTCGTCGTCTCGATGGACCTGGGCAGCTCGTCGTCGGTCTTCCCCGACCTGCGGCCCAGCGCGCACTTCGACTTCGGGGTCGCCGACCGCGGCGGCCACCAGTGGGTCACCGGCCTCTACGTTCAGGACAACCAGACCGCGAGCAACTCGACCCGCTACCAGCGCACCGATTCGATGATCGGCGTGGCGCAGAGCAGCAACTTCTACATCCGGGCGGCGCTGGCCTCGATGACGTCGGACGGGTTTCGTACCGACTTCGTGGCGCCGAGCGTCGCCGGGCCCGCGCAGGTGCTGACCCTGGCGCTGGGCGGCGTCTCGGCGCGCGCGGGGAGCTTCGCCAAGTCGATCGCCACCGCCCCCACGTCGCAGTCGGTGAGCGGCATGGGGTTCGCGCCGCGCGCGCTCCTGGTCGCGAGCTTCCAGTCTCCTGCGCGCACCACGGCCACGGCGAGCGCAGCGCTCGGGGTGGGGATCACCGACGGGGTGACGCAGGCCGCATTCGCGTTCCGCGACGTGGACGCTGCCAATCCGTCGAGCGCCATCCGCCAGCACCTCGAAGATCGGCTCTTGCTCTGCCTCGATCCGCTCAGCAGCGCGTCGAGCGCGGAGGCGGCACTGACGTCGCTCGACCCCGACGGCTTCAGCGTGTCCTGGTCGGTGAACGACCAGCAACCGTCCGAGCAGGTCTACCTCGCGCTCGCGCCCTCCGCGGCTGGCGGGGGCGGTGGCAGCGGAGCCGGCGGTGGCAGCGGAGCGGGCGGTGGCAGCGGAGCGGGCGGAGGCGGCGCCAGCGCTTCCGGTGGCGGGAGTTCCGGCGGTGGTTCCAGCGGAGGAACCTCGGGCGGAGGCGACGGTTCCGGGCCGGCGGATCCGCTCGCGCTGCGCGTGGGCTGTGGCTGTTCTTCCCCGGGGCTGGCGTCGGTCGCGCTGCTCGGTGTCGCCGTGCTGCGACGGCGACGGCGGTCCAGTTGAGCACCTCGAATTCGCGGAACTGGTCCTGGTACCGTGTCGTGCGCGGCGCGACACAGAGCGTGTTCGCAGCACCAACTTCGGAGGTCACGTGAGCATCAAGGCAATCAAGGCGTTCGACGCGGCGTGGTCGGCGGCACGCGATGGTGGAGAGCAGGGCTACCGGGTCTCGTACGCGGAGTTCAAGACGGCGGTCGCCGAGCTCAAGAAGGACGGCGGCCGCATCAGCCGCGACGAGCTGCAGCACGTGGCGCAGACCATCGCCGAGTCGCCGTACCTCACCGCGCCTGCGGCGAAGGAAGCGTTCTCGCTGCTCAAGACGCTGGGCACCAGCAAGCTCGACTCGGCGACCATCGACCTGATGAAGGCCGAGTTCTCGATGCGCAACCGCGATCCGTTCAAGTACCTCGACCTGCCGGGGCGGCTGGTGAAGAACACCGCCGACCTCCCCGACGCCGTCGCGAAGTCGGTGACCACCACCCACGACGCCGACAGCGACGAGGACTGGGGCGAGATCGAGTGCCGCTCGGCCACGCTCGCCGGTCAGCCGGTGTACCTGGTCATGCACCGCGAGCTGGGTGGCAACCTCGACGCCCAGAAGCTCGAGATCTTCGCGCGCGACGGTCGCACGCTCGCCACCGGCGGCATCTGGGACGGCATGGCCGGTTTCATGTGGGACTGACGCTCGCCGCCTAGAGCGGGCAGAGCACGTCGATCGCCGAGGAGCGGCTCACGTAGACGTGACCGCTCTTCGGTTCGATTGCGATGGCGCCCACTTCGCGGGAGCCGCCGAAGCCGAACTCGCCCAGGAAGCCCCCGGTCGGGCCGAGCTTCTGGATGCGAGAGACGTACGGGTCGTTCGCGTAGAGGTCGCCCTTGGCGTCGAGCGCCAGGCGCGACGGCCCCCAGACCACCACCGGGTCGGCGTTGTCGCCGTCGAAGCGGCCCTGGCCGGTGCCCTTGCCGCCGAGCAGCGCGAGCTGGGAGAACGTGGTGCCGTCGTAGACGCGGACGGCGTTGCTGCCCATGTCGGGCACCCAGAGCTTTCCGCGACCGTCGTTCACGGCCTGGCGCGGGAACTCGGCGCTGGCGCCGAAGCTGGCCACGAAGCCCCCGTCCGGCGTGTAGCGGTGCATCCCTTCGCCGGTGAGCACCAGCTCGCCCTTCGCGGTGATGCCCAGGCCGAAGAGCCTGGCCGACGAAGGCACGGTCCAGCGGCGCTGCAGGCTCCCGACCATGGTGTACGCGCTCACCCGGCAGTCGTCGGTCTGGGTCTGCGCTTCCAGCACGTAGAGGAGCCCCGCGCCGTCGAGCACCAGGTCGGTCGCGAAGCGGAGGTCGCCGCGGCCGAAGGTGGTGAGCACCGGGTGGCTGGGCGCCGGCCCGAGCACCGTGATCCACGAGGTGGACTCGCCGTCGGGCTGGTTGAGCACCACCAGCACACCTTCGGGCGTGAAGGCCATGGCGCGGATGCCCGCGAAGGCGTCTGGCGAGGCGGGCACCGGCACGTGCACCTCGTCGGTGCGCGAGCGCATGCAGCCGTGATCGACCGCGCCGCCGCCGCTGCCGCCGCCGCTGCCGCTCGAACCGGTCCGCAGGCCTCCGCAGGCGAGGAGGCTGAAGGCGAACAACCCGGGGCAGAGCCAGCGCACGAGGGGGCTTGTAGCGACGGTCGTGGCCGGTGCGCAAACCGCGTTGAGGCGCAGCGGGCGCTGGGCTACGAGCACGGGCATGAACCGCACTCACGCGCTGTGGCTCGCCGGGCTCGTCGCCGGCTGCGCCAGCATCCAGACGGTGGCTTACACGGTGAACCCGGCGCGCATCAGCGACCCGAAAGCGGAAGTGCTGACGCTGATCAAGGCGAACGTGCGGCCCGGCTGCATCGCCGAGCCGGCCTTCGAAGGCACGCTGCTCAACGTGAAGTTCGTCTGCTCGCTCGGCGTGGGTAGCGCGGTGGCTCGCCTCGACAAGGTGGAGTCGATCACCCTGCAGCAGTACGAGGACTGGTACCGGGTGCTGGTGCACCACACGGTCGGCGAGGACTTCTCGTGGACCTCCAAGAGCCTCGAAGACATGCAGCGGCTGGCCGACGCGCTCACCGCGCTGTCCGCACCCAGCGCGCCCGCGCCCACCACGCCCACCCAGTCGATCTGACGGCGAGCGTCCGATGGCGATTCCCGGGGGGCTGCTGATCGCGCTGGAAGGCATCGACGGCACGGGGAAGTCGACCCAGGCCGCGCTGCTGCGCGACTGGCTCGCCGGGCTCGGGGTCGAGGTGCTGTCGACCAAGGAGCCGACCAGCGGGCCCTGGGGCAAGAAGATCCGCGACTCGGCGGTCTCCAGCCGCATGTCGCCGCAGGACGAGCTCCACGCCTTCGTGAGCGATCGCCAGGAGCACGTGCGCGACGAGATCCTCCCCGCGCTGCGGCGCGGCGCCGCGGTGGTGATCGATCGCTATTACTACTCGACCGTCGCGTACCAGGGCGCCCGGGGGCTCTCCAAGGCCGACGTGCTCGCCGCCAACCGCGCGTTCGCGCCGATCCCCGACGTGGTGTTCCTCTTCGATCTCGAGCCCGAGGCCGGGCTCGAGCGCGTCACCGGGCGAGGGCAGGGCAAGGACCTCTTCGAGACCGTCGACGAGCTGTCGAAGGCGCGCGAGAACTTCCGCTGGCTGGCGCGCACCAACCAGCACGTGGTGCAGCTCGACGCGGCCCAGGCGCCGGCCGAGGTGCACCGGGCGCTGGTCTCCGCGCTCGTCCGCGGGCCGCTGCTCGCGCGGCTCCCCGGGCTCGCGGCGGCGCTCACCGTTCCTCCGGCGAACCCGGCCTACGCGTTGCTCGCCCTCGCCGTGCAGCTGTCGGCGGACGCGTCGCTCCTTCCCCAGGAACGCGCGCGCCGGCTGTGGGTCGCGTCCGTGGCCCCGGTGGGCCGCTGATCAGCGGTAGCCCTTCGCCTGCAGGGTGAAGAGGTGCGCGTAGCGACCGCCCTGGGCGAGCAGGGTCGCGTGATCGCCCAGCTCCAGCAGCCGGCCGTGCTCCAGCACCGCGATGCGGTCGGCCATGCGCACGGTCGAGAAGCGGTGCGAGATGATGATCGCGGTGCGCCCGGAGATGAGCGTGCGGAACCGCTCGAAGAGCGCGGCCTCGGCCTCGGCGTCGATGGCCGCGGTCGGCTCGTCGAGGATCAGCAGGTCGGCGCCTTCTCCGCCGCGGCTGTCGAGGCGCATGAAGGCGCGCGAGACCGCCAGCGCCTGCCACTGGCCACCCGAGAGCTGGTGGGCGTCGTCGAACCAGGTGCCGAGCGTGGTGTCGAGCTTGCGGGGGAGCGCGGCGAGCACGTCGCCCGCGCCGCCGCGCACGGAGGCCGCGGTCACCGCCTCGGTCGACTCCAGCCGGGCGAGGTCGCCCAGGCCCACGTTCTCGCGGGCGGTGAGCTGGTAGCGGACGTGGTCCTGGAACACCGCGCCCAGCCGCTCGCGCAGCGCGCGCGGGTCGAGGGTGCGCAGGTCCTGGCCGCCGAAGCGAATGGTGCCCGCGGTGGGCTGGTAGAGCCCGAGCAGCAGCTTCACCAGGGTCGACTTGCCGGCGCCGTTCTCGCCCACCAGCGCCAGCGTCTCTCCCGCGGGCACGGTGAGGCTCAGCTCGGTGAGCGCGTCGTGGTCGGCGCCGGGGTAGCGGAACGAGACCCGGTCGAGCTCGATGGCGAAGCGGCCCGTTGGCAGCGTCACCGTGCCGGGCGGCAGCGCGCGCGGGGGGAGGTCCAAGAAGCGGCTCAGGTTGGAGACGTGGAGCGCGTCGTCGTACATGCCCGCCACCGAGCTGAGCACGTCGTCGAAGGCGCCCTGGCCCTGGCGGAAGGCGGCGATGGCGAGCGTGAGGTCGCCGACGCTGATGAGTCCCATCGCGGCGCGCACCCCGACCGCGGCGTAGCAAGCGTAGAAGGCGATCGAGGACAGGCCCGCGAAGATGCTGCCCAGCACCATCTTGCGGCGGGCGAGCGCGAGGTCCTCGCGCTGGAACTTGGACAGCAGCGCTCCGCCGCGCTCCAGCACCAGTGGGCCCAGGCCGTAGAGCTTCACTTCCTTCACGTGGTCGTCGCGGGTGAGCACCGACTCCAGGTACGCGAGGAGCCGGCTCTCCCGGGCGCGCCAGGTGAACAGGCGGAAGGCGTCGGCCGACAGCCGGGTCTCGATGATGAACTCGGGCACCGCGGCGGCGGCGAGCAGCACCACGCTCCACCAGGCGAGGCCCCACAGCAGCACCGCGAAGCCGGTGAGCGTCATCAGGCTCTTGGCGAGCGTCAGCGTCGACAGCACCAGGGACAGGGGGCGGTTGGACGCCTCGCCGCGCGCGCTCTGGAGCAGGTCGGCCGTCTCGGGCGACTCGAACTGCTGCAGCTCGAGGGTGAGCGCCTTGTCGAGGATGCGGGTGGTGAGGGCAGCGCTCAGCCGCACGCGCATCGCCTCGCGCAGGTAGGTGTGCACGCGGCGGGTCGCGAGGAGGGTGAGCGAGAGCGCGAGCTCCACGAAGAGCGCGGTGAGCGCGGCCTCGCGGTCTTCCGGGCGCTGCGTCTTCGCGGCGAGCACCACGCCGTCGATGATCAGCCGGCCGACCCAGGTCATCGCCGTGGGCAGGAGGCCCAGGATCACCGTCACCACCACCACGCCCAGGGTGCTGCCCGGGGCGGCGGCCCACACCCAGCGCAGCGAGCGGGGGAACTGGCGCACCAGCTCGCGCAGCGGCAGACGGGGAGCAGCGGCGGCCATCGGCCCTTCAATTCCACCGTCGGGCCGCGAAATCCACCGTTCGAATCGGCGCGCCGGTGCCGCCGAATCGGGGCATAACCAGCGCCATGCCCAAGACCCTGACCCAGGCCGAAGCGACCGAGCACCTCGAGCGCGCGTGGAACGAGGCCTCCCGGCTGCAGCTGCACTTCTCCCAGCGCCCCAAGGTGGAGAAGAAGCGCCTCGGGCTGCTCCAGCAGGTGGTGCCCAAGCTCAAGCGGCTGGCCAAGGGCTCCGCGAGCCCGGCCGACGCGGTGACCCAGGACGAGCTCGCGGTGCTGCAGACGCTGGTCCCTGCGGCGGCGCCGGCCAAGGAGGCCGCGCCCGCGAAGCCGGAGCCCGCGGCGAAGGCGCCCGCGGCGGACAAGGCGGCACCCGCGGCCAAGAAGGCGAGCGCGGCGAAGAAGAAGTAGCGCTGGAGGTTTCTTCGGGAAGCTGGCGAGCGCGGCGAGTTCGAACCGACCCTCGAGCCACTGCACCGCCGGGATGAGCGGTCCGCCGCGGTGAAGCGGCGGACACGCTCGGGTTCAGCTCACATCAGATCGGACGAACGTTCGCGCCCTGGAGACCCTTGGGGCCCTTGGTCACGTCGAACGAGACCTTCTGACCCTCGCTCAGGGTGCGGAAGCCGTCAGCCTGGATCGCGGTGTGGTGGCAGAACACGTCCTCGCCCCCGCCGTCCTGGGTGATGAAGCCAAAGCCCTTCGCATCGTTGAACCACTTCACGGTACCGGTAGCCATTGTTCAGCTTTCTGTTGAGTCGCTCGAAGATTGGAGCGGCACCGCTCTTTCTGTAGAGCGGCGGGGCACGGATACGGGGAATCGCGCCAAATAGCCACCCCCCCACGACGAATTCCCGCGCGCCGCACGCCGGTCTTCGGGCCCGAGGGGCGCGATGTGTGCCTGTCGTCTTCGAAGAACACTGCAACCCGGAGAGCGCGCTCCGGGTGCTTCAACTTCTTGAAACGACTCGCCATTGCTGCGGCAAGCGGTTCGCATTGCCCGGGGGCATGCTCGCTCCCGTCGCCCCGCGCCCGACCACGACCTCCACCCCCACCACCGGCGGTGCCGAAGCCCCTCCTGCGGCTCCTGCCCCTCGCGTCGTTCACCCCAACGACGAGATCGAACGCCGCGCCGCGCGCCGCGCCAAGGCGATGCCCGCACTGCACCAGGGCTCGAGCGGCGGCTCGGTCAAGACGCTGCAGCGGCTGCTCGACAAGGGCGGTGCGCACCCTGGCGCCGTCGACGGCGCGTTCGGCCCCAAGACCCGGGCCGCGGTCGCGCAGTTCCAGAAGGCGCACGACCTCCCGGCCACCGGGAAGGTGGGGCAGAAGACGTGGGCGGCGCTCATCAAGTCGTCGATCCGCCGCGACTACACCTTCAAGCAGGGCCAGCAGGACGCGGCCATCGAGCGCGCCGAGCAGCGGCTCCAGCGCCTCGGCTACGACGTGGGCAAGGCCGACGGGTACATGGATGCGCAGACCGCGAAGGCCATCAAGGCGTACCGCAAGGACGAGGGGCTCGGCACCTCCGGCGGCCTGACCCGGGCGGTGCGCAGCGACCTGCACCACGACGTCGCCGCGCTGGCGCACGACCCCCGCCGCGCGCGGGTGAAGGCGACGCGCGAGAACCGCCGGCTCGACGCCGCCACCGCGACTGCCGCGGCCCGAGGCGACGGCCTGGGCGTGGGCGACTCCGGCCGGGCGGTGAAGAACGTGCAGGCGCACCTGCGGTCGGCCGGGTTCGACCCCGCGAACGTCAGCGGTCGCTTCGACGAGCGCACCGCGGGCGCGCTCAAGGCGTTCCAGCGCAAGTCGGGCCTGCCCGCGACGGGCACCGTCGATGCCCGCACCTGGTCGAAGCTCAAGCAGGCGCGCATGCAGGCCACCGGGGCCACCTCGCCCGCGCAGTCGCTCAACGAGCAGTCGTCGGCGGTGAAGCGCTCCGAGGCGCTGCTCAAGAAGCTCGGCTTCCACCCGGGCAAGGTCGACGGGCTGTTCGACCAGCACACCCGCGCGGCGGTGAAGGCCTTCGAGCACAAGTACAAGCGCCACGTCGACGGCGCCATCGGCACCGCGGACCTGAAGAAGATGAAGCAGGTCCTGAAGAACCGGGGCGGGGTGGGGCACGTCACCGCCACCATGCGCCGGCTGGCTGCCGCGGGCACCACGGCGGCCATGGGCCTCGGCGGCTACACGTCGCTCGGCAAGTGCGCCACGGGCGTGAGCCGCGCCCTCGCCAGCGCGATGGGGCTGAGCGTGGGCGGCAACGGCAATCAGATCGACAACAACCTGCCGCGCAGCAAGTTCCGGCAGATCCACATCCCGCTGTCGAAGGCGCTCAAGATCCCCGGGCTGGTGCTGACCTGGGAACACACCTCGACCACGCTGGGCAGCATCTACGGACACACCGCCATCACCCGGGGCGACGGCCACACCAGCATGAGCGACTTCATCGAGAACGACACCCTGGGCGGCTCGAGCGGGCGCACCGGCCTCAAGATCTTCATGCCCATCGGCTGACCGGGCGCGCTCGCACAGCGCGCGGGGCGCAACTCACCGGGAGCACGCACGAGCTTGCCCGGCGGAGCCTTTCGCGCGCTATGAGAGGGGCGTGACGCAGCAAAGCCACCCTCCGACGCGCAGCACCCAGCCGCTGAGCGCCTCGAACCTCTACCGGGTCGACGCCCAGGGCCACCTGGTGCAGCGCACCTACCGGCTGAGCGTGGTGTCGGGGCAGGGCACCGGCAAGGCGATGGTGCTCGCCAACCCCCTGACCGTGGGCAGCGGCGTCGAGGCCGGGCTCCTGCTCGCCGACGACTCGGTGTCCCGGCTGCACGTGAGCCTCACGCCGCGCGCCGACGGCGTGCTGGTGAAGGACCTGGGCTCGCTCAACGGCACCTTCGTGGCCGGCGCGCGGGTGGAGCAGGCGGTGGTGGAGCACGAGGCCACGCTGACCGTGGGCCGCACGATGCTGCGGGTCTCGATGGTCGACGACGAGCTCGGCGCGCCGCTGGGGCCCGAGCGCCTGGGCGACGCGGTGGCGCACAGCGAGGCGATGCGCCGGGTCTTCGGGCTCCTGGAGAAGCTGTCGGGCACCGAAGTGCCCATCGTGCTCTGGGGCGAGACGGGGACCGGCAAGGAAGTGCTCGCCAAGGCGGTGCACCAGGCCTCCGATCGCCGCGACGGGCCCTGGGTGGTGGTGGACTGCGGCGCCATCGCGGCCAATCTCGTCGAGAGCGAGCTGTTCGGTCACGCCCGCGGCGCGTTCACCGGCGCGGTGAGCGAGCGCAAGGGCGCCTTCACCAAGGCGAATGGCGGCACCATCTTCCTCGACGAGATCGGCGAGCTGCCGCTCGAGCTGCAGCCGAGGCTCCTGCGGGTGCTGGAGTCGGGGCAGGTGAAGCGGGTGGGCGACGACACCTGGCGCTCGGTCGACGTGCGCGTGGTGGCGGCGACCCACCGCGACCTCGAGGCCCAGGTCCGCGCGGGCGCGTTCCGGCAAGACCTCTACTACCGCCTGGTGGTGGCGCAGGTGCGCATCCCGCCGCTGCGCGACCGCGCCGAAGATCTGCCGCTCCTGGTGCAGCGCTTCCTCGCCGAGCAGGGCAAGGAGAAGTTCGAGCTGCCGCAGGAGCTGCGCGCGCGCATGGCGGCGTACTCGTGGCCGGGCAACGTGCGCGAGCTGCGCAACGTGGTGGCCCGCGCGGTGGCCGGCGACACCCGGGCGCTCTCGGGCGAGACCAGCTCGGCGAACCCGGGCGCGATGGCCAAGGGAGAGCTGGCGCTGGGCGTGCCCTTCAAGGAAGCGAAGGAGCAGCTCATCGACACCTTCACCAAGCAGTACTTCGAGGCGCTGCTCGCCCGGCACGGCGGCAACATCAGCCAGGCGGCGAAGGCCGCGGGCATCGCCCGGCCGCACATGCACACCGTGGTGCAGAAGTACGGGCTGAGATCGTCGCCCGGCGACGACGACGAGCGCTGAAGACACCGCGGCCTCGCCCCCCCACGACGGGGAAGCGAGGCCGGGTGCGAAGCGTGGTCGTTGAAGGACCCGGAGGTCAGTTCACGCCGCCGCCGGTGCCGTTGCCACCCGAGCCGCCGGCGCCGCCCGCGCCACCCATGCTGATGGTGCCGCCGTCGGCCGCGCAGCTCGAGCTGCCGCTGGTGGGGTGCAGGTCGTCCTCGGAGTCGCAGTCCGCCTTCTCGTGGCCGCAGCCGTGCATCGAGACGTGGCCGCCGTGCTCGACCTCGGCGTGGCACTCGTTGTCGTCGTCGTCGTGCTTCACGCCGCCGTCGGCCGAGTGGTGGTCGTCATCGTCGTCGTCCTTGGCGCCGCCGTCGCTCTTGTGGTCGTCGTCGTCGTCGGAATCCACGCCGCCGTCGGACGAGCCGTGGTGGTCGTCGTCGGACTTCACGCCGCCGTCGGACTTCTGGTCGCAGTCCTTGTCGTCGCCGCCCTTGCCGCTCGACGAGCCGCCGTCGCTCTTGTGATCGTCGTCGTCGTCACCCTTGAGCGACTGCTGGGTGCTCCCGGCGACGCAGGTCTGCGCCACGGTGTCGAGGTTGGCGATGGCCTCGGGGCGGGCGAGACCGGCCGGGCGCACCACGCCGAGGTCGAGCCGGGGACCGGCGGTGACCTTGAACCAGTCGGGGCCGATGTGGCGCTCGGCGATCACGGTGCCGTCGGCGGCCGCCCGGCCGATGACCAGCCGCACCGGCTGGTCGACGGGGATCGCCAGGGCGAAGAGGCCGCGGGCGGTGACGTGGCTGACCGTCTGCTGACCATCGGCGGTCTGGCTGACGACGAGCGTCTGGGAAACCGGGATCCCGGCGAGCTGACCCTGGACCTCACGGGTTCCCTGGGAGCCGCAGGCCGCGGCGAGCAGGGCGAGAGAGGCGATGACGACGTGGCGCATGTGGAACTCCTTGTTCGAATGGGGCTGCGGGCCCCTGCATTTCAAGCGCTGCGCCACCGGGAGCCGTGCCAAGTGCTCGGAATCCGAAGTGGGCCGAGGTGGGTGTTGTCAGGTGGATCTGACAGCCGGCACATCGACGCCCGCCGAGTGTCAAGGCGCGTTGCCCCGCAACGCACCGCGGCCCACGCCCCTCCCTTTCGAAGGAGGAAACGTGGGCCGCGATCACCTCAGGGGGGAAGTTCTCGGCTCAGCCGATCGGCGGGGGAATGCCACCGACGCCGGTGGTGCTGCCGGTGCCGCCGGCCGGCGGGTTGCTGCCGACGCCGGTGGTGCCGCCGGTCGCGCCGCCCGCTGCGCCACCCGCCGCGCCGCCCGCGGCCGAGCAGGTGTTGGTCGTCGACGAGGCCTCGGTGGCTTCGAGCGACTTCTCGGCGTCGCAGTCGGCCTTCGCGGTGCCGCAGTTCTCGACCTCCACGTGGCCGCCGTGCTCGACCTCCGGGGTCTCGCCGGCCTCGTGGCAGGCGCCGTCGTCGCTGCCGCCGCTGCCGCTGCCGCTCGACGAGCCGCCGCTGGTCTCGTCACCCGACAGCGGGGCCGAGCTCGAGCCGCCGCCGTCGCAGTAGCGCAGGTCGAGGTGGTCGGTCTCCTGGCTGCCGTCGGCGTTCTCCCAGGTGATGAAGGCGCGGTCGCGGCCCACGTCGCGGTTGCCCATGTGCGAGCAGTCGGCCGCGGTCACGGTGAAGCTGGCGTTGGACTTGAGCTCCGCCAGGCGCCAGTCGCCGCCGTCCATGGTGACCGAGACGATCTTCGCGGGAACCGGCCCCTTCTCGAGGAAGGCGTCGGTGAGCTTGAAGTTCTGGCCGACGGCGAGCTTCACGTCGTACGGCAGGTCGGCGCGCCCCGGCGCCGTGGTGGTGGTCGACGTCGAGGTTTCCTTCGGAGTGCCGCTGCAGCTGCCCGACGCAGGGGCGGTGGTGCCTTCGATCAGCACCTGCGGGTTGGCGACGCCCTCGGGGCGCACCAGGCCGAGATCGAGGCGGGGGCCCTGGGCGACCTTGAACCACTCGGGGCCGATGTGGCGCTCGGCGACCGCGACGCCGCTCTGGCCTTCGCGGGCGATGATCAGCCGCGCAGGCACGTCGACCGCGACCTCGATGGCGAAGCGGCCGTCGGGGCTCACGTGGGCCACGCCGACCTGACGGTCGGGGGTCTCGCTGAGCACCATCGCTTTGCTCAGGGAGATGCCGGCGAGCTGGCCCTGGACCTCGCGGGTCGCGGGGCCGCCACAGGCGGCGAGGATGACGCAGGCGGCGAGTGTGACGTGGCGCATGGTGGCGTTCCTTTCGAGGAGGGCTGCAGGCCGAGGTACTTCAAGCCTTGCGCCAGGAACGCCTCGTGCAACCACGCGAAACCACGGACCCTTCACGGGCCCGCCTGTCAGGTCGGTCTGACAGTCGGAGCGCCGATGGGCTGTGGGCCCCTCGCCGACCCCTGCTTCAGCGGGTCGGGTTCTTCTCGAAGCGCCGGGCCAGGCCGTCGAGCGCCGCGGCCGTCTCGCCGCTCGCCGCGCTGCGCGCCTGGGCGATGAGGTCGGGGGTCTGCGGCGCGTCGACCACCATGAGGGCGTCGCTCGCCGCCGCACGCACCTCGCCGCTCTCGGTGGCGAAGACGCGCACCAGGGCGCGGGCCGCGGTGGCGCGGACCTCGGCCTCTTCGGTGCGCGCGGTGACGCCCGGGGTCTTCCAGGCCCATGCGTTGCCCACCTCGCCCAGCGCGCGCACCACCGCGATGCGCTCACGCACCTCGGCGGGCTCGAGCGC
This sequence comes from Myxococcaceae bacterium, assembly GCA_019694595.1. Taxonomy (GTDB): domain Bacteria; phylum Myxococcota; class Myxococcia; order Myxococcales; family Myxococcaceae; genus JAIBBQ01. Next base: position 48,161 of record JAIBBQ010000017.1, read on the forward strand.
GCGGGCGGCGAGCTCGGCGGCGACCACCGTGCGGCGGCAGCTGCCCATGCCGGCGCGGATCGCCTTGGCGGCGTCGCCTCCGGCCTGCGAGCGGCGGACGAGCTCGGCCGCCGCGGCGTCGGTCTGACGCATGCCGTAGGCGTCGGCCGCGGTGCGCAGCACGTCGGGGTTCTGCCGCGGGCTCGAGAGCACCGCGAGCAGCACCGGCTCGGCCTCGGGGCTGCGCAGGTCGCCCAGCGCCTCGAGGATGCCGATGGTGACCGCCTTGGCCGCGAGCGGCGTGAGCTGCGCGGTGCCCTGGTCGAGCGCCAGCACCTCGAGCATCGGGTACAGGGCGCCCGGGCCCACCTGCTTGAAGGCCCGGCCCATGGGGGCGAGCGGCCCGCGCTTCTTGGCGTCGAGCGTGTTGGCGCTCTGCACCAGCTCACGCACGGCGTCGTACGGCCCAGGCGCGTTGATGCGCGCCGCGCCGAGCTGCGCCTGGAGCGCGCGCACGGTCCCGGCAGGCAGCTCCTCGGCCGAGAGGGCCACGCCGCCGGCGAACGCCAGCGGAGCGCCGAGCACCGCCGCGAGCAGGAACGACTTCGAGATTCGCGCGCTCATCGTCCGGTCTCCCACCACATCGTCGAAGGAATCTTCCGTGCCGCGTTGGAGCCGCAGTGAACCTCGCCGGCGTTGATGTGGTACAGGTACCAGTCCTCCACCCAGCTGACCGAGACGCCGAACGGCTTGAGCGCGTCCTCGAGCTGGACCTTGAAGATGTCCTTGCCGCCGATGATCGGCCCGTGGGTCTCGGGCGGGGCGAAGACCTTGTTGTTCACCAGCAGGCCGTTGGCGGTGCCCGGCTGGTAGGCGAGCGCCACGCCCATCACCTTCTCGTGCAGGTACGGCACGTGGATGATCTCGGCGTCGGTGAGCCCGGTGGCGTTCTTGATGATGTCGAGCTGGGCGTCGACCGCGGCGGCGGCGGTGGCGCTCTCGGCCATCAGCGCGGTGTCGGCGAGCACCTGGTTGATGGTGCGCGAGGCCGAGACGTACGCGGTGCCCTGGGCGTTGTAGGTCTGCTGTCCGGGGAACATCACCGCGCTGCCGTTGCCGGCGGTGACCTGGTCCTGGAGCATCTGCTTCGCCAGGCGCGCGTCGTTGACGAGCAGGATCCACCCGCGCGGCGAGTTGACGGGAACGAAGCTCACCGTCTCGTCGATGTGGCCGACGAGCAGCCACGAGGTGTCGACGTAGACCGGCGGCTGGATCGCCTGCGACTCCATCATCTTCAGGAAGCTCTGGTCGGGGTGATAGCTGGGCACGTTGCCGCGGATGATGCGGCCCAGCGGGTAGTTCACGCCGCCGAACGAGTACGGGGGAATCGTCTCCAGGTTGCCGAAGGAGTTGAGCGTGTCCTCGGTCGACGAGCCGGGCGAGAACTGCTGCACGGTGCCGATGTTGGGCCCGCGCAGCGTGCTGTAGATGATCTTGCCGGCCGGGCGCAGCGGGTCGGCGGTGCTGCCGCCGTACACGTTCGCCGAGCGGATGCCGACGCGCATGGTGTGCGGGCCGCTCTTGCCGGGCATGGTCATGTAGCCGGTCTCGAAGAAGTCCTCGGCCCACTGGTCGGGGCCGTTGCCGTCGAAGTCGGTCTGCAGACCGACCAGCGGGGTGGGCACGCCGCCCAGGGTGAGCGCCGCCTGGAGCCCGTTGCGGAAGTCGACCGAGTCGCGGTCCGGGAAGGCGGTGGCGTACGCGGTCTCGACCTCGGTGATGTGGCTGAAGGTGAGCAGCGGGGCCACGCGCATCAGCACCTGGTCGATCTGGAGGATCTCCTCGTACTTCTCGCCGCCGTCCCACACGCCAGGGGTGCCCGGGCTGCCGTCGGCCTTGCCGGTCTTCACGGTGAGCACCAGGCCGACCATGCCGTCCCACACCGCGCGGTCGCGGACCAGGTCCTTGGCCTCGATGCGCAGGTCGATGCCCTTGCGCAGATCGGCGGCGCTCAGGGTGTCGGTCTCGGGGTTGAACTCCGACCACATCTGCCACGAGGTGAGGTCGGTCGCGCCCTGGACCGGGCGGAAGATGCGCACGCGGGGCGCGGCGGCCGAGCTCACCGAGATGGTCGCGGTGGCGGTGTCGGGCGCCTTGGGCCAGGGGAGCACCTTGAGCGGCGCGAGGTCTTCGAGGTCGGTGTCGCCGTTGACGATCTGGTCCGCGCCGTCGAAGCACTTGGCGAGGTCGATGTCGGTGCCGGTCTTGGCGCAGCGCGCGTCGTCGTCGTCGAGGTTGGGCAGGAGGATCGCGCCGGCGTCGGTCGACCAGGCTTCCTCGGTGGCGTCGTCGAGCGCGCCGGTGAGGTCGAGCACGCCGTCGCGGTTCACGTCGGCGCGGAGGTCGACGATGGGCGGGTCGACCATCATCTGCGCCATGCCGCCGCCGGAGCCCGAGGTCCCGCCGCCGGAGCTGGTGGCCCCGCCGCCGCTGGCCGTGGAGCCGCCGCTGCCGCCGTTCCCGCCGCTGCCAGCGCCGCTCGAGCCGCCACTCCCACCGCACCCGGCGATCACACCCGCCAGCGCCAAGAAGCCCACTGCCCAAGCTGTTGTGCGCATCGACACCTCGTGAAGACTGCCGGCCAGGCGCGGCGTGCTAGCGCTGTTGCGTGCCCGGTGCAAACCACCCTGGTGACGCACGGCGTCGAGAGTCCCGCGGCGAAAAGTTCAGGGCCGCGGCGGCGCCACCAGCTCCTGCCAGAGCGAGCGTGGGCCGGGAGGCGAGAGGCCCAGGGTGGGGGGCGTCTTCGGCGCGGGCCGGAAGGTTCCGAAGACCCGGTCCCACAGCACGGTGTGGCAGCCGTAGTTGCACGCGCCGAGCTGCACCTCGGCGGCGTGGTGGAGCGCGTGAATGGCGGGCACGTTGAGGAGCAGGCCGCCCAGCCGGGGAGACACCTCGACGTTGGCGTGCGCGAGGATCCCCAGCACGCCGCAGAGGTAGCCCGCGGTCGAGACCTCCTCGGCGCCGGCGCCGAGCACCACGAGTGGAATGGTGCGCGCGAGGAAGAAGAGGACGTTGTCGAGCGGGTGCGTGCGCAGCGCCGCGGCGCCGGTGAGCTCGGCCACCACGTGGTGGGTGGAGTGGAAGCGCCAGAGCAGGGGCACGCGGTGCGCGGCGCGGTGGTAGCCGTAGCTGCCGAGCTCGAGGACGAAGAAGGCCAGCGCCACGCGGGCAGCGAAGGGCGCCGCGCTGGGCCAGAGCCGGGGCCGATCGAGCGCCAGCCCCAGGGCCGCGAGTCTCGAGGTGAGCTCGCGATCGACCAGGGTGATGGCGAGCGCACTGAGCTGGGTGACGATGAAGACGTAGAAGAGGTCTCGCCCGAGGCGGCGGATGCCGTCTGGCTTGCCCGACAGCAGCCGGTAGTTCCACGCGGGGACCGCCGGGAACACCTGCTCGGCCACGAACACCGCGAGCAGGGTCAGCAGCAGCGCGACGGTGCCGAAGTCCACCTTGAGTGCGAAGTGCGCGACGAGCGCCTCGCGCCAGATCCACGCTGCGGCGGAGACCCCGAGGACGGTGGGGAGGAACGCGAAGCGGAAGATCGCCCGGGCAGCGTCGCTCACGCGGTGGCGTCCGTTTCCGGGACATGCAGAGGCCCGGCGCTAGGCTCATGGTCACCCGCCGCGCGCGGGTTCCACGCCGACCTCAAGGGGGAACACCACATGGCGCACACCTACCCGAAGTTTCGCTCGCTCGCCCTTGCCGCTGCGCTCGCAGCAGCCCAGGCGCTGGCCGCCGACCCTGCGCCCGCGCCCGCGCCCGCAGCGCCGCCGCCCGCTGAAGGGGCCAAGCCGCCCGACGCTCCCGCAGCCGCCAGCGAGTCGACGACGCCCGCGGCTCCGACGGAAGGCGGCATGATGAAGCTGCCGATCCGCTTCCGGCGCGGCTTCAACATCGGGGGCGGCGTCACCCTGGGGGGCAGCCTCAGCGGCGTCGGCGGCGCGGCCGCGCGGTTCGGCGTGCAGATCACCGACATGTTCAGCGCCTACTACCAGGTGACTGCGCTGGTCGGCGGGTACGGCCGGGGCTCCGCGTCGGGCGGGGTGAGCGTCGGCATCTTCGCCGGCGCGTACAGCTCGTTCATGGCGGGGACCACGTTCTTCGACTTCATCGACGTGGGCTTCGGCCCCTCCGTCGACGTGCTCGACATCCTGAGCGCCTCGGCCGGCCCCGGCACCGCGGGGGCGGGCATCGGCGCGGGCGTCTTCTTCGGCCTCGACACCCGGGTGGCCTTCGCCATTCCGAGCCACAAGCCCGACGGCGGTCGCAGCGGCTTCTGCATCACCTTCGACGCCCACCCCACCTTCGTCGGCGGGGGCACCATCACCGCGATGACGGTGGGGCTCGGCGGCGAGTGGTACTAGCGGCGTGAGACGAGCACCTTCTTGCCGCCGGCCTTCTTGAAGGTCACCGGCGCAGCGACCGGCACCGCGACGTACTTGGGCGCCGGGGTCGGGGCAGGGGCCGCGCGGGGAGCCTGCGCGGTCGCGGCGACGGCCTCGGTCGTCGCCGGGCGCTTGGGCGCGGCCTGCGGCAGAGCGAGAGAGAGCAGCATGCCCAGCATCACGGTCCCCGCGCCCACCGCGATGCGCGTCGGAGTGAGGTACGGGCGCAGCCACGCGGGAGCCTCGAAGCGCTTCACCGGCACGTAGAGCTCGGCGGACTGCTGGGTCTCCACCACCGGCCGAGGCGCGCGCCGCGGAGCCGGGGCCTTCACCACGACGGGAGCCTGGACTGCGACGGGAGCCTGGACCACGACCGGGACCGGCGCCGGCGCGGGCTGCACGGGCGCCGGCAGCGCGGCGACCTGCACCACCGGGCTCGGAGGCTCGACCGCGACGGCCGCAGTCGACGCCGCCTGCACGGGCGGGAGCAGGCCCGAGGCGCCGGGCACCGCGAGCATCAGGTTGCCCAGGCCTTCCTTCGACGGGGAAAGGCCCAGCTCCTCGAAGAGGCCGGAGATGGCGTCGATGAGCACCCGGGCGTCACAGGGGCGGCCGTTGCGGTCGGGCGCGACGGTGGCCATCACCACCGCGTCGAGCTCGGCGTCGACGCCGGGGTTGAAGTAGCTGGGCGGCCACTCGCTCACCGACTCCGAGCCGGACAGGAGCCGGTAGACCAGCCGCCCGAGGCGGTGCACGTCGTCGTTCTGGCTGACCAGCGGCGCCGGGGTGAGGGCGATCTGCCCCCCCTTGAAGCACCGGATGCCGTCGGCGGTCAGCGGCGAGGCGCTCAGGCCGGCGACGTGGAACTCGGAGAGCTTCTGCGCCACCGCGAGGCAAGTGCTCAAGGCCACGTCGAGCGGGAGCCGCTCACCTTCGCGGGCTTCGAGGATCTGCTCCAGGGTGACGGCGCCGGGGGTGGTGTGGGGCATGGCAGGCTCCTTTGCCTGCCGTGCTTTGCAGTCCCCGCGCCAGGTCTGCGGCGCGTGGTCCAGGGGACTTCGGGGGCCTGGTTTGTCAGGTCCACCTGACAGGGGTGCGCAGCCGCTCCAGCGCCGGGTGCGCACCGGTGTGGGACAAGGTCAGTGCAGCGGCCAGCCGAAACGCCCGCGCGGGTCGGCGCTGCGCTGCTGGCTCTTCTCGTCTCGCTGGTACGACGCGTGGGCCTGCAGCACGAGCGCGCGCAGGTTGGTGGAAGCGGTCTTCTTCTCGGCGTCGCTGAGCGGGGCCTTCGCGTAGTAGCCGTGGGCGAAGGCGTCGATGGTGCGGCCGAGCGCCGAGCCCCAGGGCTGGGTGGAGAAGGCGATCACCGCCAGCTCGAGGGGAATGCCCTTCTTGGCGAAGATCTCCCCGCACTCGCGGTTGGCGGCCACCTCGTACTTGAGCGGGTCCTTCGCCTGGGTGGCCTCGTCGACGAGCAGCGGGTCGCCGTTGCGCAGGTGGCCGAGCTCGTGGGCGACGGTCTGCGCGATGCCGTTCTGCACCCGCTTGTTGATGGTGAGGTGGAGCTTCTGATCCTGCCCGATGTAGGTCGCGCCGGAGGCTGGCGGGTAGGCGACGTTGCCGGGCCCGATGCTGGTGCCGCGGCCGAAGTCGCCCACGTCGACGGAGACGTCCTTGGCGATGGGCGGCGTGTGGGTCGCGTTGTACTGCGCGATGCGCTTGGAGACGCCCGGCAGCTCGTCGGCAAGGAGCCGCTTGGTGAAGGCCGACCAGAACTCCGCGGGCTGGCCGTCGACCGAGGCGCGCGTCGGCACCAGCGTGCGCTCCTGGTACGCCTGGCGCTCGTTGATCCGCGGGGTGAACTGGGTCGACGGCACGGGCTTGCCGGTGAGCACGGTGAGCGGCGCGCCGAGCAGCTGCGACGGGTCGGTGATGAACTTCGACACCACGCCCGACGAGCGGTCGAACATCGAGTCGATGAAGGCCTGGCTGTCGACGCGCTTCACTGCGGGGCCTCTCGCGGCGGCGGTGACGGCGGTGACGGTGGCGACGCGCATGAAAGGCTCCGGGGTGGGCCGCGCGGATTCGCGGCGAGTGGTCTCCACCCAGAGAGCAAGGTGTGCGCCGCGCGCACATCGCTCGTGTTCTTACGCACCTGGCTCGCACGGGCGTCGTCTCGGAGACTACGGCTGTCGCGCCATGGGTGACAGCCGCGGGCGCGGCGTGAGGCCAACCTCTCATTTCCTGAGAAACCGAACGCTGGCGTGAGGCTTGCGAGGGGCGCCGCGCCACGTGGGACTCACGAGGGGAGCCTTGGACATGATGGGTCGACTGATGTTGCCGCTGCTGTTGGTGTCGGGCTGTGCACTGGAAGGAAGCCCGGTTCCGGGGGCGGACGATGGAGCGGGAGCGGCAAGCGAGGAGCAGAGCTCGGGCCAGGCGATCTCCTGTGCGCCGTTGATGAACACCTTCCCGGTGCCGGGCGAACACAACATCGGGTGGGATCCCGCGTCGTGCGGCTCGGGGCACTGCGAGACGGCCTGTCTCGACCCCTACGCCAACTCCGACTGGCGCGGCGATCACCACGGCATCGATCTCTTCGCGCACTATCGGGCGCCGATCGTCGCGGTGGTCGACGGCACGGTGGTGCGCGCCGGCTGGTTCAGCGACACCTCGGGCTACCGCGTGCGCCTGCGTGACGCGTGCGGCTGGGAGTACTGGTACGGCCACTTCGACGAGCTGGCGGTGACCGCGGGCCAGCACGTCCAGGCGGGCGACCTGCTCGGCTACATGGGAAGCACCGGCACCAAGTCGGTGCACCTGCACTTCAACGTCGATCGCGACGGCGACTACGAGAACGACATCGATCCGATGAACCTGTTGCTCGCGACCGAGGGGACCGCGTGCGCCGCCGCGCCTCCTCCTCCGCCGCCGCCGCCTCCTCCTCCTCCGCCTCCTCCGGAAGGGTGCGGTGGGCTCGGGGTCGACGCGGTGCTGGGCGCGGATCAGTCGGTGCCGTCGTGCGATGGCCGCTTCGCGCTGGTGATGCAGTCCGACGGGAACCTGGTGCTCTACATGGGCGACGTCGCGCTCTGGTCGTCAGGGACCTACGGCTCGGGGGCGAACCAGGCGGTGATGCAGTCCGACGGCAACCTCGTCCTCTACACGGCGGACGGCACCGCAGCGTGGGCCAGCGACACCTCGGGGCACGACGGCGCGACCCTGGCGGTGCAGGACGACGGCAACCTGGTGCTGTACCAGGACGCCTCGGTGCTCTGGCAGAGCCACACCTGCTGTCACTGAGGCGGCCGGGCGAGCAGCCGCTTCACGCGCTCGCGCACCAGGCCTTCGCGATCCGCCGCGATGAGCCTGGCCGCGAGCCGCTGCGCTTCCTGCTGCTGCCCGAGCGCGAGCAGGGCTTCGAGCTTCACCAGCTCGGCTTCGCCCCGCAGGGCGCCCCGGGGGAACTCGCGGGCGTGGCGGGCGAGGGTGGCGAGCGTGGCCTTCGGGTCGGCCTTCAGGTGGCCGCGCGCCTCGTCGAGGAGCGCGAGCTCCTTGGCGAGCAGGTCCGGATCCTCGGCGGGCGGTGAGGCGGGGCGCCGGGGCCTGGTCGCCGTTCCGGCGTCGAGCGGCGCGGGCGCGGCGGGCGCCGGGCCGGCCTCGGCGGCGGCGTCGGGCTCGACGGCCGGGTCGGCCAGGGCGAGCGCGGCTCCCGCATCGACCGGGGCCATCGGCTGGCTGGGGACCTCGGGCACCACCGGGCCGGGCCTCACGGTCGCTGGTGCCTCGCCGCGGGTGAGCAGCCACCAGGCGAGCAAGAGCGCGAGCGCGCCCAGCGCCACGGCCGCGGCGCGCCTCCACCGCCGGGAACCAGCGGGGAAGGGCGGCGGTTCGAGGTCGGTGGGCGCCGCGGTGCCATCGAGCACGGCGTCGCGCCGCGCGCGCGCGCGATCCGCATCGGGCCGCTCGGCGCGGGCCGCCGTCAACAGCCGCTGGCGGAGCTCCTCCAGCTCTCGCGGAGTCCGTGCGCTCATGGGCGGTGGTCTCCGAGATCTTCGCGCAGCAGCTCGTCGAACGCGACCCGGGCCCGGCGCAGCCGGGTGGCCACGGTGCCCTGGGGAATTCCCAGCGCATCCGCGGTCTCCCGCTTGGAGAGCCCTTCGATCTCCTGCAGCACGAAGACGCTGCGGAGGTCGTCGTCCATCTTGGCCAGGATCCGGTCGAGCACCGCGCGCTGGCGGCGCAGCTCCGCTTCCTCGTCGGGGCGCGAACTCGACTCGGTCTCGGGCAGCTCCTCGGTCAGTTGCTCGCGGCGCGGCGTCGAGCGCCACTTGCGCGCCACCATGAGCGCGGTGGCGCAGAGGAACGCGCGCTCCTTGTCGCGCTGGAGAGCGTCGAGCCGCCCGAGCGCGACCAGGAACACCTGCTGGGCGCCGTCGTCGGCCTGCGCCTCGTTGAAGGCGAACCGGCGCAGCACCCGCCACACCAGGTCGTGGTGGGCGTCGAACATCGCTCCCAGGCGGGCCCGCTGCTCGGCCGAGAGCGAGGTCGCCGGCCGACCACCGAGCTGGGCCTGCGTGAGGATGGCAGCGAGGGGCAGCACCGGGACGGTCTGTATGTCACGACGCCCGCGCCTGGATCTCCGCTGAATTTCAGGTCACCGCGCCGGCGATCCATTTCCTGCGCTGGCGGCATCTTGGCGGTCCTGTCCGGAGGCGCTCGCCTCCCACCTGCGGCGCGGTCGGCGCACACGGGGGTCGCCATGAAGGTCTCGCCCAAGACGATCTCCCGGCAGGCCCGCCGAGGCATCCGCGCTGCCCAGCTCGAGCGGCCGGACCCGGTGTCCAAGGCCAGGCGGCTCCTGCGCCTGCTCGGCGTGAGCACCGACGAGGGGGGCGCGCGGCGCTCGCTGTGGCTGGCCGCCGCGGCGGCGGTGCTCACCTGGGTGCTGAGCCGGGTGCTCTCGTGACGGCTCAGGGGAAGGCGCGCCCCAGCTCGAGCCCGCCGGACAGAAACCAGTCGGGCACCGTGAGCACCACGCCGTTGGGGTCGATGAAGTACCGCTCGCGGCGGAGGTTGGCGGTCAGCGCGCCGCCGAGCGCCACGCGCCAGGCGCCGAGGCGCAGCGTGACGCGGGCCTGCGGGCCGAGCGCCCACAGCCAGCGCTGCGACGAGCTCACCTCGTCGGCGCCGACGCCCCGCAGGAGCACCGGCGTCAGCTGCGCGGCGAGGCCGAGCTCGGGGCGCACCGGGCCGAGCTCGAGCCCGGCTCCGGCGGACAGTTCGGCGGCGAGGTGCGGGAGGTACTCCACGCTGCCCGCGCTGGCGCTGATGCCGCGGCCGGCGACGCCCGCCATGGCGATGCGGCCGACGAAGAGCGGCAGCACGCCTGGAGCGCTCAAGGCGAGCTCGACGCTCGCTCCGGCGCCGAGGTCGGGCTGGGCGCTCAGGCCGGTGGTGACGACGCCGCGGGCGTATGCCGCGAACTCGGGGCGCACGCCCACCGGGGCTGGCGCCGGCGCGGGCGCCTCGACCACCACCGGC
>JAIBBQ010000394.1 GCA_019694595.1 Myxococcaceae bacterium
GTGGCACCGGCGGCGGCGCGGGCGGTGGCACCGGCGGCGGCGCGGGCGGTGGCACCGCTGGCGGCGCGGGCGGTGGAGCGGGGCCGGTCGATCCGACGCTGGTTTTCATCGCCCCGGCGAACAACTTCCACACGGCCGATGCCTCGGTGACGCTGGTGGTGGGCCTGACGCTGCCCGACGCGTCGGTCACCCTGCCCTCGCAGCTGAGCTTCCGCGGTGTCTTCTCCGACGGCGGCACCTTCCAGAGCGGCGTGCTCACCTCTCCCGATGCCGGCCAGTACTCGGCGGCGCTGACGCTGACGGACCTCGGCCTCTACTCGTTCTTCGCGACCCTGCCGGACGGCGGCGGGCAGATCGGCCCCCGCGTGGTGAACTTCGACCAGACCGGACCGCTGCTCACGCTCAACGTGCAGGCGCCGCCCAGCCGGCCGAACTTCACCACCCTCATCTCCGACGACCCGGCGGGGGTGGCCTGGCAGCGCGACGAGGAAGCGCTGGTGAGCCTCTCCTCGAGCTCGAGCGACCTCGACGACGCAGGCTTCACGCTGCGCATCGCGGGACTCCTGGCCGACGGTGGCCAGACGTCTCTGGCGGACGCCGGCATTCGCGTGCGGAACGCAGGCGCATGCACCGCCTGCGCGAGCGCCACCTGCCGCTGCTTCGGGGTGGACCTCTCGGTCCCCACGCTCGCGGCGTTCCGCGGCAGCTTCGCGCTGGAGGCCCGCGGCCGAGACACCGTGGGCAACACCACCCAGACCCAGGGCACGCTCCCGGTCACCCGCTGGCGCTGGCAGCGCATCTCGCTGGCCGATGCGGGCGCGTTGAGCGCGGCGCCGGCGATCGGCCCTGATGGCACGGTGTACGTGGGCACCTCCAACGGTCTCCACGCCCTGGCGCTCAACGGCGGAGAGACGTGGCTGGCGACGGTGGGCGCCATCACCAGCAGCCCGGCGGTGGCCCGCTCCGATGCCGGCGTGGACTTGGTCTTCTACACCTCGACCAACGCGGGGAGCGGCTTCCTCGGAGCGCGCATCGGGAGCTCCGGCGTGGCGGCCGACCAGTGCTCGGCGCTGACCTCGAGCGGGCTCGGCGGGGTGAGCCTGCTGGACAGCGTGGTGGGCTCCGTACCGCGGCTGTCGGCGGTGGCCGTGCTCAACGGAGCGACGGCGGGCACCTTGTTCCTCTTGCGGCCCTTCGACACCACTGCGTGCACCCTCTCGAATTTCAGCTCGCCGATCGGCCAAGGAAACGGGCCGGTCTGCGATGGCGCCGAGGTGTTCTACCCGGGCACCGACAGCGTCCTTCACAACTACTCGCTGTCGACCGGCGCCTGGGTGGGAAACCCGAGCTACCCGCTCAACTTCACCGGAGCGCTCGGCCCGCTGTCGCTCGACAGCCACGGCGTCAACCGCGTGCTGGTCTCGAGCACTGGTCCGTCGGCGACCGGCGCCTACTTCGAGGTCGACGGCGGTGAGTCGTTCACCACCGCCCAGCCGGCCGCACCGACGGGCATGGCGGTGGCGGCCAACGGCTTCGTCTTCCTGGGCCTCGCCGATGGGACCCTGGTGCGGCTGACGGGTGCCGGCGCCATCGACGCCACCGCGTCGGTCAGCGCGAGCGGCATCTCGGGGACGCCGCTGCTCACCAGCGACTCGCGCCTCTACGCCACCACGACCGCAGGCCAGCTGGTGGTGGCCGACCGCTCGCTCGCCGTCGAGTGGAGCGTCGACGGCCTGGGTGCCATCGCCGCCCCGCCGGCCTTCGACTGCGACCGCAACAACCCCGGCCGCGGCGGCGTGCTCTACCTCACCAACGCCAACGGCGTGGTGCTGGCAGTCATCGTCGACTCGCACCAGCTCGAGCTCACCGCTCCCTGGCCGATGGACGGTCACGACCCGCGCCACACCGCCAACCTGCTCACGCCGATGTCGGAGTTCACCTGCCCATGACCGCTCGAATCGTGGCCGTGCTCTGGCTGTGCCCTGCCCTCGCGCTCGCCGCCGAGCGGCGCATCGCGGTGCACCCGATGGAGGTGGAGACCAAGCGCGACGGCGACCAGATGGCCGAGGCCTTCGAGGCCGAGCTCGCGCTCCAGGGCGTGGTGCTGGTGGGGCATGACGTGACCGCGGCCGTGCTCTCGAAGCAGAAGGGCAAGGTCTGCCCCGCGAAGGGGCGCGAGGCCTGCCTGGCGCAGCTCTGCAAGAAGACCAAGGCCGACGTGACGCTGTGGACGAGCTTCCAGCCGGACAAGCCCGTCTACACCTTCGACGCCATGCTGGTGCGCTGTGACGGCAAGGTCGAGCGCACGCTCAAGGGCCAGGAGTACGAGAAGGAAAAGAAGATGCTGCGCCTGCAGGGCGTGCGGAACGTGCTGAAGCGCTTCGTGGCCGACCTCGCCCTGGGCCCCGAGGGCGCGGCGCCCGCCGCTGCCACCACCGCCGCCGCCGAGCCCGCCCCGGCCAGCAAGCCGGGACCGTCGCCGACGAGCGCGGCGCAGCCGGCGCCGGCAGCGCGGGTGGACCCGGCGCCCGCCGCCCGGCCGGCGGCGACGATCGCCGCCGTGGTCGCCGAGCCGCCGCCTGCCGAGCGGCCCTCGCGGACCAACGGGC
>JAIBBQ010000186.1 GCA_019694595.1 Myxococcaceae bacterium
CGGCTCAACGCGGTGCGCGCCGCGTTGGCGCAGGCCTTCGGGGTCGAGCCCAAGGAAGTGATCTTCACCGCCTCGGGCTCCGAGGCCGCTGCGCTCGCCGTGCTGGGCGCCTACCGCGGCCGTGCCGACCGCGCGCGCACCCGGGTGGTGTCCACCGCCATCGAGCACCCCTGCGTGCTGGGGAGCCTCGAGCTGCTCGAGCGCGAAGGGGCCCGCGTGGTGCGGGTGCGCCCGGGGCCCGACGGCGCGGTGAGCGCCGACGCGGTGATCGCCGAGCTCACGCCCGACACCGCGCTCTGCTCGGTGATGTGGGTGAACAACGAGACCGGGGTGATCCAGCCGGTCGAGGCCATCGCCCAGGCGTGCCGGGCGCGCGGCATCCCCTTCCACACCGACGCGGTGCAGGCGGTGGGCCGCACCGACGGTCGCCCCGCGGCGGAGCTCCTGTCCTTGAGCGGCCACAAGCTCGGAACGCCGGCGGGCGTGGGCGCGCTCCTCGCTGCCCGCGCCCTGCCCCTGCAGGCGCTGGTCCCCGGCCACCAGGAGAACGGCCTGCGCGGCGGCACCCAGGCGGTGGCGATGGCGGAGGCGCTCGCCCTGGCGGTCACCCTCGCCCGCTCGCAGCAGGCCGACGAACTGGCGCGGCTGGGGGCCCTGCGCGACGACTTCGAGCGGGCGGTGCTGGCCCGGGTCCCCGGCGTCACGGTGAACGGCGCCGGCGCGCCCCGGGTGGCCACCATCTCCAACCTCTCCTTCGAGAAGACCGACGGAGAGGCGCTGCTCATCGCCCTCGACCTCGAAGGCGTCTGCGTGTCCACCGGGGCGGCGTGCGCGTCGGGGTCGCTCTCTCCGTCGCACGTGCTGCTCGCCATGGGCCGCACGCCCGCGCAGGCGCACGGCACGCTGCGCTTCTCGCTCGGCAGCGGAACCACCGCCGAGGCGCTTGCGCGGGTGACGGGGCTGCTCGAGACGCTCGCGCCCCGCTGCCGCGAGCCCTGAAGGCCCCCGGCCACCCGATGATCGCGCCCGCGAAGCCTCGAAAATTCGAGAGGGCCGGGTCACAGGCCCTTGATCTCCCTTCCACCGGCGCTGGCGCCGTTCTCGCACTCCCGGGCACCACTTTCCGGAGGCCTCATGCGCACCTCTTCCCGCTCGCTGCTCGTGCTCCTCGCCGTCGCCGGCTGTGGCCCTGACGGCCTCAAGCAGGCGAACGTCGACGCCCAGGTCTCGGCCATCAGCCTCGGAGACGAGTGCGCGAGCGGCAAGAGCACCGACTCCTTCGGTGGCGCCTGCGCGCAGGGCTCGCAGTGCGACGCCATCTGCCGCGGCTCGAGCGTGCAGCTCCAGCTGACGTCCCGCGCGGCGAAGGACACCGTGGTCAAGGTGACCGCGGTGCGCCTGTACGACGGCGCCAAGCTGGTGGCGACGCTGACCGGGAAGGACGCCTCCTCGTGGAACGGCTCGGCGTACACCCCCTGGAACGGGACGCTCCCCAAGGGCGGCACGCTCAAGGTGCAGGTGAACCTGAGCTCGCCGCCGTGGGCCACCATCAGCAGCGGGTACGCCTCGCCTCAGTCCACCTACGGCACCACCTACCGCACCGAGATCGACCTGGTGGTCGATGGCGTGGCCGCCACCGTCACCGGGCCCGACGCCCAGCGCGAGCCGATGGTCGCCACCTGAGGTTGAATGGCGCGCGTGCGCCTCGGGGCCCTCACCGCCGTCGTCTGCGTGGTCGCGCTGGCGGGCTGCCGCTGCCGCGCGCCCACCCCGGAGCAGGAAGCGCAGCGCTACCTCACCGACGCGCGCTTCCGCCGCGCGGCGATGGAAGCGTCGCTGGTCAACCCCAAGAACATCTACTCGCGTCAGCGGCTCGACGCGTACGGACTGGAGACCCGCGGCTGGGACCTGCTCCCCGAGTGGAACCCGCGCTCGATCCAGGTGGGCGCGGCCCAGCGGGCCCAGCTCGAGCGCGGTGCGTCCCCGGAGCTCGACGACGCCACCGCGCCACTGTGGGACGGAGCGACCCCGACCAGCCGCGAAGGGTGGCTCGCACTCGGCCAGCAGGTCTTCTTCCGCTACCCGCTGCGCAGCGAGCCGCTCGCCGCCTTCGCGCTCTCGCAGCCCGAGCTCGCGGAGCAGGTGGGACTCGAGCGCAGCAGCGACGGCACGTACCCCGGTCTGGTGCTGTTCCGCGACGTCGACGGCGTCACCCGCGTCGGCCTCACCTGCGCGCTGTGCCACTCGGCGCACGAGCATGGCGCCCTGGTGGTCGGCGCCGCCCGCCGCCACTTCGACTACGGCAAGCTCCGCCTCGCGCACCGGGACCAGTCGAGCGCCACCATCGAGCCGGGCCTCGCTGCCCGCCTCGCGCGCTGGGGCCCGGGCCGCGCCGACGTCACCGAGGACGACGACGAGGACCCGGTCGCCATTCCCGACCTCTGGGGGCTCGCGTCCCAGGAAGCACTCACCCAGGCGGGGACCATCGCCCAGGCGTCGCCGGTGGCGCTCGCCCTGCGCCAGGAGACCCAGCTCCTGCAGTCGAACCACGAGCGCGTGCGCCCGCCGCGCGTGCTGGCGTGGGCCCTGGCGCAGTACGTGCTCTCGCTGACGCCGCCCCCGGGGCCCGCGCACCCGCCGTCGCCGCGAGGCGAGGCGCTCTTCGACCGCGGCTGCCGCTCCTGCCATTCCAACGCGGCCTTCGGGGGCAAGCCGGTCGACGCCAGCGCGGTGGGCACCGACCTCGCCCTGGCGAAGGGCCGCGCGCGGGGCACCGGGCTCTACCGCCCACCGGCGCTGCTCCGGGTGCGCCAGGCCGCGCCGTACCTGCACCACGGCGCGGTCTCCACGCTGGAAGAGCTCTTCTCGCCCGCGCGGCTCGAGCCCGGCTACCTGGGCTCGCCGCTTGGCCCGGGGCCAGTGCCCGGCCACCGCTGGGGCACCGACTGGTCGGCCGACGATCGGGCGGCGCTCATCGCCTACCTCGACACGCTGTAGCCGCCGTCAGGGCGTCGAGCGGAAGGCCTGCTTCAGCTCCTCGCCGACGTCGCCGTCGAGCTTGAGCGTGAAGCCGCCTTCCTTGTCGGGGTCGCGGAAGTACTTCGCCGCCACCTTGCCCTTGCCGGGCACTTCCAAGGTCAGCTTGCTGGAGCTCGCTTCCCAGCTGCCTTCGATGGTCTTCGGCTTGGCGTTGAGCGCGTCGTACGGCTCGAAGCGGTACTGGTAGGTGCCGTCGAAATAGAACGAGAGGAACTTGTCGGGCGTGCCCGGAAAGCCTGCGAACCAGGTCCCCATGAGCGGCGCCTGGAGCTTGTCGTACTTGAGCTTGGTGGTGAGCCAGTTGCCGTTGAGCACCTTGCCGTCGCTCACGAAGACCACGTCGGTCAGGCAGACCGAGGCCTCCGGGTCGTCGGACGGGTACTGATCGAGGATGTCGAGGGTGAAGCGCGCGCCTTCGATGGGCGGGTTGAAGGTCACCGTCTGCGGCCCGCGCTGGTCGGCCACCGAGAAGGTGTGCCCGCCCGAGCCCCCCTTGAGCTCGAGCTTCTTGGCCCGCGAGAACTCCTTGAAGGTGTGCTCGTCGAAGTTGTTGCCGGTGGTGATGCGCACCTCGTCGATCCGCACCGGGCCCTTGAAGCCGAAGGTCAGGTGATCGTTGAGCGGGTCGGCGCTCTGGGTGCAGAACGAGGTGACGTCGCGGCCGTCGAGCAGGTTGAGCGGCTGGTACTGGGTCGGCCGGGAGTCCTTCTTGAAGTAGTTGCTCGCCTGGGCGTACCCGATGCCTCCGCCAGCGACCGGCCCGCCAGCCAGGGCCACCTGCGAGACCAGCGCGACCGCTCCCACCAGGCTCTTCATGAACCGATCATGCCCAACTTCCGGGGGTCGGCGAAACTCTGAACGCACATTCGGGGAATGAATCTTCCCCGAGCGGCGGTTGCGGGAAGTGGCCTATAGCCACCGCCATGTCTCCGCGCGCTCACCTGGGCCTCTCGCTCACGCTCCTCGGCCTCGCCGGCTGCACCTGCTCCGACAAGGCCGCGCCCGACGCCGGGCCGGTCGACGCCGGGCCCGCCCAGCTCACCGCCAAGGAGCCCGACGACGGCCCCGAGCAGGCGACGGCGATCACCGGGAGCGCGGTGGTGCAGTCGAACCTCGGCGCCGATCCGTCGCGCCCCGACGAGGACTGGTACGCCCTGAGCTCCGCCCTGCCCCGCACCGTCGACCTGACGGTCTCCTGCCCGCCCGGCGCGGACATGGTGCTCGAGGTGATGGACGAAGGCCGCCACCCGCTGGCGGTGGTCAACGCGGCGGGTGCCGGGGCGAGCGAGCGGCTGCCCAACCTCTCGGTGTCCGGGCGCGCCCTGGTGCGCGTGACGTCGGCCAAGAAGGGCGCCGGCGGCAGCTACACCCTGACCGCGTGGTACGGCGAGCGCGTGCCGGGCTTCGAGCTGGAGCCGAACGACCGCGCGGTGGACGCGACGCCGGTGCCGCTCGGCCAGGCGGTGTCCGGCTACCTCGCGCACCCCGCCGACCAGGACTGGTACCGCCTCGAGCTGTGGTCGGCGCCCGATGCCCCCGACGCCGGCGCCCCCGAGCCGCTGCCCGAGGACGACGCCGGCGAGGCCGACGCCGCGGTGGTGGCCCCGGTCGATGCCGGCGCGCCAGACGCCGGCGCCGTCGCCGAGGCCCGCACCGCGCTGCGCATCGATCTGTCGGCGGTCGAGGGCGTCACCTTCGAGCTGTCGCTCCTGTCGGAGGCCGAGGCGGTGCTCTTCTCGGCGAAGAGCCGCCCGGGCGAAGGGCTGTCGCTGCGCAACGTCGGCGTTCGCAGCGCCGACCGGGTGATCTCGGTGGTGGTGAAGAGCGCCTGGGTCGGCACCGGCAAGGACCAGACCCGCGGCAGCAACGCGACCACCTACTACACGCTCACCGTGGCCGAGGAAGAGGCCGGCGCCAGCGCCGAGCTCGAGCCCAACGACGAGCCGTCGAAGGCGACCCCGATTCCCGCGGGCAGCTACCGCGAAGGCTTCCTCGCCCCGCAAGGCGACGTGGACTACTACCGCATCGACGTCGCCCAGCCGTCGCTGGTGAAGCTGCAGCTGTCGGGCGTGGAGGCGCTCGACCTGGTGCTGTCCGCGATCACCCCGGGCGATGACTCCCGCAAGGCGCCGGAAGAGACGCTCGCCAAGGCCAACGAAGGCGGCCCCAAGGAGCCCGAGCTCCTGTCCAACGTGGCGTGCAGCTCGACCTGCTACTTCCGCGTCGAGGCCGCGTCCCGCAAGGTGAACGGCAAGTGGGTGCGCGACGGAGAGAACGCCACCCAGAGCTACCGCCTGAGCGCCACGGTCGCGAGCGACGACGGCTCCGAGGAACGCGAGCCCAACCAGACGGTGGCCACCGCCATGCCGCTGCCCCTGGGCAACTCGGTGCGCGGCACCGTCTACCCGAAGAAGGACGTGGACTACTTCGCGGTCGACCTGCGCAGCCAGCCGGTGAAGACCGCGCTCAAGGCCACGCTCACCGGCATCCTCAAGGTCGACGTGGGGCTCTACGCCCACCGCGTGGGCGACGACGGTGCGCTGACGCTGGTGCAGACCGCCGACGCGGCCAAGGGCGACAAGCCAGAGGTGCTGCGCTTCACCGCCGAGCCCGGGCTCTACGTCTTCGAGGTGCGCGATTCCAAGAACCGGGAATCGAACTTCCAGGACACCTACCAGCTCACGGTGGAGACCGACGGCGACTGAGGTTAGAGAGCCCCCATGGACCTCGAAGCCGAGATCGCGAAGCTCAAGCGTGAGCTGAACGCGGTGATCCTCGCCCACTACTACCAGGAGGGTGAGATCCAGGACGTGGCCGACTTCGTGGGCGACAGCCTCGCGCTCGCCCAGCAGGCCGAGCAGACCAAGGCCGACGTGATCGTCTTCTGCGGCGTGCACTTCATGGCCGAGACCGCGAAGATCCTGAACCCCGAGAAGCTCGTGCTGCTGCCCGACCTCGAGGCGGGGTGCTCCCTGTCCGACCGCTGCCCGCCCGATCGCTTCAAGGCCTTCAAGGCCCAGCACCCCGACGCCTTCGTGGTCACCTACGTGAACTCGTCGGCCGCGGTGAAGGCGATGTCCGACGTGATCTGCACCAGCTCCAACGCCGCAAAGATGGTGGCCAAGGCCCCCAAGGACCGGCCGATCCTCTTCGCGCCCGACCAGCACCTCGGCCGCTACGTGGCCAGGCAGACGGGCCGCGAGCTCCTGCTCTGGCCGGGCAGCTGCATCGTGCACGAGATCTTCAGCGAGAAGCGGCTGGTGCAGCTCAAGGTCGAGCACCCCGACGCCGAGGTGGTGGCCCACCCCGAATGCGAGGAAGCCGTGCTGCGGCACGCCGACTTCATCGGCTCCACCAAGCAGATCCTCGACCGCACCGTCGAGAGCCCGAAACAGAAGTTCATCGTGGTGACCGAGGCCGGCATCCTCCACCAGATGCAGCAGAAGGCACCTCACAAGACCTTCATCCCCGCGCCGCCGGACAACGGCTGTGCCTGCAACGAGTGCCCGCACATGAAGCGCAACACGCTGGAGAAGCTCCACCGCTGCATGAAGGACCGCACGCCCCGCCTCGACATGCCCCCCGCGCTGGCGCAGGCGGCCTACGCTCCGCTCAAGCGAATGCTGGAGTGGTCCAAATGATTCGCTTCGTCGCCGTTCCCGCCTGGCAGCTCGAGCCGCCCGTGAAGGGGAAAGCCCAGCCCGCTCCCGAGCGCCTCGAGCCACCGCTCCACGAGTCGCCCGAGGTGCTGGTCGAGGCGCTCGCCCGCAGCGAGTTCCGCGGAGAGAACCCGCTGGAGTACGCCGACGCGCTCTTCGCCCGCGGCGGAAGCACGGTGTTCGCCAAGCCCCCGCAGGATCTCCCGGCGCTCCTGCGGCTGGCCGATCAGCTCGTGCTGCTCGCGCGGCAAGAGGCGGGCGAGCGCGCCCGGGCCTTCGTCTGCGAGTGCGGCACCCGCTACGCGGTCCCGGTGGCGCTGCTGCGGCCGGTGGCGATCCCCTGCGAGCGCTGTGGCCGCAGCCTGGAGCTCGACGCCACCAAGAGCGACGGCGAAGAGTCGATCGCCGAGCCCTTCCAGGGGCGCGTCAATGCCTGCCGCAAGGCGCTGAGCGACTTCTTCCGCGAGGCGATGGCCCGCGGGTGGCCCGTGCTGGTGGAGCGCCCGAGCACGCCGTGAGGCGCGGCACCCTCGAGCTGGTGCGCTGCCCGCGCTGCCGCGGCGGGAGCCTGGTGCCCGAGGCCGACGTGCCCGAGCCCCAGCTGGTCTTCGGGCCGGTGCGCTGCCTCGGGTGCACCGCCCGCTTCCCGGTGGGCGAAGGGCTCATCGACTTCGTGGGCGAGCGCGCGCCCCCGCATGGCTGGCAGCGCGGCCTCGAGAGCACCTGGGTGGCGCGCGGCTACGAGCGCTACATCCGCCCCGGGCTCGAGCTGGCGCTCACCCGCGGAGGCTTCGACCGCGACAGCGAGTACCTGGTGTACCGCTCGCTGCTCGGCCGGCCGCGCGGCACCGTGCTCGACCTGGGCTGCGGCACGGGGCTCTTCACCCGCCGGCTGGCGCGGGACCTCGGAGGCGCCCCGGTGGTGGGCCTCGACGTCTCGCGGCCGATGATCGAGGAAGCGCTCGCCCAGGCCCGCGAGGCCTCGGTGTCCATCGACTTCCTGCGCGCCGAGGCCCCCGACCTCCCCTTCCAGGCCGCCTCGCTCGCCGCGGTGCTGCAGGCAGGCAGCGTGCACTTCTTCCGCGACCTCGATGCACTGCTCTCGGAAGTGGCGCGGGTGCTCCAGCCCGGCGGCCGCTACGTGGCGAGCGCGCTCACCGCGCTGGGCCTCTTCGGTCCGCTCGCGAGCGCCGCGGCGCTGTTTCCCCGCCCGGAACGCGTGCTCCGCGAGGCGTGCGATCGCGCCGGGCTCATCCGCTTCGAGCGGGTGCGCGTGCCCCCGCTGGTGATCTTCAGCGCCGAGCGGCCCTGAGCGCCTGCGGCGTCAGAGCTGTGGCCCGGCGGGGGTGACCGCTCCGGCGGGCGCGCTCCGCGGACAGCCCCGCAGCGCCTCGGGCAGGCCTTGCGGAAAGCGCGCGTACTCGTTGAGCCGCGGCAGTTCCTTGGGGGCCGCCACCACGTCGTTGCCGCTCGCCAGGGTGAGCCCCGACGCGAGCCCCGTCGCCACCCAGGTGCTCCCGCTGAAGATGAGCCACCAGCCGTGCGTCAGGGTCGACGCGGTGCCGAGCACCGACCAGAGCACCGACCAGCCGACCATCGACGGGTGCACTTCGATCTCCACCGAGCGCACCAGGCCGACCGGAATGCATTCCAGCTGCCCCGCGGCGGGCGCGATCCAGAGGTAGTCGACGTCGACCGCCATCAGCTCGCCGTCGTGCCGGGCCTGGTCGTCGCCCACGAAGGCCACCGCCGGGAAGCCCTTCACCGGCACCTGTTCCAGCGCCACCGTCTCCACCGAGCCGCCGGGGTCGGCCGAGCGATCGAGCGGCACGTGCCGGCACCCGGACGCGAGCAGCACCAGCGCGAGCGCCCGGGCCCTCATGGCGCGATCCGGCTCTGCTCGAACAACCGGTCGATCTCCGGCTCGACCTGCTTGAAGGCCGGCGCCAGCGCCCGGAGCGTGCCCCCGGGGTCGGCGAAGAGCCGCGCGACCTTGTCCGGGTCCTGCTCGGGGAGCCACTGCCCGCGGATCCACTCGTGGTAGTAGCCGCGCGCTTCGAGGAAGTAGTCCTGCGGCCCGCCAGGCACCGGGAAGTCGAGCTCCCACACGTCGCCGGTGTTGCTGATGAGCCGCGGGCCTTCGCCGCGGATCCGCCGCAGGGCCTCGGCGTCGGCCACCCCGCCGCGCCGCACCTGTGATGGCGCCAACGCCACCGGCACCACTTCCCGGCCGAGCGCCACCAGCCCGAGCTGGTCGAGCTTCCAGTGGCCCTTGGTGAGGCGCAGCTCGAGCTCGACGTCGCCCGCGGGGAGCCCGTCGGGCAAGCGCACCAGCTGCTCGTCGCGGGAGATCGGGCCTTGCTCCGAGAACCGCCCGGCACGCTCGAAGCCACGCGCGGTCTTCACCCAGACCTCGACGTCGCCCAGGAGCGCGCCCACCTCGGCGAGCCGCTGCGCCGCGGCGGGTCCCCCGCGATCGAGCGCCATCAGCCACTCGTCGGCCTGCGTCCCCATCCAGGCGAGTGCCTGGTACAGCACGAAGGTGGTGAGGAGCGACGCGCGCCCGCGCACCAGCAGCCCGCGCGGCCCTTCGCCCCGGGGGAAGCGCAGCCGCACCGTCTCCCGGGTGGCGAGATCGGCGGGGTCGGCGGCCGAGTGGTACTCGAGCGCGTCGGCCTTCGAGACCGCGGCCAGGCAGTCGCCCGCGGCCGAGGTGCACGCGGTGGGCGCGGCGGGGAACTCGCCCTGGAAGTAGTGGGCGCCGTCGCGGTACACGCGCCCGTGCTCGGGCCGCGGGGCGGCGAGCACCGCGAGGCGGCGGATCGCGTGGGACTCCAGCGCCTCGTTCTTCATCGTCAGGTGGAGCACGCCCTGCGCAGGCTCCACCCCGGCGAGCGCGTCGACGTCGGTGGTCTCCAGCGACCGGGCCACTGCCTGGGAGAACCCTTCGGCGACGATCGTCTCGCCCCCGGCGGTGGTCGCGTAGAAGGTCGGGCACGAGCCGAAGCAGGACTTGGGCGACGAGAGGCACGCCGCCGCGAGGCCCACGTTGACCGCGGTGAGCACGCCCATCACCACGAACTGGCTCTTCACCACCTGGTGGGGGGCGTTGGTCTCCACCAGCGCCACCTCGTCGAAGCCCAGGGTGTGCTGGGCCCGCGGCTCGGCCCGGCGCTCCAGATCGTAGCGAATGCCTTCGCCGCGAATGACCCGGGCCTCGGGGTCGATGGTCCACTGCGTCAGGACGTAGAGGTCACCCGACTCGAGGTGCGCCTTGAGGAACGGAGCCGAAGCGTCGAGCGCGACCGCGTCCGACGGCTTGGCGAACTGGGCTCGCCACAGGGTGACGCACCCGGTGACGGCGAGGAGACACAGCAGCGACGGCCCCAGCAGACGCTGGGGGACCGTCAAATGAAGACGCCCGCGGTCGCGTCGTAACGCGCGTTCTGCGGCAGGGTGGCCTTGCTCTGCTCACCGCGCAGCGGGGTCACCAGCTGGGAGTGCGCCGAGTTGCCGCACTTGGCGCACTTGCACTGGCCCTTCTTGCAGGTGCAGTCCGCGCGGCCGGAGCAGCCGCAGGTGGCGCTGGTGAGCGCCAGGTCGTCGGCCAGGAGCGCCCGCGCCGCCGTCGAGGCCACCGCAGGCTGCACGCCGAACGCGAGCACGCCGACCGACATCGCCTTGAGGAAGGAACGCATGTGAGCCTCCATGGACCGACTGCTGGGGGCGCGTCCTACACCAGGTGCCTCCCGTTGCCAATTGGCCTCGCCGGGGTGCGCCCGGGGCTGCTATGCGCCCGTTTCACTTGAGACTTTCCCGGCTCGAGCTGCTCGTCTGGTCCTTCGCGCTCGCCTGCGGCGTGGCGCCCCTGTGGGCCGGTGGCCTGCCCCTGGTCGACCTGCCCCAGCACCTGCACCTCATCTCGGTGCTGCACCGGCTGGGCGACCCCACCACCCTGTTCCCCGAGACCTTCGGCATCAGGCCGGTGGTGACGCCGTACCTCGGCGTCTACTACTGCGTCAGCCTGCTCAACTGGCTGGTCCCGCTGCAGACGGCGATGCGGCTGTTCCTCACCGCCTACGTCGCGGGCCTGCCGCTGGCCCTGGCCTTCTTGCTGCGCTCGCTCAAGCGCCCCGCGTGGCCTGCGCTGCTGGCGATTCCCTTCGCGTACGGCGACAGCTTCGCGTGGGGCTTCCTCAACTACTGCTCGGCGCTCCCGCTCACCTTCCTCAGCCTGGGCCTCTTCGTGCGCACCCTGGAAGACGCGGCACGCCGGCGCACCTGGGCCATCGCCCAGGCGGTGACGCTGTGCGGAGTGCTGCTCTTCCACGTCCAGGCCTTCGCGTACCTCGCCGCCGCGCTCCCGCTCCTCTTGCTGTCGACCCGCGCCCCGGAAGACGCCGCTCGCACCCTGCCCTGGGCCGCGCACCTCTGGCAGACCCGGCGCGCGGCGCTGCTCAGCGTGGTGCCGGGCGTCGCGCTCTTCGCCGTCTGGGTGGGTTCCCGCTTCGGCGAGCCGCAGGAGATCGCCTACGGCCAGCCGTGGAAGGCGTGGGGCCCGATGCTCTCGCCGCAGAACCTCGCCTGGCACAGCGCGCAGGACAACCAGCACAACCTGGTGCCCCTGCTCGGCAACCTGCTCACCGACGGCGCCGACATGCGGGCGGTGTACCTGGCCTTCGGCCTCGCGGCGCTGGGCGTGGTGGCCGCCCTGGTGCTCGGCCGCGAGGCGCTCGAAGGCCGCGTGGCGCGCTTTCGCATCGTCGCGCTGTGCGCGCTCGCGCTGGCGCTCTACTTCCTGCTGCCCGCCGACATCTACGGCTACGTCTACTACCTGAACTGGCGCTTCACCCACCTCTTCGCCGCCTTGGCGGTGGCCTGCGTGCCCGCGCTCGAGGCCCGCGGCCGGCGCGCGCTGCTGGTGCTCGCCGTGGTGGTGGGGCCCGCGACCGGCGCGCCGCTCGCCCGGGCCTTCGCCGCGTACGAGACCGAGGCCGCGGCGGTGGAGTCGCTCGCCGCGTACGCGCCCGCCAAGCCGAAGGTGATGGGGCTCGTGTACCGCACGCAGTCTCCGCTGGTGACGCACCCGGTGCACCTGCACGAGGCGGCCACGGTCGCGCGCCTGAACGGCGGGCTCACCAACTTCAGCTTCGCCACCACGCCGCACTCGCCGCTCATGTACCGGGGCGAGGCGCCGCCGACGTTCCCGTCGGAATGGCACCCGGAGACCATGGACTGGGAAACCCAGGGCCGCTTCTACGACACGTTCGTGGTCTCGGGCGCCCACCCGAGCCAGGTCCCGGCGCTGGGCCCGCACGTCGGCCGCGACTACGAGGTGGCGGGCGAAGCGGGCGGCTTCTACCTGGTCCGCCGGCGCGCCGGGCCCTGACGGCCGCTCACTTCGAGCACAGGCGCACCTGCAGCGGCGGCAGCCCGGGGTGGACCTGCGCTTCCACCGCCCGGTTGATGATCGTCTCCACCGGCTTGGCCCCCTTCTTCGGCGGCGCCTTGGGCGGGCAGATGAACTGGATGTTGAGCACGCCGGGCCGGAACTCGTAGGTGCCGGGGCCCACCTGGCGGCCGTCGGGCAGGCTGATGCGGGTGCCCTTGGGGGCGACGAAGCTCACCTGGGCCATCGCATCGGGCTCCACCGGCTTGGCCGTGTCGGGCGACTTCTCGGGCGTCGTCGGCGTCACCGGGGCCACGGCAGGCTTGGTCTCCGGCGCCTTGGCGACCGGCTTGGTGGGCTTCACCGGCACGGCGCGAGGGTCGCTCCCCTTGGGGCGATCGTCGGCCGGAGGCGAGCGCACCAGCAGGTACCCTGCGTAGATCATCAGGATCAGCAGGCCGAAGCCGACGAAGGACGCCACCGCCACCGCCCACGGCCGGGCCACCGCCCACTGGACCAGCCCGGTGGAGCCGCCCTGGCTGGCCCCGGTGCCGCCGTCGCTCGGCTCCGACCGCTCCCCGTCGTCTCCCGAGGCCGACGGGTCTGCCGACGCCTCACCGGTGCCCGACCCTTCCCCCGAGGCCGCGGGGCCGCCTTCCGACTGACGGCGGTAGTCGCTGGTCGGCAGCACGTCGTCCGGATCGTCGCGGCCTGCGCCGGGGTCGGTGGCGCCCGAGCGCACCGACGGCGCCGAGTCGTGGCGACCCGGCGACCGGAGCGGCTTGGTCTCCATCGGCGGCGCGGGCACCAGCGGCCGGGCAGCGGTCACCCGGCGCTCGGGCCCGCTCTCGCGGGGCGACGGCCCGACCTCGTGTTCTCCCGAGTCGACGGGCGGCCCCGGCTTGCGCTCGAACCCGCTGGGCGTCAGCACGCTCAGCGATTCGCCCGTCTTCAGGGCCCCGGAGCCCGACAGCGAAGTCCGCTCCATCGACAGCTCGGCCGCCGCGGGGCCCGGCCTGCTGGGGCGGCGCTCGGGCAGGCGGTCGACGACCGCGCGCTCCAGCGCAGGGCCGGGGCGCTCTCCGCTCGTCGGGCGACCGGCCCACTCGGGTGAGGCGCGGGGCGGCACCGAGACCGACCGCTCGGGGACCGGCGGCGGCGGGCGCTCGGCGCTCGAGGTGCGG
>JAIBBQ010000018.1 GCA_019694595.1 Myxococcaceae bacterium
GCCGCCCCCGCCGCCCCCGCCGCCACCTGCCGCCGCTGCCGGCACGATGCCCGACGACGCCGCGCCGCCGCCGGTGGAGCTCGGCGCAGATGCCGGCAAGCCGGCACCACGGCCGAACCCGCCGAGCGATGCCGGCACCTCGCCCACCCTGATGGCCGCAGGCGAGCCCACCGCTTCGGGCGCGTGTGGCTGCGGCGCGGCCCCGCTCCCCGGCGTCCTGCTCGCGCTGGCGTTCGCGCTGCGTCGCCGGCGCGCCACGCCCGCGGCCACGTGAAGTAGCGACCCGGGGGAATCTGCGGTTCAGTACCGGGCTCGATGCACGGCCTCACCCCCCTGGCCCTCCTGCTGCTGCAGGCCGCCGTCGTCCTGCTCCTCTCGCGGCTCCTGGGAACCCTGGGCAAGCGCTTCGGGCAGCCGCTCGTCATCGGCGAGGTGGTCGCCGGCATCCTCCTGGGGCCCACGGTCCTCGGCGCACTGGCGCCGTCGATCGAGGCCGCGCTCTTCCCCCCGAGCTCGCTGAACGCGCTGGGGCTGGTCGCCCAGCTCGGGCTGATGCTCTTCATGTTCGTGGTGGGGCTCGACGTCGACCTCAAGGCCCTCGGCGGGCTGGGCAAGAGTGCGGCGATCACCTCCGCCGCGGGCATCGCGGTGCCCTTCGCGCTCGGCATGGCCATCGCCCCTGCCCTCGCGGCCTCGCTCGCCCCGCCGGGGCAGGCACTCCTCGGCTTCTCGCTCTTCCTCGGCATCGCGATGGCCGTCACGGCCTTCCCCGTGCTCGCGCGCCTGCTGAACGAGAAGGGCCTGGCGGCCACTCCCGTGGGGAACCTGGCGCTCGCCGCCGCGGCCGTCGGCGACGTCGCCGCCTGGTGTCTCCTCGCCGGAGTGGTCTCCGTCGTCCGCGCGGAATCGCTGACCGGCGCCGCCACCACCACCCTCGCCGCGCTGGCCTACCTCGTCGCGCTCGCGGTGGTCTTCCGGCCCGCGCTCACCCGCCTGGTGCGTGCGCTCTCGCCCCGAGCGCTCGAAGGCCAGGGGGCGCTCGCCGCCGCGCTGCTGCTGATGCTGCTGTCCTGCTTCGGGACCGAGCTCATCGGCATCCATGCGCTCTTCGGGGCCTTCGCGGCGGGCGCCATCATTCCCCGCGAGCGGGGCCTCGCCCACGCCATCTCCACCCGCCTCGAGGACCTGGTGGGCGTGCTCTTTCTCCCCCTCTTCTTCGCGCTCAGCGGCCTGCGCACCGAGATCGGCCTCGTCGATTCCCCCACCAGGTGGCTCCAGTTCGGGCTGCTGCTGTTCCTCGCCGTGGCGGGCAAGTTCGGCGGGGTCTCGGTCGCTGCGCGGCTGTCCGGCCAGCGCTGGCCGATGGCGCTCGAGCTCGGCGTGCTGATGAACACCCGGGGCCTGATGGAACTGGTGGTCCTCAACGTCGGCCTCGACCTGGGCGTCATCTCCCGGCCCCTCTTCGCGATGCTGGTGCTGATGGCGCTCGTCACCACCGCGGCCACCTCGCCGCTGCTCGATCTGCTCGCCCGCGGGCGCTCGCCGGCGACGCCCCCACCGGTGCCCTGACCGACTCTGCTGCGACGTCGAATGGACCGCGTTAACACTCGGCGGGTGAGCCCCCGACGCGGCACGCCTGCGGCCCCGAACGACGATGCGCATGCCTGAACGGGCCTGGCTTCGGCGGTGCCTCACGGTGCCGGCGGTGCTCGTCGGGCTGGCCGCGGTGCTCCTCGCGCTCCCGGCGCTCGCGCTCGCGGCGCTGATGACCGACCTCGTCGTCCGCCGCCGGTGGGACACCGTGCGGGTGCTGGCCTTCGTGGTCTTCTTCCTGACCCACGAGGTGTGGTGCCTGCTGCGCCTCGCGCTGGTGGGCCTGCGCACCCTGGGCGCCCCCGCGCGCCGCGCCGAGCTCAGCTTCGCCCAGCAAGACCGCTACGCCCGGGCCCACCTCGCCGCGGCGCGCTGGCTCTTCTCGCTGCGCTTCGAGATCGAGGGGCACGACGCCGCGGCCAGAGGGCCCTTCCTGCTCCTGGTGCGCCACACCAGCCTCATCGACACCGTGCTGCCGGGCGTCTTCGTCGCCGCCCACCACGGGCTGCACCTGCGCTACGCGCTCAAGAAGGAGCTGCTCGCCGGGCCGTGCCTCGACATCGCCGGCCACTGGCTGCCCAACCACTTCGTCGACCGCAGCGGCGCCCACTCCGAGCGGGAAGCGCTGGCGGTGGGGGCGCTCGGCCGCGGGCTCGGTCCGCGCGACGGGGTGTGCCTCTTCCCCGAAGGCACCCGCTTCACCCGGCGCGCGCGGGAACGGCTGCTCGCCCGGCTGCCCCAGGGCCCGGAACGCGAGCGCGCCGAGCGGCTGCGGCACCTGCTGCCCGTTCGCCCCGGAGGCCTGCTCGCACTCCTCGACGCCGCCCCGGGCGTCGACGTGGTCTTCCTCGCCCACCACGGCATGGAAGGGCTCGCCCGCCTCACCGACATCTGGGCCGGCCGGCTCGTGGGCACCACCGTGCACCTGCGGTTCTGGAAGGTGGCCGCCAGCGACGTTCCCCGCGAGGCCGCCGCGCGGCTCGCCTGGGCCGACGCCCGGTGGGCCCTTCTCGACGACTGGCTCGAAGCCGAGGATGCCGCCCATGCTTGACCTCCACGCCTCCGCGCTCGCGGCCATCGCGCTCCTGGGCTGCCTCACCACGCTCTGGCTCCTCAGCCTCGCCCTGCGCGACTCGAGCATCGTCGACATCTTCTGGGGCCCGGCCTTCGGCCTCATCGCCTGGGTCTCCGTGGCGGCCCACGGGCCGGCGGGCCCGCGCGCGCTCCTCGCCGCCGGCCTCACCACGTTGTGGGGGCTGCGCCTCGGCGCCTACCTCTTCTGGCGCAACCACCGCCGGCCCGAGGACCCCCGCTACACCGCCATGCGGCGCCGCCACGGCGAGTCGTGGTGGTGGAAGAGCTACCTCATCGTCTTCGTCCTCCAGGGCGCCCTCGCCTGGGTGGTGTCGCTGCCGGTGCAGGCGGCCGTCGCCTCCGCTGGCCCGCTCGGCCTCCTCGACGCGGCCGCTGCCGCCGTCGTCCTCTTCGGCGTCGGCTTCGAGTCGCTCGGCGACCTCCAGCTCGCGCGCTTCAAGGCCTCGCCGGAAGGCAAGGGCGCGCTGATGACCCGCGGCCTGTGGTCGTGGACCCGCCACCCCAACTACTTCGGCGACTTCACCACCTGGTGGGGCCTGGGGCTCCTCGGCGTCGCCGCCGGCGCCCCGTGGACGCTGCTCGGCCCCGCGGTGATGGCCTTCCTCTTGATGCGGGTGTCCGGCGTGCCGCTCCTCGAGAAGGCCATGCGCGGCCGCCCCGGCTACGACGACTACGTGGCCCGCACCAGCGCCTTCTTCCCCCGCCCGCCCCGGCGCTAGGCTCTGGGGCGCGATGCGGGTGCTCTGCGAAGACAACTTCCACTTCGCGCTCCACGACGACGAGGCGAGCGGCGCGCTCTACCTCGAGGCCGTCTGCAACCAGTCGGCGGCCTACTTCACCGTCACCTGCCAGCTGCTCCCCGTCGAGGCCGCCCACTTCGGCCCCCCCGGCGCCCGGAAGGTCACCGCCGAAGGCCGGGCGCTCTGCGGCCGCCTCGCCGACCAGGCCCAGTGGTCGCCGTCGAAGTTCGCCGCCGCCCGCGACGAGGCCTGGCGCGCCCTCGGCCACGCCCGCGCCCCCGAGGTGCCCTCGCTCTCGGCCCGCTGACCGCGGCGCTCAGCGCTTCTCGAGCGCGGCGCGCAGCTTGATGACCTCGCGCGCCAGCGCGGTGCGCTCCCGCCGGCACTTCTCCAGCGCCCGGTCGGACTCGTCGAGCGCCACCAGCAGCGCCTGCACCTGCAGCTGCAGCTGCGCCACCTCGCCGCCCGCCCCCGCCGGCGCCTCCACCGCCTGGCGCGTCAGCACCGGCAGCTCGAGCACCGGCACCCCCAGGCCCTGCAGGAGCCCCAAGAGGCGCTCCACGTCCTCACCCTGCGGGGGCTCGAACTGCACCCCCATGCCCGTCATGCCCGGCGAGGTGAGCGCGCTGCGCACGGTCGCCTTGAGCGACGGCGCGCGGCGCGTGCCCGGGCTGGTCAGCGTCAGCTGCACCACGGTCCCCACCGGCAAGGGCTTGCCCGCGCGGAGGAACGCCCCGCCCACCGAGATGTTCTCCACCGAGCAGTCGAGCAGCGCCCCCTTGGCGCCCAGCTGCGCCACCACCTTGGGAGCCTTCACTCGGGTCAGCCGGCGACGGTTGCCTTCGGGCATCGCCGAGCGACGCTAGGCCGAGCCGGGGGCCAGGGCGAGGAATGCGCCCACCGGGTGCTGTGAGCGCTTGCGTTTTGAGACCCGATCCACGACCTTGCCCCCCCATCGTGATGCCCCGCGGACCTCGCGCCCTCTCCTCCCCTCGCTGGCTCCTCCTCGCCTCGGCCGCGGGCGCGCTGCTCGTGCTCGCGACCTGCAAGGTCAACCTGGGCGACGACAAGGTGTACTCCTGCGCCACCGACGCCGACTGCGCCGGCGGCGGCTTCGTCTGCGCCCCCGCGGGCGGCTACTGCTGCAAGCCCAGCGGAGACGAGGTGTGCGACGGCATCGACAACGACTGCGACGGCCGCGTCGACAACCGCAACGTCAGCGAGACCTGCAACGGCGAGGACGACGACTGCGACGGCACCGTCGACAACGGCTTCGACCTCCAGTCCGACTCCAAGAACTGCGGCACCTGCGGCCACGTCTGCAAGGCCGCCGAGCTCTGCGCCGGAGGCGCCTGCGAGCTCCAGAAGGAAGCAGACTGCTCCGACGGCCTGGACAACGACTCCAACGGCAAGACCGACTGTCTGGACCCCGCCTGTGACGCAAGGTCCTGCGGCCTGTCCTGCGTCTGCGGCTCCCTGGGCAAGCACGAGGTCGCCTGCGCCAACGGAGCCGACGACGACGGCGACATGGCCACCGACTGCGCCGACGACGACTGCCTCGGCAAGTCGTGTGGCGCCGGCTGCCAGTGCGCCGCGGGCGGCGTGAAGCGCGAGACCTCCTGCTTCGACGCCCTCGACAACGACGGCGACGGCAAGCTCGACTGCGGCGACACCGACTGCGACGGCGGCGCCTGCACCCAGGCCCCCCTCTTCTGGACCTGCAGCACCGGCGGCTGCAAGTGCAACGGGGGCGCCCAGGTGGCCGAGGCCGGCCCGGTCCGCTGCAGCGACGACGTCGACAACGACTGCAACGGCGTCAAGGACTGCGCCGAGACCAGCTGCGACATGCAGCCCTGCAACGCCGACGGCGGCTGCCTCTGCACGTCGAAGAAGAAGAAGGAAACCGCCTGCGACAACCTGCTCGACGACGACGGCGACGGCGCGGCTGACTGCGCCGACACCGACTGCCCGGCGTCGACGCCCTGCCTCAAGCCCGACGGCGGCACCGGGGCCTGCTCGGCCACCAAGACCTGCGGCTGACCGCCGCCGCGGTCCTCGTGCCGCCCGCGCAGCGCCGCACGCCCGGTGACGGTGTACCGGCTCGCATCGACTTCTCGGCCGACGCGCGAAGCCCCCGACCCGCGGCTGCCGATTGTGGTCGCGCCTGGAGCGCGGCCAGGCCCTGACCGCCGCTCGCCCTCGACGCCCCCACCGGACGAACCGCCTCGTCGGGCCTCTCCCCCGGGCGCACGCGCCCCCACGGCTCGCCCTTTCCGCGTCTCTCAACCGCGCGCTCGCCGCCTTGACGGGCGCCAGCCGAGCGACGGCCGACGGCCGCCGGCGCCGGCCCCACCGGGTGGTGCGCTCGACCAGGACCCCGGAAAGTCCGGGGCTCCTGGCCGCGATGCCGACTACCCGATGCCGCCGCAGACGTTGGCGATGCCGCCGCCGCCGCACGTCTTGCCCTGCGGGCAGACGCCGCAGTCGAGCGTGTTGCCGCAGCCGTCGGCGAGCGGACCGCAGTCGGCCCCCGCCGCCGCACAGGTGCGCGGCGTGCAGTTCGGCTTGCCGCACTTGCCCGGCGTGCCGCCACCGCCACACGTCTCCGGCGCGGTGCACGCGCCGCAGGGGATCAGGTTGCCGCAGCCGTCACCCGCGGGACCGCAGGAGATGCCCTGGTCCGCGCAGGTCAGCGGCGTGCAGGTCAGGGCGCCACACTGCCCCGGGCCCTGCGCCCCGCAGATCTGCCCCATCGGGCACTTGCCGCAGTCGATGGTGGCGCCGCACCCGTCACCCTGCAGGCCGCAGTTGAAGCCCTGCATGGTGCAGCTCTTGGGCGTGCACACCCCGCCGCCGCCGCACACGCCGGGCTGACCGCCGCCGCCGCAGGTCTGCGGCAGAGTGCACGGCCCGCAGTCCTGCGAGCCGCCACAGCCGTCGGTCTGCTGGCCGCAGTTGAAGCCGAGCTGCGTGCAGGTCGACTTGACGCAGGTCGCGCCGCCGCACACGCCCGGCACGCCGCCGCCGCCGCACGTCTGGCCAGGCACCGTGCAGGTGCCGCAGGGAATCAGGTTGCCGCAGCCGTCGCTCTGCTGGCCGCAGTTGTAGCCCTGCTGCAGACAGGTGCGGCCCACGCAGGTGCCACCGCCGCAGACGCCCGGCACGCCACCGCCGCCGCACGTCTGGGTGCCCTGGCACATGCCGCAGTCGAGGGTGCCGCCGCAGCCGTTGCCCTGCGCGCCGCAGTTGAAGCCCTGCTGGGTGCAGGTCTTGGGCGTGCACGGCACGCCGCACACGTTGGGAATGCCGCCGCCGCCGCAGGTCTGGCCAGGCACCATGCACATGCCGCAGTCCACCGTGCCGCCGCAGCCGTCGGAGATCATCCCGCAGTTGACGTCGAGCTGCGCGCAGGTCCGCTTGGTGCAGCTCTGCGGCGGAGGCACGTCGGGCTGGATGCACGAGGCGAGGTCGAACAGCATGTACTCGAACACCTTCTCCTGCGGCGTCATCGGGCCCACCGAGCACTGGTTCGGCCAGGCCGACGCGCTCGCGTTCGCCGCGTTGATGACGTGGAAGTCCGAGAACAGCACGCGGCCGCACTGGTCGGCCGCCGCCGAGGTGGTCGGGGTGTTGAAGGTGTACTCGAGCGGAATCGAGCCGCCGCACTGGCCCGCCACGCCGCCGCCGCCGCACGACTGGGCGCCGGTGCAGGTGCCGCAGTTCAGCGTGCCGCCGCAGCCGTTGGGGAAGACGCCGCAGGCGAAGCCCAGGCTGGCGCAGGTCTTGGGAACGCAGGTGGACCCGCTGCCGCAGACGCCCGGCGTGCCGCCGCCGCCGCACGTGTTGCCACCGTTGCAGTTGTTGCCGCAGTTCATCGTGCCGCCGCAGCCGTCAGGCACGCCCTGACCGCAGCTGTAGCCCATCGCCGCGCAGGTCGCCTTCTGGCAGGTCCCGGTGTTGCCGAAGACCCAGCGCTGCGACGGCGCCACCACCCCGTCCATGTCGTGGCGCACCGTGTTCACGCGAATGCGGGGCACCGCGGGCGTCGAGCTCGCCGCCTGCGCGTTCACCAGCTGCACCCACTGCGCGAAGGTCTGGCCCTTGCCGAAGCTGATGTCGATGTACCCGTCCTGGTTGGGCGGGTTCGCCTGCGACGCGTTCCAGTTGGCCGTCGCCGGGAACGTCAGGTTGCAGGTGTTGCCCGGCGCCGTGCAGTTGACCGCGGAGCCGTTGGGGCTGGTCGCCGTCTGGAACAGCCACACGTACGCGTAGTGGCTGGCGAAGATGCGGCCACCCGCGCTCGCGTAGGCCTCCATGTTGCGCCGGCGGTCGATCGACTTGAGCTGCTCGCTGCCCACGCAGTCGAGCACCACCATGTCGTACTTCTTCAGCTCGTTCAGGTTGTCGAACAGCGTGGCCGCCGCGGGCGCGGTCGCCCCGCCGCCGCTGTAGGTGGCACCGTTGTCCACGTAGAAGCGCACCCGGCCGCCGGCATCGGGCGCCGAGTACTGGTCGGCCGCGATGCCGATCTTCGGCAGCACGCACTCGATGGTGTCCACGTTGCCCGTCACCACCGCCATCAGCGGGATGTTGTCGTTCGGGTGCTGCTCGGCCTGCTTGCGCGGCAGGCGCGTCTGCTCCGCGGTGAGCGCGGTGGTGGTGCAGCACGAAGGGTTGCTCACCGTGATCTGCCGCCGCCACTTGCCGAGCTGGAACACCACCGGCACGTCGACCCCCATGCCGCACGGCACGTTGTCGAGCACGAAGCCGCCGTCGATGTCCGAGTACGTCGAGACCAGCGGGCTGCCGCTCACGCCGTCGAGGCACTTGTCACACGTCACCCCGCCGCCGTCGCGCGTCAGCGGCAGCACGGTGCCGTTCGGCACGTAGACCAGCGCGTTGGGAATCGGGTCCGGCTGGCCGTAGCCCGCGTCGGCCTGGGTCGGCGCCAGCACCTTGCCGGTGAACTTGGTGCTCATGCCCGCCGCGCAGACCGCCTGCTTGAGGCACAGGTTGGTGCACAGCGACCCGCCGTCGGGCCGGATGCTGCCGCACACGTTGGGAATGCCCGCGCCGCCGCAGATGTCCGGCATGGTGCACTGGCCGCAGTCCGGGGTCAGCCCGCCGCAGCCGTCGCCCACCGGGCCGCAGTTCGCGCCCTGCTGGAGGCAGGTCTTCGGCACGCAGGGCGGAGGACCGCCGCACACGCTCGAGAGCCCACCGCCGCCGCAGGTGCCGCCGTCGGTGCAGGTCCCGCAGTTGAGGATGCCGCCGCAGCCGTCGCCCACCGAGCCGCAGTTGGCCCCCGCCTGGGCGCAGGTGCGCTTCACGCAGTTCACCGTGCCGCCGCACTGGTTCGGCACGCCGCCAGCGCCGCAGGCCTGCACGCCCTGGCAGATGCCGCAGTTGGGCGTCAGCCCACCGCAGCCGTTGCCCACCACGCCGCAGCCCGCGTCGAGCTCGGCGCACGTCTTGGGCACGCAGGTGGTGCCGCCGCCGCACTGGTTGGCGAACCCGGCGCCGCCGCACACCTGAGGCGCCACGCACGGCGAGCCGCAGTTGAGGATGTTGCCGCACCCGTCACCCATCGCGCCGCAGGTGGCGCCCGCGTCGGCGCACGTCCGCGCGACGCAGGTGTTGCCGCCGCCGCACTTGTACGGCACGCCGCCGCCGCCGCAGAGCGAGCCGCCGTCGCAGCCGCCGCACGAGAGCACCCCGCCGCAGCCGTCGCCGATGACGCCGCAGCTCGCCCCGGCGATGGCACAGCTGGTCGGCACGCACATGCCGCCGTCGACGTTCTGCCCCGTCAGGCCGCAGCGGCTCGAGATGCCGCCGCCGCCGCACGTCTCGGGCAGCGCGCAGGCGCCGCAGTTGAGGAGGCCACCACAGCGGTCCGACTGGGGGCCGCACTCCGCGCCGAGCTGGGCGCAGGTCACGGGGATGCAGCCCGCATCGCCGCCGCACCGGCTGGGCACGCCGCCGCCGCCGCACGTCTCCGGCGTGGTGCAGGTGCCGCAGTCGAGGATGTTCCCGCAGCCGTCGCCGATCTGGCCGCAGTTGGCGTTCGCCTTGGCGCACGTCACCAGGCCGCAGCCGCCGTCGACCAGCATCATGCCGCCGCCGCCGCCCGAGCCGCTGCCGCCGCCGCTCGCCTTGCCGCCGCCCGACGCGGTGCCGCCGCCGACGCCCGAGCTGGAGCCGCCGCTGCCACCGCTGCCGTCGCCGCCGCCGCTCGAGCCGGTGCCGTTGGTGCCGCTGCAAGAACAGCCCGCGGCGGTGAGCGCGCAGACCAAGAGGATGCTGTGCAGAACGATCCGCATCGAAACTCTCTCTTTGAAGCCGTGAGGGGGGAAACTGAGAGGGAGACTCTACCAGGGACCTCCTCCCCCTTGGGCGTCTTCCCTCGTCCCTTGAAGGCGCCGGGGTGGGAGCAGCGGTCACATGCCTCGCGCACTGCCTGTCCCCGCGCGTCGTGTACACTCCGCCCTCGAATGCGCGCCGCCGCCTTGCTGCTGCTCCTGCCGTCGCTCGCACTCGCCGCCGCCGACCCGTCTCCCGACGTCGACAAGGCCGCGCGCCTGGTGAACGAGCGCCGCTACGCCGACGCGCTGCGGCTCCTCGACGCCGCCTGGAAGACGCCCGACAACGGCCGCACCGACGTGCTGCGCATCCTCGAGCTCACCGGCACCGCCGCCGCGGCACTGGGTCAGGACGCCAAGGCCCGCGAGGCCTTCCAGAAACTCGTCTCCCTCGAGCCTGCCTTCGAGCTCGGCGCCAAGACGCCGCCCAAGGCCGCAGCGGCCTTCGCCGCCGCCAAGGCCTGGCAGGCCACCAACGGGAGCCTGGTCTTCAAGGCCGAGGACGCCGCGCTCGACGACAAGGGCCGCGTGGTGCAGGTCGCCACCAAGACCAAGGGCGACAAGCTCAAGCTCGCCCGCGGCGCCCGCTTCCACGTCCGGCAAGACGGCGGCCTGTGGCTCGAGGTCAGCGGCGAGCTCCAGGGCAACTACGCCGCCACCACCACCCAGGCGGCCGGCGTCGAGTGGTGGGCCGAGCTCCTCGGCGAGTACGACCGCGTGCTCGCCCAGGTCGGCAGCGAGAAGGAACCCGTGCGCGAAGGCGCCGCGAAGACCGCCCGGCCGGTCGCCGCCGCCAAGCCTGAGGCTTCGCCTTCCCCCGACGAGGAGCCCACCGAGCCCGCACCGGTGCGCTCGCCGTCGGTCGAGCCGCGCACCCGTGTCGGCGCCGAGGCCCCGATGGAGACCGTCTCCGGCGAAGCGCACGGCTCGGCGCTGCGGC
This sequence comes from Myxococcaceae bacterium, assembly GCA_019694595.1. GTDB lineage: Bacteria > Myxococcota > Myxococcia > Myxococcales > Myxococcaceae > JAIBBQ01. Next base: position 10,728 of record JAIBBQ010000018.1, read on the forward strand.
CGGTGGGCTACGCGCTCGCCGGCGCCGGCGTCGCGGCCCTCGCCGCCGGCATCACCTTCGGCGCGCTGGCCAAGGGCGCGCGCGACAGCCTGGTGAACCTGAAGCCCGGCGACAACGGCCTCATCAGCTCCATCTCCCAGCGGGAGGCCTTCGCCACCGACGCCCGCGCCCGCACCCAGGCGCTGGTGGCCAACGTGATGTTCGGCCTCGCGGGCGCGCTGGTGGTCTCCGGCGGCCTGTGCTGGTTCCTCGGTGGCGACGGCGGCGACGGCGCGGTGGCGCTCGCCCCCGTGGGCACCGGGTTCGTCGCCGCGGGCTCGTTCTAGCAGCGCCCGCTTTCCCGGCCTGCTAGAGCGCGGGCCATGGTCGCTCTCAGCCTCGCCGTGCTGCTGTCCGCCGCGCCCGCGGCCGCGCCCGCGGTTCCCAAGCCCTTCACCTTCGTCACCGAGGTCGAAGGCCTGCGCGAGTACCGCCTGCCCAACGGCCTCAAGGTGCTGTTCATGAACGACGGCTCCAAGCCGACCGTCACCGTGAACCTCACCATCTTCGTCGGCAGCCGCCACGAGGGCTACGGCGAGAAGGGCATGGCACACCTGCTCGAGCACATGCTCTTCAAGGGCTCGCCGCGCACCCCGGACCCCAAGAAGGCGCTGTCCGAGCACGGCGCCCAGGCCAACGGCACCACCTGGTTCGACCGCACCAACTACTACGAGACCATTCCCGCGAGCCCCGAGAACCTCGACTGGGCGCTGCGCTTCGAGGCCGACCGCCTGGTGAACAGCTTCGTGCGCAAGACCGACCTCGACTCCGAGATGACCGTGGTCCGCAACGAGTACGAGATGGGCGAGAACAACCCGGCCAACGTGCTCAGCGACCGGGTGATGGCCACCGCGTACGGCTGGCACAACTACGGCATGTCCACCATCGGGCCCCGCAGCGACATCGAGCTGGTGCCCATCGAGAACCTCCAGGGCTTCTACAAGCGCCACTACCGCGTGGACAACGCGCTGCTGGTGGTCGCCGGCAAGTTCGACGAGGCCCAGGCCTTCAAGGTCATCGCCGACAGCTTCGGGAAGCTCTCCGCCCCCAAGGCGCCGCTGCCCCGCACCTGGACCGCCGAGCCCGTGCAAGACGGCGAACGCTCGGTCACCGTGCGCCGCGCGGGCGGCGTGCCGGTGCTCATCGCCGGGTACCACATTCCCGCCGGGTCCGACCCCGAGCTCGCCCCGGTCGACGTGCTGGGCAAGGCGCTCGGCGACGCGCCGTCGGGCCGCCTCTACCAGGCGCTCGTCGAGCCCAAGCTCGCCGCCCACGCCGACTGCAACGTGCTCCAGCTCGCGGAGCCGGGCTTCCTGTACTGCGAGGCCGAGCTCAAGCCGGGCGACGACCCCACCAAGGCCAAGGCCGCCCTCGTCGGGACGCTCGAAGGCCTCGCCAAGAAGCCCTTCACCGCCGAGGAAGTCGACCGCGCCAAGACCACGCTCCTCAAGGACATCGACCTCATCCTCAACGCCCCCGAGCGCGTGGGGCTGGTGCTGTCGGAGACCGCCGCGCTGGGCGACTGGCGCACCCTGTTCCTCCACCGCAACCGGCTGCGCGCGGTGACCGCCGACGACGTCAACCGCGTCGCCCAGCGCTACCTCAAGACCACCAACCGCACCTCGGGCGAGTACGTGCCCACCGAGAAGCCCGACCGCGCCGAGATTCCCCCCACGCCCGACGTGGCGGCGATGCTCAAGGACTTCAAGGGCGACGCCTCGCTCGCCGAAGGCGAGGTCTTCGCCGCCACCCCCGCCAACATCGACGCCCGCACCACCCGCTCCGCGCTGCCCAACGGCCTCAAGCTGGCGCTCTTGCCCAAGAAGACCCGCGGCGAGCGCGTCAACGTGGCGCTCATCCTGCGGTTCGGCAGCGAGCAGTCGCTCAAGGGCCAGCGCGTGTACGGCGACCTCGTCGCCCAGCTGCTGCGCCGCGGCACCACCACCAAGACGCGCGAGCAGTTCCAGGACGCGCTCGACCAGCTCAAGGCGAGCCTCCACGTGCAGCCCGCGCCCCAGGGCGTGGTGGTCTCGCTCGAGGTCAGGAAGCCGCAGCTTCCCGCCGCGCTCGATCTCGTCGCCGACATGCTGCGCACCCCCGCGCTCGACCCCAAGGAGCTCGAGACGCTGCGCCGCGAGCTCCTCGCCGACCTGGAGTCCAAGAAGTCGGAGCCGATGGCGCTCGGCTCGCTCGCCATCCAGCGGCTGGTCACCCCGTTCCCCAAGGGCCACCCGCTCTACGTGCCCAGCCACGAGGAGCTGATGGCCGACGTCGCCGCGGCGAAGGTCGAGTCGCTCAAGGCCTTCCACGCCCGCTTCTACGGCGTGCAGAACGCCCAGCTCGCCGCGGTGGGCGACTTCGACGCCGCCGCGCTCACCGCGCAGCTCACCAAGCGCTTCGGCGACTTCACCGCCAAGGAAGCCTTCGCCCGCATTCCCCAGCCGCACCAGCCCGTCGCCGCCAAGGTCGACGTGAGCCCCACCCCCGACAAGGCCAACGCCTTCCTGGGCGCGGTGGTGACCTTCCCCTTGAAGGAGACCGACGCCGACTACCCGGCCATGGTGCTCGCCGACTACATGCTGGGCGGCGGCTTCCTGAACGGCCGCATTCCCCTGCGGCTGCGCGAGAAGGAAGGCCTGTCCTACGGCGCGGGCACCCAGCTGCGCACCCACCCCATCGACGACTCCGCGGCCCTCATCGGCTACGCCATCTACGCGCCGTCGAACGACGGCAAGGTCGAGACCGGCTACCGCGAGGAGCTCGCCCGCGCCGTCACCCAGGGCTTCACCGCCGACGAGCTCAAGGTGGCGCGCCCGGGGCTCCTGCAGGAACGCGAGCAGGAGTTCGCCGACGACGGCCACCTCGCCGTCGAGCTCTCGCAGCAGCTCTACCTGGGCCGCACCATGGCGTACGAGGCGCAGCTCGACGAGAAGCTGAAAGGCCTGCAGCTCCAGGAGATCGGCGCCGCGCTCAAGAAGCTCGTCGACCCCGCGAAGCTGGCGGTCTTCAAGGCGGGCGACTTCAAGAAGCTCGACGCGCCGAAGTGAAGCTGCGCGACGCCACCAGCCCCAGGTGGCTCGAGGTCGCCCTGGGCGACTTCGACGCCACCCTGCTCGACCACGCCCACTGCGAGAAGAAGGCGGCGGCCAACGCGCTGTCGCTGCTCCAGGCGTACCCCGACGTGCCCGGCCTGCCCGCGCAGATGGCGCGCCTCGCCCGGGAAGAGAGCGCCCACCTCGCCAAGGTGCTGGCCGTCGCCGAGGCCCGCGGCCTCACCTTGAGCCACGACAAGGGCGACCCGTACGCCAAGGGGCTCCAGGCGCTGCTGCGCAACCCGCCCAACGAGCGCCGGCTCGACCGCTTCCTGGTGGCGGCGATCATCGAGGCCCGCAGCCACGAGCGGCTCGAGCTGCTCGCCAACGCACTGGAGGACCCCAAGCTGCGCACGCTGTACGCCGAGCTCGCGCAGAGCGAAGACGGGCACCAGGCGCTCTTCCTGCGGCTCGCCGAGAGCCTCGCCCCCAAGGCGGTGGTCGACGCACGGCTGGAAGAGCTGCTCGAGGCCGAAGGCGAGCTCGTCCGGCGCTTGCCGGTCCGCCCCGCCGTGCACTGAAGGTCTTTCCTCGCGCTGCTAGGTGCGCTTGAGCATCGCTTCGATGCGGGCGCGGTCGATGGCTTCCGCGTCGCGGAGCTTCTCGACCTTGGCGTCCTGCTTCTTGAAGCGTTCGCGCATCTCTTCCCACAGCTTCGCTTCCGACTCGCCCTGCTGCTTGAGCTGCTGCAGCACCGGGTCGACCTCGAGCCTGGAGCTCGACTGCAGGTAGTAGATCTGCTGCGTCAGCTCGAAGAAGTGGCTGACCATCGAGGCCAGGCACTGGGCGCTGCCCTTGGGCGGCGCGCTCTTGTCGATGATCTGTTCGCCGCTCGCCAGGCGGTCGACCTTGGAGCCGCAACCGTCGGCGATGCTCGCGGCGGCGTCGGCGATGTCCCCCATCGCGCGGTGCATCGCGACGAGCTCGACCGCCATCTGGTGGCGGGCCTCGATCTGCTCGGGCGTCTTGCACTCGCTGCGCTTGGGCATCGTCTTCGCCTTGGCGAGCGCGGCGTCGAACTTGGCCTGGGTGGCGTCGAACGCAGCCAGCTTCCCTTCGAGGTCGGCGCGCTTCTCGGCCGGCAGCTTGGTGCCGTTCTCCGCCAGGAAGACGCGCAGCGCCTGGGCCTGGGTCTGGGAGCGCGAGCGGTCCCACTTCTGGTCGAGGTAGGCGACCCGGTCCTGGATCTTCCCGCCGAGTTGATCGCGCTCGGCGACCAGCACCTTGGCCTTCTCGATCTTCTCCGTGCGGCTGAGCTTGCTCAGGTCCGCCACGTTGGCCGGGAGCGCCGTCGGCTGGCTCCACAGCGCGTCGGGGCTCGCCGTCTGCGCGACGTGGCCGCCCACCGTCGCCGTGCCCAGCGACTGGGGCCCGAGCTGCTCGTGGGCGAACTGGGTCGCCCGCGCGGTGAGGTCCGCCACCACCGACTTGGCGGACTCCACGGCCTTGGCCGCCGAGGCCGCCGCGCTCTGCGCGATGGGAGTGGTGGTGCGGGGAAGTGCGCTGCGGTCGATTCGGCCAGGCATCGAGGTCATGTGAGGTGCTCCTTGGCAGACACTTTACAAATGCTAGGCCGGAAGGCCAATGGCCCCCCGGATCGCGGTGATACCCGCCCGCTACGCCTCGACCCGCTTCCCGGGCAAGCCCCTCGCCCACCTCCTCGGCGAGCCGATGATCCGCCACGTGCACCGCCGCTGCCTCGAGGCCGCCTGCTTCGACGCCGTGGTGGTCGCCACCGACGACGAGCGCATCCAGGCCGTGTGCCAGGGCTTCGGGGCCGAGGTCGCCCTCACCTCCAGCGAGTGCCCTTCCGGCACCGACCGCGTCGCCGAGGTGGCCCGCGCCCGCGGCCTGGGCGCCGACGCGGTGTGGATCAACGTGCAGGGCGACGAGCCCGCGGTGCCGCCGGCCGCGCTGCGCGCCCTGGCCGCAGCCTTCGACGCCCCCGCGGTGGAGATGGCGACCCTGGTGCGCCCCCTCGCCGAGGCCGACCGCGCCCGCCCCAGCGTGGTGAAGGTGGTCCGCGCCGAGTCGGGCGCCGCCCTCTACTTCTCCCGCGCCGACCTCCCCTTCCCCCAGTCCACGGTGCCGGTGCGCAGGTGGGCACACGTGGGTCTCTATGGGTACCGGCAGCGCACCCTGGAGCGCCTCGCCACCCTCGCCCCCACCGAACTGGAGCGCGCCGAACGCTTGGAGCAGCTTCGCGCCCTCGGGCATGGCATCGTCATCCACTGCGTGGAGACCCAGGCCCACAGTCCCGCCGTCGACCTCCCCGAAGACGTCGCCGCCGCCGAGGCCGCGCTGAGGGCCTTGGCATGAAGGCCCACCTCGCGCTGCTCGCGCTCCTCCTCGCCGGCTGCCCCGAAGACGGCAAGCCGCTCGTCCCCTCGGCCCCCGGGCCCCTCGAGCAGCTGCGGCTGTGCGAGCAGGACAAGGTCGCCTCCGCCTGCGTCATGGCCGCCACCGGCCAGGCCGCTGCCAACCACCACCTGGAGGCGCGCCGGCTCGCCAAGCGCGCCTGCGACCTCGACGACCAGGCCGGCTGCTACCTCTTCGCCGAGGCGATGCGGCAGGGCAACGGCGGCCCCGTCGACCAGGCCTCTGCCGAGCAGCTCTTCCGCACCGCCTGCCAGCGCGGCGAGACGCGCGCCTGCGAGACCATCACCGCCCACTACTCCCCGGAGGACGCGGGCATCGCGGCCGCCGCTCCGCTCTTCGACGCCAAGGCGGCCGAGGCGGCCTGCGCCAAGGGCAACGCCGAGTCCTGCGCCCGGCTCGCGGAGGTCCTCCAGTCAGGCGATTCCCCCGCGAAGACCGCCGCCAAGGCGCTCTCGCTCCTGGTGAAGGCCTGCGAGCTCAAGCGCGCCGAGTCGTGCCGCGACGCTGCGCGCGCCTACCGCGCGGGCACGGGCACCAAGGCCGACCCGCGCCGCGCCGAGGCGCTGGAGGCGAACGCCTGCGCCCTGGGCCAGACCGACCTCTGTGCGCCCACCAAGGCCGCGCCGCCCAAGACGCCGGCGCCCAAGCCCAAGGGCAAGTCGAAGAAGCGCTAGGCCTGACCGGCGATCTTCCTCACCGCGGCCACCACCTCGGCCTCGGGCACCAGCGCCTGGCTGCGCGCGGCCATGTCCTTCACCTGCACCACGCCCTGGGTCGCCTCGGTGCCGCCGAGGATGAGCACCGCGGGAATGCCGCTGCGCTCGGCGTACTTGAGCTGCTTGTCGAGCTTGGCGCCGGTGACGAAGAGCTCCGCCTTGAGCCCCGCGGCGCGCAGCTGCGCCGCCAGCGCTCCACAGCGCGACTCGAGCGTCGGGTCCACCTGGGCCACCAGCACGTCGGCGCCGCCCCGCTGCGGCTGCAGCACGCCCTTCTCCAGCAGCGCCTGGAAGAGCCGGGTGGCGCCGATGGAGATGCCCACGCCCGGCAACTTCGACTTCGTGTAGTGGCCGGCGAGGTTGTCGTAGCGGCCGCCCGAACAGACGCTGCCGAACTCGGGCAGCTCGTCGAGCCGCGTCTCGTAAATGGTGCCCGTGTAGTAGTCGAGCCCGCGCGCGATGGAGAGGTTGAGCCGGTACGCCTTCTCCGGCACCCCCAGCGCCTTCATCGTGGAGAGCACCGTGGTGAGCTCCTCGATGCCCTTGGTGAGCGACTCCGAGGGGCCGGGCAGCGCGCGCAGCCGCGCCAGGATCTCGTCCGGCGTGCCCTGGCTCGAAAGCAGGTCGAGCAGCGCGGTGCCCTTGGCCGCCTCCAGCCCGAGCTCCGGCTTCTGCAGCGCCTCCACCACCTTCTCGCGCCCCATCTTGTCGAGCTTGTCCACCTCGCGGAGCACGAGCTGGGCACAAGCCTCGTCGGACACGCCCACCTGCTCGAGGATGCCGCGCAGCACCTTGCGGTTGTTGAGCTGGATGGTGAACGCGCCCACGCCGAGCGCGGTGAACACCTGGTGGATGACCGCCGGCAGCTCCGCGTCGTACCCGAGCGAGAGGCTGTCCTTGCCGATGACGTCCACGTCGCACTGGTAGAACTCCCGGAAGCGCCCCTTCTGCGCGCGCTCGCCGCGGTAGACCTGCTGGATCTGGTAGCGGCGGAAGGGGAAGACGAGCTTCGGCTCGTGCTCCGCCACGTAGCGCGCCAGCGGCACCGTGAGGTCGAAGCGCAGCGCGAGGTCGGGCGCCTGGTTCTGTTCCCGCGCCCCGGTGGACTGCACGAAGTACACCTGCCGCGCCGTCTCGCCGCCCGTCTTGCCGAGCAGCACCTCGACGTTCTCGAAGACCGGCGTCTCCACCGGCACGAAGCCGAACTTCTCGTAGCCCGCTCGAATGGTGTCCAGCATCCAGCGGAAGGCGATCTGCTCGCGGGGCAACAGCTCGAGCACGCCGGGGGCGGAGCGCGGAGTGATGAGGCTCATGGCCCTGCCTTACCAGAGTGGGCCCGCCGTCAGGGGCGCGGCGGCGCGGGGCACGGCACCCCGAGCAGCTGGCACCACACCGCGGTCAGCTCGTCGGCCCGCGACTCCACCAGCGCGAAGGCCTCTCGCCCCAGCCTGGCCCGGGCGGCCTCCAGCGCAGGTGAGGTGCGCGCGCCCGCGTCCACCCGCGAGGGCCCACCGCCGTCGAGCGTGAATTGCGGCAGGAGCGTGTCGAGCGAGGGGCCCTGGTGCGCCGCCTCCACCAGCCGCGCGGTGGCGATGGCCGCGGCCGCCGACTCCAGCGCGTCGAGCTCGCCCTCGGTGAGCCCCAGCGCCTCGCGGGAGCGCGCGTCGGCCAGCGCCTGCTCGCGCACGCCGAGCACGCCGGCGTCGCCCGCGCGGCGCTTGAGCAGCGCCCGCTCGTACTGGAGGAAGGCGTCCACCCGCTCGCGGGTCAGCACCGCCCCGGCGTCGGCCGCGCCGGCGTCGGCGGTGACCCGGGCCGGCGCGGGGCCGCCGCGGCCCTGACAGGCGGTGAGGACGAGGCCGATGAGGGCGAAGGTGCGCACGGGAATCGAGAAGGCACTCTACCCGGTCGATTCCGGATCGCCTGGCTCGGAGCTTCGGGCACAATGGCCGCGCGTGAGGGTCTACCTGCTGCGACACGCCGACGCCGACGCCGAGATCCCCGACGGCCTGGGGGACGAGGCGCGCACCCTGGTCACCAAGGCGCGCCCCGCCGTGCTCGCCCACTTCCGCGGCCTCGCCGAGCGCATCGGCAAGCTCGAGCTGGTGCTCACGAGCCCCCTCACCCGCTGCGTGCAGACCTCGCAGCTGCTGGTCCAGGCGCTGGGCTACGACGGCGCCCTGCGCACCCACCGCGCGCTCCTGCCCGACATGCCGGTGGGCGCGCTCGACACCCTGCTGCGCCATGCGCCCGACTCCCCGCTCGCCCTGGTCGGCCACCAGCCGTCGATGGGCTCCTTCTGCGCGTACCTCCTGGGCATGTCGAACTTCCCCAAGCCCTTCGTGCCCGGCACCGTGGTCGGCCTCGACGTCACCCTGAGCGCCTCCCAGGACGTGCCGCTGACCTCGAAGCTCGTCTTCTACGCGCCCCCCGGGCAGACCGTGCTCGAAACGGTGTAGAGCGTCCGCCATGGACGAGGCGGGCTACAACGCGCAGGTCGGTCAGGTCTTCAAGCGGCTGCTCAAGGCCCTCGACGAGGTCGACCCCGACGTCCTCGAGGCCGACGCCACCGGAGACATGGTCACCATCACCGTGCCGAAGTCGGGCGAGAAGGTGGTGGTCAACACCCAGCGCGCCGTGCACCAGGTCTGGGTCGCCGGCGCCGGCCACGGCATTCACTTCTCGTTCGACGGGACGAAGTGGCTCGACGACAAGGGCAAGGGCCTCGAGCTGCTCGCCTGGGTGAAGAGCTGCGTGGAGAAGGCCAGCGGGCAGAGTCTGGCCCTCTGAAAGGGCACGCGCCCTAGCCGATCGCGATGCGGTCGCGTTTCTTGGTCTTCGGCTGCTCGCTGCCCTCGATGCCGCCACCGGCCGCCAGCGCGCGGGTGAGCGCATCGCCAGCGTCCTTCATCAGCCCGCCGAAGCTCACCTCGTTGCGCTCGGCGGCGGAGCGCGGGTCGAAGCCGGAGACGCCCACCGACACCGGCGCCTGCGTCACCCCCGCGAGCGCCTCCTGCAGCCGCGCCGCCACCACCATCGCCCCTTCGCGCGGGGTGTGCGGCAGGAGCACCAGGAAGCGGTCCTCGCCCATGGGCATCGACAGGTCCACGTCGCGCAGCGTCTTCACCAGCGTGGCCTGCGTCGCCACCTTGAGCTGCGCCCGGAACTCCGGCGCCTGCCCCGCCCCGCGGCCCGCATCGAGGCCCACCACCAGCACCGACACCGGGTGGTTGTAGCGGCGGCTGCGCTTCACCTCCTGCAGCATGAAGCGCTTCAGGTACTCCGCGTCGCCGGTCGCCTCGGGCGGGCGCGCCGCCTGCACCTTGGCCTTCGCCAGCGCCTCGTCGCTCTTGAGTTGCACCCCGCGGGCCACCTCCAGCTCCGCCTGCGCCCCCAGCGCCGCGTTGCGCACCTGGGCGAGCTCGGTCTGCGCCGCGTTCAGCTCCGCGCGCGCCTGGTCCGCCGAGTCGCGGTACTGCTCGGCGAGCGAGCGCAAGGGCTCGGTCTCCATGCGCAGCGTGCGGATCTCGTTCACCGCAGTCACCAGCGCCAGCACCTGGGCCCGCTTGAGCGGCCCCACCAGGTAGCTGTCCGCCCCGCAGCGCGCCGCCCGGTCCTCGGGGCGCTCCTCGTCGGGCGGGAACATCACCACCACCGGCACGCCCGGGGCCGAGGCCTTGAAGCGCTGGCAGAGCGCCTCGCCGTCGAAGTTCCCCGACGCCGACGCCAGCACCACGTCGGGCAGCCGGCGCTTGAGGCCCTCCACCGCCGCGTCGAGGAAGTGGACCACCTCGACCTGGTGCCGCCCGCTTTCCAGGAACTTCTTCAGCGCGGCGGCGATCGGCCCGGAGGCTTCCGCGACGAGGACGAAGGCCATGGGCCCTTCAGACCTCCATCACTTCCTTTTCCTTCTTCGCCACCGCCTCGTCGACCTTGGTCACCCCGGCGTCGGTCTCCTTCTGGACCTTCTCCTGGGTGCGCTTGTTGTCGTCCTCGGTGATGACCTTGTCCTTCAGCAGCACCTTGAGCTTCTCGTTGGCGTCGCGGCGCTCGTTGCGAATGGCCACCTTGTGGTCCTCGCCCTTGGTCTTCACCTGCTTGGCGATGTCCTTGCGGCGCTCCTCGGTGAGCGCGGGCACCGGCAGGCGGATGATCTCGCCGTCGTTCATGGGGTTGAGCCCCAGGTTCGCCTCGCGAATCGCCTTCTCCAGCTCCTTCATGATGCTCTTGTCCCACGGCTTGACGGTGATCATCCGCGGCTCGGGCACCGCGATCGCCGCGCACTGCGCCAGCGGGGTCGGCGTGCCGTAGTAGTCGACCCGGATGCCGTCGAGCATCGCGGCGTTCGCCCGGCCCGTGCGGATCTTCGCCAGCCCCTGCTTCAAGTCGTCGAGGGTGCGGTCGATCTTGTTCTTCAGGTCCTTCACCACGTCGTCGTGCGCTGCCATGTGAACTCCCCTCCGTTGCGGTGAGCCCTCAGGCCCACGCCGTCTCGCCTGCGCCCACCACCGTGCCGATGTCACCCGGCGCCGACACCGCCTTGGCGATGTTGCCGTGCGCCGTCATGTCGAACACCACGATGGGCAGCTTGTTGTCCATGCAGAGGCTGATCGCCGTCGAGTCCATCACCTGCAGCTTCTTCTGGAGCACGTCCAGGTAGGTGATCGACCGGTAGCGCCGCGCCTGCGGGTTCTTCTTGGGGTCGGAGTCGTAGATGCCGTCGACCTTGGTCGCCTTGAGAATGACCTCGGCGTTGATCTCCATCGCCCGCAGCGACGCCGCGGTGTCGGTGGTGAAGTACGGGTTGCCGGTGCCGGCCGAGAAGATGACCACCCGGCCCTTCTCCAGGTGCCGCACCGCCCGCCGGCGGATGTACGGCTCCGCGATCTGCTCCATCTTGATGGCCGAGAGCACGCGGGTGAACACCCCTTGCTTCTCGAACGCGTCCTGCAAGGCCATCGAGTTGATGCAGGTGGCGAGCATCCCCATGTAGTCGGCGCTGGCGCGATCCATGCCTTCGGTCGCGCCCGCGACGCCGCGGAAGATGTTGCCGCCGCCGATCACCACCGCGGTCTGCACCCCGCTGGCGACGATCTCTTTCACTTCACTGGCGATGCGCATCAGGGTCGGGGGGTGAATGCCGTACTTCCCCTCGCCCATCAGCGCTTCACCGGACAACTTCAGCAACACCCGCTTGGGACCCGCCATGGCAGGCCCCTTCTACCGCCTTTTCAGGCGGTGGCGATGGTCTTGGCGACCTCGGCCGCGAGATCTTCCTTCTTCTTCTCGATGCCCTCGCCGACCTCCAGGCGCGCGAAGCGGCGCACGGTGAGCTCGCCGCCCACCTTCTTGCCGACCTCGCCCACGAGGTTCTTGATCTTCTTCTTGTCGTCCTTCACCCAGATCTGGTCGACCAGGCAGACGCCCTCGTAGAACTTCTCCAGCTTGCCCTGGAGGATCTTGTCCCAGATCGCTTCCGGCTTCTTCGCCGCCGCGAGCTCGGCCTTGTAGATCTCCTTTTCCTTCTCCAGCACGTCGGCCGGCACCTGCTCGCGGCTCACGTACTGCGCCTTCACGCCCGCGACCTGCATCGCGAGCTCCTTGGCGAGCGAGACCACGTCCTCGCTGCGGGCGGCGGCCTCGCTCGGGGTGCCGAGCTCGACCAGCACCGCCAGGCGGCCGTTGGAGTGCACGTACGCGCCCAGCGCGCTGTTGGCCTGCGCCTCGTAGCGCACGAAGCGGCGCACGGTGATGTTCTCACCGATCTTCGCCACCTTCTCGGTCAGCACGTCCTTGGTCTTCTTGGCCGAGTCCTTCACCCAGCCCTGCTCGAGCATCGCCGCCACGTCGGCCGGGTTGCTCTTCGCCACGTGCGCCGCCGCTTCCGTGGTCAGCGCCACGAAGTCGGGGTTGCGGGCCACGAAGTCGGTCTCGCAGTTGACCTCGACCAGCACGCCCAGGCGCGGCTCCACCAGCGCGCCGATGAGGCCTTCAGCGGCCACGCGGCTGCCCTTCGACGCGGCCTTGCTGATGCCCTTCTTCCGCAGCCACTCCTCGGCCTTGGTGAAGTCGCCGCCGCTCTCCGCGAGCGCCTTCTTGCAGTCCATCATTCCTGCGCCCGTCTTCTCGCGCAGATCCTTCACCATCGTGGCGCTGATCTCGGCCATGGCTGTCTCTCGTTTCTGAAAAAAGGGAGGAAGTGAACGACTACTCGGGGGTGGCCTGGGTGGCCGCCTCGGCCGCGGGCTCCTCGGCACCAGGCATCACCTCGGCGCCGGGCGCCGCACCCTTCATCTCCACCACCGGGGACTTGGTGGGGGCGTCGCGGCGGAACGCGCGGCGCGGGCCGCGGCTGTCGCTGTCCGGACCCGAGCGCTTGCGCTCGTCGGCCGCGTCACGCTCCGCGGCGCCGGACGCCTTGTAGCGCGCCGCACCCTCGGTGCACGCGTCGGCGATCTTGCCGGTGAAGAGCTTGATGGAACGGATCGCGTCGTCGTTGCCCGGAATGACGAAGTCGATGCCGTCGGGGTCGCAGTTGGTGTCGACCAGGCCGATGACCGGGATGCCCAGGCGCGAGGCCTCGTGCACCGCGATCTGCTCCTTCTTGGGGTCGATGACGAAGACGCAGCCCGGCAGGCGGTTCATGTCCTTCACGCCGCCCAGGTTCTTCTCGAGCTTGATGCGCTCGCGCTCCAGGTTCGCCACTTCCTTCTTGGGGAGCTTCTCGTACGTCCCGTCCTCCGACATCTTCTCGATGGTCTTGAGGCGGTCGATGCCCTGCTTGATGGTCTTGAAGTTGGTCAGCGTGCCACCCAGCCAGCGGCTGGTGACGAAGAACTGACCGGCGCGGCGCGCCTCTTCCTGGATCACGTCCTGCGCCTGCTTCTTGGTGCCCACGAAGAGCACCGAGCCGCCGCGCGCGGTCACGTCGGCCACGAAGCGGAACGCGGCGCGGGCGAGCGCGACCGTCTTCTGCAGGTCGATGATGTAGATGCCGTTGCGGGCGCCGAAGATGTACGGCTTCATCTTCGGGTTCCAGCGCTTGGTCTGGTGGCCGAAGTGAACGCCGGCCTCGAGGAGCTGGCGCATCGTGATGCCGCCAGCGGGTGCCATCGTCTGCGTGGTCTCTTCCATGGTGTCTTCTTCGACTTTCGTTTTCGACTGCGGGTTCGGTTGTTCCTCCACGGCAGCTTGGAAAGGCACCGCGCCCCATCCGAAGCGACCTGCTCGCCTCGGGCACCGGGGGTGCGGCAACCGCCGTGTGTGTATTTTTGCTGCCACCCAGGCGGCGGTACGGCCCGCGGGCGGTCAGGCAACTAACAGACGTTCGCCAGCAGGGCAACTGCCCCAACTCACTGGCAGGTCAGCACGCTGGTGAAGGTCCCTACCGGGGTGGATCCGTTCGCCGAGTAGTACACCCGACCCACCGACGCCCACGCCGTGAAGGCCTGCTTGTCGCCCCCCCGGCAGTCCGGATCAGCGCCGCACGTCGCGTTGGTGGCCGCCAGCTCCACCGTCGAGCTCGCCGGCTGCTTCACCCCCAGCAGGTCCGTCTGCCGCGTCATCACCTGGCGCCGGAACCCACTGGAATCATTGACGTAACGAATGGCCGAGAGCCACAGGCCGGTGGCCGTGGCCGACCCGCGCGGCCGCAGGATCGAGCTCACCCCGTTCTGGTTCGCGTACGCCAGCCAGGCGTACTTCCAGCCCGGGTCCGTCGACACCCAGAAGTCGAGGTCCGCATCGGACGACGAAGAGTCGCGGGTGACGTAGGCGACCAGGGTCTGATCCGCGCTCGCGTTCCGGAAGAAGGTCACGTCGGGCTCGTTGAGCGTCCGCGGAGAGGTCACCGAGTACACCGCCGTCTCCGCGCTCTTGCCCGTGCCGTCCTCGTTCAGGCTGAAGGTGGTGAGCGCGGTGGCCGAGGTCAGCCAGGCGAGCTGCACCTTGCGCAGGGTCGAGGTGGCCGCGGGGCACGTCTGCGTCGCCACCCAGTCCTGGTGGCTCGAGTCCGCGCCCAGGCCCGCAGGCTGGCTCGCGGTGCTCCCGGAGATGACCACCGGCGTCGGCACCGCACCGCACCCCGGGCCCTTGATGCTCCAGGTGCCGGCGGTGGCGTCGAAGCACGGCTCGACCCGCGTCAGCTTGTAGCCCACCGACGCCTCGCGCCAGATGACCGTCACTCGCTTGCCGTTGCCCCGCACCAGCCGCAGCGAGTCGAGGGCGTTGCCGGTGTTGAACTGGCTCCACAGCCGGGTCCGGTACGCGCCGGTCGCGCCATCGTGGAAGTAGAGATCGATCTCGACCGGCGTACCGCTTGAGTTCCGGTAGATGCCGGCCAGCACAAAGCCATCGCCTGCCTGGGCCAAGTCCACGTCCGTGTAGTTGAGGCTGGAGGCTGCGGCCACCGGGTTCCCCACCGGCACGCCCGCGGTGCTCAGCGCCTGCACGTAGAAGCCTCCGTCGGCGCCCGCCATCGCCAGCGCGCCACCGGCGAGCCCATCACTGCCGCCGTTGGTGGTGCCGCCGGCGCAGCCGTTGGCCGAGTAATAGAACGGCTCGACCTCCACGTCGGTCCACGCCGGCGCGGTGTTGAGGTTCACCGTGGAGGTGAGCGTCGGCTCGTCGACCACCCCGTCGCAGTCGTTGTCCAGCCCGTCGCAGGCCGCCGCGGTGGGGCTCTTCGGGCTCACGCTGCACACCGTGGAGAGCTGATCCGCCGCGCACACGTAGGTGCCGGTGTTGGCGCACACCCCGAGGCCGACCGTGCAGGCCTGGCCGCGGTTGGTGAAGGTCTCGTCGGTGCTCCCGTTGCAGTCGTCGTCGAGGAGGTTGCACTTCTCGGCCGACGGCGCGGTGTTGCGCACGCACGCGAGGCTCCCGCTCTGGCAGGTCTGCGTCCCCGCCGCGCACACGCCCGCCTGGCCGGTGTTGCACGCGCCGCCGCCGCCGGGGTTGTTCTCGTCGGTCTGGCCGTTGCAGTTGTCGTCGACGCCGTTGCAGCTCTCGGCGAGTCCGGGGTGCACCGCCGCCACGGAGTCGTTGCAGTCGCCGTTGTTGGTCACCCGCCCGGTCACCGGGCCGCAGCTCACCACCGCCGCGCCCCCCGAGGCGCCGTACCCGTCGCCGTCGCCGTCGACGTAGTAGCTCTGCGTCGGCAGGCCTTCGTCGGCCGCGCCGCTGCAGTTGTCGTCGACGCCGTTGCACACCTCGGTTGCGCCCGGCTTGATGCTGGCGATCCCGTCGTTGCAGTCGGTGTTGTTGGTCACCTTGCCGCTCACCGGCGCGCACGAGGACTGGGCGCTCGAGGCGCTCGACCCGAACCCGTCGCTGTCCAGGTCCGGGTAGTAGTTCAGGAAGGTGAGCCCTTCGTCGACCTGCCCGCTGCAGTTGTCGTCGGTGCCGTTGCAGACCTCGGACGCGCTCGGCTTCACCGCAGAGCTGCTGTCGTTGCAGTCGCCGTTGTTGGTCACCCGGCCCGTCACCGGTGCGCAGGAGACGATGGCCGTGGTGCCCGAGGCGCCGTAGCCGTCGCCGTCGTTGTCCACGTAGTAGCTCTGGGTGACGGTGCCGTTGTCCACCAGGCCGTCGCAGTTGTCGTCGACCGAGTTGCAGGCCTCGGGCGCGCCGGGGTGCACCGTCGCCACGGAGTCGTTGCAGTCGGTGGCGCTGGTCACCTTGCCGCTCACCGGCGCGCAGGACACCTGGGCGGTCGCGCCGCTGGCGCCGTAGCCGTCCATGTCCACGTCCGGGTAGTAGCTCGCGGTCGCCAGACCTTCGTCGACCATGCCGTTGCAGTTGTCGTCGCGGCTGTTGCAGGTCTCGGTGGCGCCCGGCTTCACCGCGAAGAGCGCGTCGTCGCAGTCGAGGTTGTTGGTCACCCGGCCGCTCACCGGCGCGCAGGCGCTCTGCGCCGCCGCCGACTTGTTGCCGTAGCCGTCGCCGTCGCTGTCCGGGTAGTAGTTCTGGAAGGTGAGCCCCTCGTCCGTCTGGGCGTTGCAGTTGTCGTCGATGCCGTTGCAGAGCTCCGTCGCGCCCGGCTTCACCAGCGGGTTGGCGTCGTCGCAGTCGTTGTTGCTGGTCACCCGGCCGGCCACCGGCGAGCAGCTGTTCTGCACCGTCCCCGCGCCCACCCCGTCGCCGTCGCCGTCGACGTAGTACCCGACGAAGGTCAGCCCGTCGTCGACCGCGCCGTTGCAGTTGTCGTCGACCGCGTTGCACACCTCGGGCGCGCCCGGCTTCACCTGGGCGTTCATGTCGTTGCAGTCGCCGTTGTTGGTGACCTTGCCGGCCACCGCCGCGCACGCCGTCTGCGCGGTGGACCCCGTGGCGCCGAAGCCGTCGCCGTCCATGTCCGGGTAGTAGTTCCTGAACTGCAGGCCTTCGTCGATCTGCCCGTTGCAGTCGTCGTCGAGCCCGTTGCACGACTCCGGCGCGCCCGGCTTCACCGTGGGGCTGGAGTCGTTGCAGTCGAGGTTGTTGGTCACCTTGCCCGCGACCGTCGAGCAGCTGTTCTCGGGGGCCGCGCCGGCGGAGCCGAAGCCGTCGCCGTCCACGTCGGGGTAGTAGTCTTGGTAGGTGATGCCGTTGTCGATCTGCCCGTCGCAGTTGTCGTCGACCTTGTTGCAGAGCTCCGCGGCGCCCGGCTTCACCGTCGGGTTGGCGTCGTTGCAGTCGAGCTTGTTGGGCACCCGGCCCATCACCTTCGGCTGGCAGCTCGAGACCGCGGTGCCGCTCGCGTCGCCCGAGCCGTCGCCGTCCACGTCGACGTAGAAGTCCTGGAAGGTGAGGCCGTTGTCGACCTCGCCGTTGCAGTCGTCGTCGACCGCGTTGCACACCTCGGCGGCGCCGGGCTTCACCGCGGCGTCGCCGTCGTTGCAGTCGCCGGTCTCGAGCACGCTGCCCTTGGGGGCCGGCCCGCACGCCTCGCCGGTCACCTTGTCGCTGCCGACGCCGTCGCCGTCGCCGTCCTCGTAGTACTTCTGCGTCGGCAACCCTTCGTCGGCCTTGCCGTCGCAGTTCTGGTCCACTCCGTCGCAGGTCTCCTGCGCGCCGGGGTGCACGGTGACGTCGGCGTCGTTGCAGTCGACCGTCGGCTCGCTGGCACAGTCGCCGGTGCCGGGCACGCCGTCGCCGTCGGCGTCGACGCAGGTCTCCATCATGACCGGGGGCATGCCGGAGTCCGGCACGGGCTTGGAGCCGCCGCTGCCGCAGCCGGCGAGCAGCAGCGCCCACAGGGCGGAGACGACCACTGCGATGCGGGACATCATTCGACCTGCCTTGATTCCAGAATCACCCGGGTGAGAGAAGCCTTGTAGGTCCTGCCAGGGGCAAAAGACAAACCGGGCCGGTTTCTCGGCCCTGGGCGCTACTTGGGGCCGAACGACGACAGCGCGAAGAACGCCCGGATCTTGTCGTTGGTCTCCCGCAGGCGGGCCGACAGGGTGCGCACGAAGGTCCACAGGATGGTGGTGGCGAGTTCCTTGTCGGTGAACATCACCTGGTCGAGCCGCTCGCGCTCGAGCTCGTACACCTTGACCGAGATGTGGGCGATGGCGTCGGCCGAGCGGGGCCCGTCCTCGATGAGGCTCATCTCGCCGAAGTACTGGCCCGGCTCGAGGATCGCGAGCGCTTCCTCACCGATGCCCGGCACCATCTTGGAGATGCGCACCTTGCCCTCGGCGATGATGAACATCGACGCCCCCGGGTCGCCCTCGCGGAAGAGGTGGCTCGAGGCGGGGAACTCCTTGAGATGCAGGGCCGCGCCCAGCTTGCGCAGCTGGGTCGTGGTCAGACCTTCGAACAACGCCACCTTGCGGAGGATCTCGACGTCCATCGCCTTGGTGTCGTAGCACGCGCTTCCCCGGCCGTTTACTTTCCGGCCAGCAGCTCCTTCGCCTTCGAGGAACACATGAGCGAGATCAACAAGGTGACCATCATCGGCTCGGGCCCGGCCGGCTACACCGCGGCCATCTACGCCGCCCGCGCCAACCTGAAGCCGGTGATGTTCGCCGGCGGCCCCGCGGAGTCGGATCCGCAGCGCGTTCCCGGCGGGCAGCTGATGATCACCAACGACGTCGAGAACTACCCCGGCTTCCCCGAGGCGGTGACCGGCCCCGAGCTCATGGAGCGGTTCCAGAAGCAGGCCGAGCGCTTCGGCACCGTCATCCACCTCGAGAACGTGCTGTCGATCGACTTCTCCAAGCGGCCGTTCCGCATCAAGGGCGAGTCGAAGGAATGCCTGAGCGAGACGGTCATCGTCGCCACCGGCGCGTCGGCCAAGTGGCTGGGCGTCAAGGGCGAGCAGGAGTTCAAGAACAAGGGCGTCTCGGCCTGCGCCACCTGCGACGGGTTCTTCTTCAAGAACCAGGACGTCATCGTCATCGGCGGCGGCGACACCGCGATGGAAGAAGCGAACTACCTCACCAAGATGTGCCGCTCGGTCACCGTGGTGCACCGCCGCGACAGCCTGCGCGCTTCCAAGATCATGCAGGAGCGGGCGCTCTCGAATCCCAAGATCCGCTTCGTCTGGGACACCGGGGTGGAAGAGATCGTCGGCGGCCCCAAGGGCGTCACCGGCGCCAAGGTCAAGAACCTCAAGACCGGCGAGGTGCGCCTCATCGAGGCCACCGGCTTCTTCGTGGCCATCGGGCACGTGCCCACCACCGAGCTGTTCAAGGGCGTGCTCGACACCCACCCCAACGGGTACCTCAAGGTGCAGCCGGGCACCTCGAAGACCAACATCGAAGGCGTCTTCGCCTGCGGCGACGTCGCCGACAGCGTCTACCGCCAGGCGGTCACCGCGGCCGGCACCGGGTGCATGGCCGCCATCGACGCCGAGCGGTGGATGACCGAGCACGGCCTCGGCTGAGGCGCGCTACTCCTTGGCCTTCAGCTTGGAGTCGTTCTCCTTGATGAAGGCCCGGATGTCGTCGGCCATGTCGAGCAGCTTGGTCCACTGCTCCTTGTAGAGCGTGATGGGGAAGCGGCCCATGCCGTAGACCGACACGCCGCCCTTCTCGCTCACCTTGAGCGAGATGCCCTTGCTGGTGCGTGACTTGAGCGCCGCGTTCTCCGCGCGCAGCCGCTCGAGCTCTGCCTTCATCTCCTCGTCGCTCATCGTGCGTCTCCCCTCGTGAAATCGACGCGCGGGAGCGTGGTGCAGCCGTGCGCGGCGGTCAACGCTCCAGACGCGCGGTCACCGTGACCTCGTCGCGGTCGTGGTACAGCTGGCGCACGCGCACCTGCTGCCAGCCGCCTGCTTCCAGCAGCGCACGCACGCGGAAGATGATGGTGTTCTTGTCGTTCATCGGCAGCTTGATGTTCGCCACCAGGAAGCGCGTCCACCGGTTGCGCGCCCACTTGCCGAGCAGCGCCGCCACTTCGAGCGGCCGCCAGGCCATGTCGCAGAAGAGCCAGTCGGTGCGCTCCGGCGGCTGGTAGCCGAACGCGCTCGAACGCACGTGCTTCACCAGCCGGTGCCCGAGCAGCTCCGGCATCAGCGCCGCGGGGTCGACTGCCACCACCCGTGCGCCCTTTGAAATGAGCCGCTGGGTCCACCCCCCGGGCGCAGCGCCGAGGTCCACGCAGGCCTCTTCCGGGCCCGGCGAGTGGCCGAAGGTCTCGAGCGCCTCTTCCAGCTTGAGCGCGGCCCGCGACGGCGCGTCGCGATCGCGCAGCATGCGGTGCCGGCCGCCGGGTGCCAGCGAGAGCGCGTCGCGCGCCATCACCCGCCCCACCGCGCCGAGCTGCGGCGACAGCACCGCGAGCTGGAAGAGCGCGGTGCCGCGGTCCCACGCGGCCTTCGCCGTGGGCAGCTCGTCCGCGCCGCGCGCCTCGCGCCAGGAATTCAGGAGCGTCTGGGCGCCCCCGCTCAGCCGGTTGCCCTCGTCGGTGTCCGGGACCCAGGCCTGGAGGTGACCCGGGCCGCGCGGCGCATGAAGCGCCTCGAGCGGGCCCGACGCGTCGACCACGAAGCCCTGGCGCGCGAAGGCCGGGGCCGACTTGGGTGAATCCGACTCCACCAGCGCGGGCCCGAGGAGCTTGGGCTGCGCCTTCTGCCAGGCGAGCTCCTCGTAGAGGTGGCCCTCGAAGCCCGCGCGGCACGTCCACAGCCAGCGCCCGCGGCCGGGGAGCTCGAGCCTCGGCGGCAGCTTGGGGTGCCGCACCGCGGGCGGCGGGTCGGGCAGCTTGGGGGCCGGCGGCGGAGGCAGCGGCCGGTGCTCCGCCCGCGGAGGTCGCCGGGTCGGTCGAGTGGACGGGCGTGTCGGTCGCCGCTTGCGCATGGGCGGTTGCGTCTTACCTTGCCTCACCGTATTTCCCGTGGCTTTCCGCCAAGAAGGCGGCCAAGAGGCACTCATGATCGAGTGGACGCTGAAGAAGATCATCGGCACCAAGAACGAGCGGGAGCTCAAGAAGGCGTGGCCCAAGGTGGCGCGCATCAACGAGCTCGAGCCCAAGTTCAAGGCGCTCACCGACCCGGAGCTGCCCCAGTACACCACCCGCCTGCGCCAGGAGGTGGCCAACGGCCGCCCCCTCGACGAGGTTCTCTTCGAGGCCTTCGCCCTGGTGCGCGAGGCGGCCCGCCGCACCATCGGTCAGCGCCACTTCGACGTGCAGCTCATCGGCGGCATGTTCCTCCACCAGGGCTGCATCGCCGAGATGCGCACCGGTGAAGGCAAGACCCTCACTGCCACCCTCCCCTCGTTCCTCAACGCCCTCACCGGCCGCGGGGTGCACGTGGTGACGGTGAACGACTACCTCGCGCGCCGCGACTCGGAGTGGATGGGCCGCGTCCACCGCACGCTCGGCATGCGGACCGGCTGCATCCTCCACGAGCTCGACGATCAGGAGCGCCAGGAGGCGTACCGGGCCGACATCACCTACGGCCAGAACAACGAGTTCGGCTTCGACTACCTGCGCGACAACATGAAGTTCCGCCTGCAGGAATACGTGCAGCGCGAGCTCAACTTCGCCATCGTCGACGAGGTCGACTCGATCCTCATCGACGAGGCGCGCACGCCGCTCATCATCTCCGGCCCCACCGACATCACCACCGACCTCTATTACCGGGTCGACCAGGTGATTCCCGGCCTCCTCCCCGACCAGGACTACCTGCTCGACGAGAAGAACCGTTCCGTCAGCCTCACCGACCAGGGCATCGAGAAGCTCCAGCAGCGACTCAAGGTCCCGAACCTCTACGCGCCGGAAGAGATCGAACTGCTCCATCACGTCGAGCAGGCCGTGCGAGCGCACACGCTCTACAAGCGCGACCGCGAGTACGTGGTGCAAGACGGCAAGGTGAAGATCGTCGACGAGCACATCGGCCGCATCCTCGAGGGGCGCCGCTGGAGCGACGGCCTGCACCAGGCCATCGAGGCCAAGGAAGGCGTGGCCATCGAGAACGAGAACCAGACGCTGGCCACCATCTCGTTCCAGAACTTCTTCCGCATGTACTCGAAGCTCTCGGGCATGACCGGCACCGCCGACACCGAGGCCGAGGAGTTCGCCAAGATCTACAACCTCGACGTGCGGGTGGTCCCCACCAACCGCCCCATGATCCGCAACGACGTCGAGGACGTCGTCTACAAGACCGAGCGCGAGAAGTTCCAGGCGGCGGCCAAGGAGCTCAAGGAGCTCCACGAGAAGGGGCAGCCGGTGCTCGTCGGCACCGTGTCGGTGGCCAAGAGCGAGATCTTCTCCAAGTTCCTCAAGCAGGAAGGCGTGCCGCACAACGTGCTCAACGCCAAGCAGCACCAGCGCGAGGCAGACATCATCGCGCAGGCTGGCCGCAAGGGTGCGGTGACCATCTCCACCAACATGGCCGGCCGCGGCACCGACATCTTGCTCGGAGGCAACGCGGAGGTGCTGGCGCGCAACGAGGTCGGCCCCGAGCCCACCGAGCCAGGACCCGGGCCCGAAGGCCAGCCGCCCGACCTCGCCGGCTACGAGGCGGCGAAGGCGGCGTGGAAGGCGAAGTTCGAGAGCACGCTCGCCCGCTTCAAGGAGCAGACGCAGGCCGAGCGCGCCGAGGTCGTGGGCATGGGCGGCCTCTTCATTCTCGGCACCGAGCGCCACGAGTCGCGGCGCATCGACAACCAGCTCCGCGGCCGCGCAGGCCGTCAGGGCGACGCAGGCGCCTCCAAGTTCTACCTGTCGCTCGAAGACGACCTGATGCGCATCTTCGGTTCCGACCGCATCCAGAGCCTGATGGAGCGGCTCGGCATGGAAGAAGGCGAGGTCATCGAGCACCGCTGGCTGACCAAGGCCATCGAGGGCGCGCAGAAGCGGGTCGAAGGCCACAACTTCGACAGCCGCAAGAACCTGCTCGAGTACGACGACGTGATGAACCAGCAGCGGAAGACGATCTACAAGCTCCGCCGCCAGGTCCTGGCCGCGGGCGCCGGGATCCCGCTCGTCGAGTTCGAGGAAGACAAGAAGACCAAGGCGAAGATTCGCAGCGAGCGCACGCTGTCTTGGGCCGATTTCAAGGAACTGGTGCTCGACGCGCTCGAGGACGTCATCGTCTCTCTCACCGACACCTATGCGCCGGCGAAGAATCCGGCGACGTGGGATCTCGAGGCGCTCACCCGAGGGGTCAAGGAGTCGTTCAACCTCGACATGACGTTCAACGCGTCGGGGACGCCTCAGGAGCTGCAGGAACAGATCTACCAGCGCGTGGAGAAGGTCTACCTCGACCGGGAGAAGGACTACGGCGAGGAGTGGAGCCGCTTCTGCCAGTACCGCTACCTGGCGACCATCGACCAGCTCTGGAAGGACCACCTCCTGGCGATGGACCACCTCCGGCAGGGCATCGGCCTGCGCGGCTACGGACAGAAGGACCCCAAGCTCGAGTACAAGCGCGAAGGCTACGCCGGGTTCATCAAGATGCTGGACGCCATCAAGGTCCAGTTCGTCTCGCAGATCATGCGCGCGCAGCCCAAGAGCGCGAGTGACGCCGACGCGGAGACCGAGCGCCTTCGCCGCCAGATGGAAGCGCGCCGCCGCGCAGCGGTCGAAGGCCGGGCCAACGAAGAGGGCAAGGCCGAGCCCCAAGCCGTGAAGCAGGTGGTGCGCGATGCCCCGAAGGTCGGGCGCAACGACCCCTGCCCGTGTGGAAGTGGCAAGAAGTACAAGAAGTGCCACGGAGCGCAGGAAGCGGCCTGACGCCGCCCCCGCCTCCCCGGTCCATTTCTCACCGGTACCCACGCACCGGGTCGCCCCACGCACCGGGTCGACCCACGCACCCGGTCGACCCACGCACCCGGTCGACCCACGCACCCGGTCGACCCACGCACCCGGTCGACCCACGCACCGGGTCGACCCACGCACCCGGTCGACCCACGCACCGGGTCGACCCACGCACCCGGTCGACCCACGCACCGGGTCGACCCACGCACCCGGTCGACCCACGCACCCGGTCGACCCACGCACCCGGTCGACCCACGCACCGGGTCGACCCACGCACCGGGTCGACCCACGCACCCGGTCGACCCACGCGCCCGGTCGACCCACGCACCCGGTCGACCCACGCACCCGGTCGACCCACGCACCCGGTCGACCCACGCACCCGGTACCAAGGGATTTGGGAGCGGGCCGCTCAGTGGTGGTCGGTGCCTCCGTTCGTCACCAGACCACTCGGCAGCTCAACCCAGCCGAGCGCGTTGAGTTCGGCCACACACGCCTCCTCGCGCCTGAGGATCGCGGCCTCGATGAGGTCTCCGGCCTGGCGGGCCTCACGCGCCTCGAGCCGATGGAAGAGCTCACCGTACGTTTCCACCGGAATGAGGGTCGCGGCGCCCGGAAGGACCAGCTGAGGCACGAACAGTGACCAGAGCGAGTTGAGGAGCACGGTGTACACGACGTTTCCGGCCGAGGCCGCAATGACCCGGAGCACGTTCTGCTCGGACTCCCCGACGGCGCTCACCATCACGGTGCCGCCACCCATGGCCTCGAGCGCAGAGATGGCAGCCTGGAGCCACGTCAGGTGGTCCGTCATGCGGTGGAGCGCAGCGCGTTCCACCATGTCGCGCAGCGCCGGCTTGAGGAACCCCAGGAGCTGGGCGATGAGCGCGTACTTCCGTGCCGGCTCCTTGGCCATCGCGAGCAGGTCCACGAAGATCTCGAAGTCGGCCGAGCGCAGCAGGTCGACCACGATGTACCCCACCCCTCGGTCCCGCCTGACGAGGCCCTTGGCCTCGAGCCGGCCGACCGCAGAGGCGACCGTCTTCGGGTGACAGCCCGTTTCCTTCGCGAGCTCGTACACCGACGGCAGCGCGTCGTCGGGGCGCAACTCGCCGCTCAGGATCAACCGCTGCAGCCGCTTCTCGATCACCCCTGCAATCGTCTCGACCTCGATCCGCTCCATCGTCAACGCCCTCCCCCATGAATGAGTGCCTGCTGCCTCGGGTCCACGTACGGCACACCCGCCGCGGTCTGCCCGCGCCGGATCCAGTCCTTCCGGTCGATGACCCGGCACGAGATCGCCGACATCACGTCGTCGTCGGTGATTCGCTCGTGCTGCTCGAGGTCGGCGCGCGTGAGCGCCAGCTTCAGAATCCGGTCGTGGGCGCGGGCCGACAGCCCGTAGCGCTGCACGGCGCCCTCGAGCATCGCCTGCCCTGCCGCACCGAGGAGGCAGTAGCGCCGCACCAGGCGCGGCCCCATCTGGGCATTGCAGAACACGCCGGGCTCGTTGCGGAACCTCGCCAGCTGTCGGGCGCGGGCCGCCATCACCCGCTCCCGGTAGTAGCTCGAGGGCCGCTCGTCGCCATCGGCCTGGGCGAGCTTCCGCAGCTCGACCGGCCGGGTCTCCAGGGTGATGTCGATCCGGTCGAGCAGCGGGCCGCTGATGCGCGCGTGGTAGTCGTTCACCCGGTTGGGGGCGCACAAGCACTGCCGCTGCTGCACGTTGAACCACCCGCACGGGCAGGGGTTCATCGCCGCCACCAGCATCACCCGGCACGGGTACGTGATGTGCTGGTTCGCCCGCGCGAGCCGGACCAGCCCTTCTTCCAGTGGCTGACGCAGGACCTCGAGCACGTTCTTGCGGAACTCGGGGAGCTCATCGAGGAAGAGCACCCCACGATGGGCCATCGACAGCTCGCCGGGCCGCGCCAGCGGCCCGCCGCCCACGAGCCCGGCGTCGGAGATGGTGTGGTGCGGCGCCCGGAACGGCCGGTCGCTCACCAGGGCCTCGCCTTCCTTCACCAGGCCCATCACCGAGTAGAGCTTGGTGAGCTCGAGCGCTTCCTGGAACTCGAGCGGCGGGAGGATCGACGGCAGCCGCCGGGCGAGCATCGTCTTGCCGCTCCCCGGGGGGCCGCACATCAGGAGGTTGTGCCCTCCGGCCGCAGCGAGCTCGAGCGCGGACTTCATGTCGCCCTGCCCGCGCACGTCGGTCATGTCGAGCACCACCCCGTCGCCCGCTGGCCGTCGCACCGCCGCCTCGCGGTCGAACGGCGTCAGCGGCTCCTCGCCGCTCAGGTGTCTGACGGCCTCCACCACGTCGCGCACCGGGATCACCTCGATGCGGTCCACCAGCGCAGCCTCGGCGGCGTTCGCCACCGGCACGATGACGCCGCGGTACCCTCCGTCGCGCGCTGCGATGGCGAGCGGCAGCACGCCCCGGATGGGCTTCACCGCCCCGTCGAGGGAGAGCTCTCCACCGAACAGGTACTCGCCGAGCGGCTCGGGCGGCAGCTGCTGCGCCGCCACCAGCACGCCCAGCGCGATGGGCAGCTCGAACGTCGCGCCTTCCTTGCGGATGTCCGCGGGCGCGAGGTTCACCGTGATGCGCTTCTGCGGCAGCTCGAACCCGGAGTTCTTCAGTGCCGAGACCACGCGCACCTTGCTCTCCTTCACCGCCCCCTCCGGCAAACCGACCACGTTGAAGAAGGGCAACCCCAGCGACATGTCGACCTCGACTTCGACGACCACTGCGTCGACCCCCACCACCGACCCCGACCTCACGCGTGCCAGCACCGTTTCCCCTCCAGGTTCGAGCTGCCGCTCCGAGGCGAAGCAACTTGCGTGCGCGAGCGCCGCGCGCCGTGCCCAGCGCAACCGCGTGACGCTCCTGACGTTCTCGATTCTCGAGAAGCGATGGCCGTGGCTCGAGCATCCACCGCGCAGGACTGCAGTCCGCGCGCGCGGCCGAAATCATCGCGCGGCCGATGAATGTCGCCCGGCAGCCGTCGACCAGCGACGCCCCGAGGGGCACGAGGGCCACGCCGCGGTGATGGTCAGGGCTGCGACGGTATCGGCGGCTCCAGCCGCTCGGTCATCATGCCCAGCGCCTCGGCACCGGCGAGACGGGCCCCGTCGAGCGCCGTCACCAGGCGGCCGTAGTTGGTCTTCTCCTCGGCGAGAAAGAAGACGAGCCGCTTGCCCCTGGGGCGTGCGTCCAGCACCTGGCGAAGCCGGGCGACGTAGTCGCCTTCGCCGAGCACCTCGGCGTTGAGCCGCAGGGCGCCGCTCGCGTCGACCGAGACGACGAGCTGGTCGGCCGGCAGCTCCGCGGGGTCGACGAGCTGCTCGGCGTCGGGCACGCGCACCACCAGGTCCTTCTCGAGCAGCGGCGTCACCACCATGAAGATGATGAGCAGCACCAGCACGACGTCGACCAGCGGGGTGACGTTGATCTCCGAGTTCGGCCGCGACTGCGGCTTCACCGTGAAGCGGCGCAGGGCGCGGCGCATCAGCGCTTGATCTCCTCGACGCCCAGCGCGACGCCGCGCGCTCCGGCTCGACGCGCCACGCGCAGCACCCGGCGAACGTCCTGGAAGTCGAGCGCGGTGTCTCCCTTGAGCAGCACCTTGCGCCCGGGCTGGCGGGTGAGCTCGGCGCGGAGCGCCACCTCGAGCGCGTCCTCGCCGAGCGCCTCGCTCTCGAGGAACAGCTCGCGCCGCGCGGTGACGGAGATGACCAGCGGGTCCCGCGCGGCGTCCTCCTGCGCGGTGGCGGTCGCCCTGGGGAGCTGCACGTCCTTGCCCCGCTGGAGCATCGGGGTGACGACCATGAAGATGATGAGCAGCACCAGCACCACGTCGACCAGCGGAGTGACGTTGATCTCGCTCTTGAGGCCACCGCCGCCGGTGCCGCCGGTCATCGCCATGGCGCGCGCTCAGGCCTTGGGCGCGGCGTAGTGGCGCGCCACCACGTCGAGGAACTCGTTCGACGACTCGGCGAGGTCGACGCCGCGGGCATCGACCCAGCCCTGGAGGAAGTTGAAGCCCATGACCGCGGGAATCGCGACCAGGAGCCCGAGCGCGGTGGTGATGAGGGCCTCGGAGATGCCCGCGGACACTGGCCCCAGGCCCCCGGAGCCGGTGACGGACATCTGCTGGAAGGCGTTCACGATGCCCATCACCGTGCCCAGCAGCCCGACGAAGGGCGCCGTGGAGCCGACGGTCGCCAGCATCGCCAGCCCGCGCCGCAGGCCGTGGAGCTCGCGCTGCGCGGAGCGCTCGAGGGCCCGGGCGATCGACTCCACCGCGGTGTCGCGGTCGCCCGGCGCGATGCGGAACGCGGTGAGCCCGGCGCCGATGACGCGCCCCAGGTGCCCCAGCTGGCCCGCAGCGTCGGTCGCCGCCGCGAGCGGAAGATCGCCCTTGCCGAGGGCCGGCGCGAGACGCTCGGCGAACGCCCGGCTCTCGCGGCTGGAGCGGAGGAAGGCGAGGAGGCGCTCGACGATCACCACCACGGAGGCGACCGACATCAGCCCCAGGGCGACGATGATCAGCTTGGGGACGAGCCCCATCGTGGCCCACAGGTGCGAGAGCGAGAAGTCCATCAGGGCGCCTGACTTACCTTCGCCCCTCACGCGGGCAAAGCGTCACTTCGGGATCATGAGCCGCACCGGGATGACGTACTCCACCACCACCGGGCGGCCCTGGAAGGTGACCGGGGTCACCCGCCAGGTGGACACCGTGTCGAGCACCGCCTGGTCCATGTGGGGCAGCCCCTTGACCACCCGGCAGCGGGTGAGCGCGCCGTCGAGGGTGATGACGCACTTGAGCAGCATGAGCCCCTGGACCTTGGCCTCGAGCGCCTCGCGCGTGTAGCGCACCGGTCTGTTCGCCGGGTCCATCACCGGGCGGGTCATGCCCTCGCCGAAGCTGGCCACCTCGCCCGGCCCTGCCCCGGCGCCGGGGAGCGCTCCGCTCCCGCTGCCCCCCGGGGGCCCGTCGCCCTGCCCCGAGGCCGACCCCTGGGGGTCGCCCACCCCTTCCCCGGGCTGCGCCTCGGCCGGCGAGCTCGCCGACGAAGGCTCGGTTGGCGGGGGCTCGACCGGCGCCTCGGGCGGCTTCTCCGGCACCGCCCTGGGCTGGAGAACGGCCTCGGGCACGCGAGGCACGACCTTGCGCTCGACCCTGGGGGCCGGCGGGGGCGCCGCCGGGCTGCCGAGCGCGGGCGGCGCGGGAGCCGGACGGGGGCTCACGAAGGTGAGCTCGGGCTCGGAGGGAGGCTTCACCACCGCGGCCCTGGAGTACGCCAGGGCGAGCGCGAGCGCCGCGGCGTGCAGCGCGATGGCGAGCACCGCGACCGCACCGAGCCGCCTGGTGGGCACCCGCTTCGGGCTGAGCACGGCGTCGAACACGCCCCGATTGCTTAGCAAACGACGGGGCGCACCTCTGGAAATGTGCGTTGACTTGCCCACATCGAGAATGCAGGGTGCGCGCGCTCGAAAAACCGGGCTTCACGCTGGAGGAGTTCCCGTGCCCGCCACCCCTTCAGTGCACCGCTTCACGCTGGCGGCGACGCTCCTGCTCTCGCTGGCCGTCGCCGCCCAGGGCACCTCGGTGCTCACCGGCACGGTGGTCGACGGAGCGACCGGCAAGCCGGTGCCCGACGTGCTGGTCACCGTCACCTCTCCGGCGCTGCAGGGCGAGGAGACCGCGGTCACCGACGCCGAAGGCGTCTACCGCATCGGCCAGCTGCCCCCGGGCAGCTTCACCCTGAAGCTCGACCGCGAGGCGTACCGGCCGTACCTGCGGCAGGACGTGAACCTCCGCGTCGACCGCACGGTGCGGGTCAACGTGCAGCTGCAGCCCGAATCGCTCAAGGCGGAAGAGGTGCTGGTGGTCGGCCGCGCGCCCACGGTCGACGTCGGCTCGACCACCACCGGCCTCAACGTGGGCAAGGAGTTCGTCGCCGCGGTGCCCTTCGTGCAGCCCAGCGCGGCCGGCGTGCGTTCCTTCGAGGCGCTCACCCAGGTGGCGCCCCAGGTGGTGGCCGACCAGTACGGCTTCGGCATCAACGGCACCACCTCGCCCGAGAACCTGACGCTGGTCGACGGGCTGTCGGTGACCGACCCCTCGGTGGGCATCACCGGCGCCGCGCTGCCGGTGGACTTCGTGGAAGAGGCCAACGTCATCACCGGCGGGTACCAGGCGGAGTACGGCCGGGCCACCGGCGGCGTGCTCAACGTGGTGACCAAGTCGGGGTCCAACGAGTTTCACGGCTCGGTCTTCGGCAACTTCACCCCCGGTCTGCTCTCGGGCTCGCGGCCGGAGATCCGCAACGACGCCACCATCTTCCGCACCAACGAGCGGCTGTGGAACAGCGGCGACTTCGGCGTCGAGCTCGGCGGCCCCATCATGAAGGACAAGCTGTGGTTCTACGCCGGCTTCTCGCCGTCGTTCTCCCGCGTGCAGCAGGAGCGGCGCCTGTACCGCTACCTGGTCGACGACATGGGCAACCAGCTCTACGACGAGCTCGGCGCGCGCCGGCAGGCCGAGCTGCCCAACACGCGGCAGAGCCACTTCGCCGACTCCCGCGCGCTCAGCTACATCGCCAAGCTCACCTACCTCATCAACGCCGACCACAACGTGGCGGTGTCGGTGTCGGGCTCGCCCACCACCAGCGACACCGGCGCGCCGTTCACCGCCGGGCTCGCGGGCACCACCACCACCGCCAACAACGTCGACGTCGCGGTGCGGTACGCGGGCGGGCTGCTCGACAAGCACCTCCTCATCGACGCCACCGCGGGCTGGCACCGGCAGATCGCCAGCACGCTGCCCAGCGACGGCTCGCGCATCGGCTCCACCTTCGGCGGCGCCGCGCAGCCGCAGGTCATCTTCCGGCGCACCGCGCCCCACTCCATCAACGACCTCGAGGAGCTGAACCCCGAGGCCGCGGGCCTCTGCGACCCCAAGGGCACGGCGAACGCCACCCTCTGCCCGGCGACCTCGGCGGGCCGCGAGTACACCATGGGCGGCATCGGCTTCATGCAGGAGGCCGCCATCGACCGCGTGCAGGTGAAGGGCGCGGCGACGTACCTCTTCACCGCGCTCGGGCACCACACCGCGAAGGCGGGCATCGACTTCGAGCGGCTGCAGTACGAGACGACCAAGGCCTACTCGGGCGGCGCGGTGCTGCGCGAGAGCACCAGCGGCGACGCGTTCCGCGACTACGACCGCTACGGCTACCTCACCGGCCCCGACACCTTCACCCAGCAGGACTCCCTGCACGCGGTGTCGAGCAGCAACGGCATCGCCGCCTTCGTGCAGGACAGCTGGAGCGTGAAGGACCTGGTCACGGTGAATCTGGGCCTGCGCTACGAGACACAGCAGCTCTTCGCGGGCGACGGCACGCTGGGGTTGACGCTCAACAACATGCTGTCGCCGCGCGTGGGCCTCATCTACGACTTCACGCAGCAGGGCCGCTCCAAGCTCTTCGCCAGCTACGCGCGGTACTACGAGGCGATCCCGCTCGACATCGCCGACCGGGCGCTCACCGCGGAGAACGAAGGCGGCTTCTACAATTCCCGCACCGGCACCCCGCCGTGCGAGCCGGCGGCGGACCTGCGGAAGATCGGCGGCAGCTGCCAGGCGAGCGGCAACGACGTGGCGCTCGGGCGGCCGAGCGACCCCAGCCAGAAGGCGCTGTCCATCGGCCAGGGGAAGACGCCGGTGGACCCGGCGATCCAGCCGCAGAGCACCGACGAGATCGTCGTCGGCGGGGAATACGAGGTGTTCGCCGACGCGCGCGCGGGCGTCAGCTACACGCGGCGCTACATCAACA
This sequence comes from Myxococcaceae bacterium, assembly GCA_019694595.1. Taxonomy (GTDB): domain Bacteria; phylum Myxococcota; class Myxococcia; order Myxococcales; family Myxococcaceae; genus JAIBBQ01. The sequence goes on from JAIBBQ010000018.1 coordinate 41,980, forward strand.
CCGTCATCGAGGACATGAGCCGCGACGAGGGCAACACGTACTTCCTCGGCAACCCCGGCTACGGCCTGGCCAAGGACTTCCCGCTCGCCAAGCGCGACTACGACGCGGTGACCGTCTACTTCACCAAGGTCTTCGCCGAGCAGTGGCTCGCCCAGGTCAGCTACACGTGGTCGTACCTGCGCGGGAACTACGCGGGCCTCTTCCGCCCGGAGACGGGGCAGCTCGACCCCAACATCAACTCCGACTTCGACCTCATCTCCTTGCTCGCCAACCGCGAAGGCCCGCTCGACGGCGACCGCACCCACGCCATCAAGGCGTACGGGGCGAAGGAATTCGTCTTGAGCGGCGCGCTCAGCCTGGTGGTGGGCCTCAGCTACGAGGGCCGCTCGGGGCGCCCCATCAACTACCTGGCGAGCCACCCCATCTACGGCGAGAACGAGGCCTTCGTGCTCCCGCGCGGCGCAGGTGGCCGCCTGCCGTGGACCCACACCGTCAACGGCAAGCTCGCGCTCAACTGGAAGGCGACCCGGGAGAACACGGTCACCCTGACCGCCGACGTCTTCAACATGTTCAACTTCGCGGCGGTCACCGCGGTCGACGAGACGCTGTCCAGCGCCGACCTGCTGCCGGTGGTGGGGGCGGGCAACCCGCAGCAGCAGCTGTGCCTCGCGGGGGCGAACCCGAGCTGCAAGCCGGGCCTCAAGAAGTTCGACGAGGACGCCTCGGCCATCGTCGATGCCTCGGTGAAGGACTACAACCCGAACTACAAGAACGTCACCGCGTACCAGCCGCCGCTCACCGTGCGGTTCGGCGTCAAGGTCAGCTTCTAAGGGAACCCGACCATGACCTCTCGACTGATGCGCGGACTGATGGCAGCGGCGGTGCTCGGGGCGCTCCTCGGCGGGTGCTTCGCGGCGCAGCCGGCCCCGGAGTGCCAGGTGGCGGCGGGCACCCCGCTGTACGACACCAACAACTTCGCCACCTTCTTCACCAAGAAGAGCGGCACCTGCGCCGCCGACGTGGCGCTGACCTTCGACGAGGTGGGCTTCCAGCGCTACCAGGCCCCGGGCACGAAAGACGTGCGCATCGCGATCCGCACCGCGCGCATGGGCACGGCGCTCAGCGGCGAGCGCTTCGAGGCGAACCACGACCCGGCCAACGACTGCTCGGCGTACGACGAGGTGGGCGATTGCACGATGTGCCTGTCGAGCGGCGGCGCGGGCGACAACGTCTGCCAGGCGGTCGACGACCCGACCCCCCGGGTGGACCCCGCGGACCCCGACGGCAAGAACGCCAACGCGCTGGTGGCGCTCGACCTGAACCCGGACGCGCAGGGCGTCTGCCACACCAAGGCGGAAGCGACGGCGAGCGAGAGCTTCCGCGCGGAAGTCGTCGACCTGGTCGACGGCGGCACCGCGAGCTTCCCGGCCTTCACCGAACGGTACGTGTGGAAGAACGTGAACATCGTCAACACCACGAGCTTCCCGGGCACGCTGTTCACCGCCGAGGTGACCTACTCGCTCGACGGCTGCACCGACGAGTACACCGCCGAAGGGTTCTGGCCCCTGGTCACCTGCAGCGACGACCTCGCCTGCAGCCCGGAAGCGAACGTCGACGCGGGCTACGCGTACGGCTCGGGCTTGAACCCGGCCTTCAAGCCGCGCTGCGACACCACGCTGGGGGTCTGCGTGCTGGGCGAAGGCCTCACCGTCTCCTCGCTCGCCGGGCGCTGACCCGGCCGAAGGCTGCCTCCGTCGCGCTCCGCGCGACGAAGGTGCTAGGGACCACAGTCAGTGTCCCAGGCGCACCAGATTCGAGAGCAGTCCCGCAGCCGGCTCCTCGACGAGCGCGGCACGCTCCGCAAGGAAGCGCCCTGGCGGGTGGCGCTCGCCTACCCGAGCCCGTACCACGTGGGCATGAGCAGCCTGGGCTTCCAGGCCATCTACCGGGCGCTCAACGCGATGCGCGAGGTGGCGGCGGAGCGGGTGTTCCTCCCCGACGACGTGGAGGCCTTCAAGGCCGCGCGCCTGCCGCTCTACACGCTGGAGTCGGAGCGCGAGGTGCGCACCTGCCCGGTCATCGCCTTCAGCGTGGCCTACGAGCTCGAGCTGCACGGGCTCTTCAGCGTGCTCGAGCTCGCGGGCATTCCCGCGCGGCGCGAGGAGCGCGACGAGGCCTACCCGCTGGTGGTGGCGGGGGGCCCGCTCACCTTCTCCAACCCCGACCCGCTGGAGCCGTTCGTCGACGTGCTGGTGCAGGGCGAGGCCGAAGGCCTGGTGGTGGAGCTGCTCGAGGCGGTGAAGGGGGCCACCTCGCGCGATTCGCTGCTCGCCTCGCTCGCCGAGCGCCCGGGCTTCCGGGTGCCGGGCCGCTCGCGCCCAACGAGCCGCTACTTCGTGGCCAAGGTGGACGATGCGCTGTTGCCGGCGCACAGCCAGATCGTCACCCCCCACACCGAGCTGCGCGACATGTTCCTGGTGGAGCCGGCGCGCGGCTGCTCGCGCGGCTGCCACTACTGCGTGATGCGGCGCACCACCAACGGCGGCATGCGGGTGGTGCCCAAGGACACCGTGCTGGGGCTGGTGCCGGCGGACGCGCGCCGGGTGGGCCTGGTGGGTGCGGCGGTGACCGACCACCCGAAGATCCACGAGCTGCTCGAGGCGCTGGTGGCACAGGGGCGCGAGGTGGGCGTCTCATCCCTGCGCGCCGACCGGCTGACGCAGCGGCTGGTGAACGCGCTCAAGGCGGGCGGCGCGCGCGGCCTCACCGTGGCGAGCGACGGCGCGTCCCAGCGCATGCGCGACCTGGTGGACCGCAAGCACACCGAGACCCAGCTCATCGCCGCGGCCACCTTCGCCAAGGCGGCGGGCATCGAGCGGCTCAAGCTGTACCAGATCGTCGGCCTGCCGCTGGAGACCGACGAGGACATCGACGAGCTGGTGCGCTTCACCCGGGAGCTGTCGAAGATCCTCCCGGTGGCGCTGGGGGTGGCGCCTTTCTCCGCCAAGCGGCAGACCCCGCTCGACGGCGCGCCCTTCGCCGGCATCGACGTGGTGGAGGCGCGGCTCAAGCGCCTGCGCAAGGGCCTGCAGGGCAAGGCCGAGGTGCGGCCGACCAGCGCCCGCTGGGCGTACGTGGAGCACGTGCTCGCCCAGTGCGGGCCGGAGGCGGGGCTCGCGGCCTACGACGCGTGGAAGGCGGGCGGGGGCTTCTCGGCCTGGAAGAAAGCCTTCGAGGCGCACGCGTGCACGCCCTATGAAGCGCGGCGGGTGGCCGACGGCCGGCACAAGTCGACCACCTGGCCGAGCGTGGGCCCAGCGCACGCAGCGGGAGCGACGGCGTGAGCGTGCGTGACGTGGAGACGGTGGTGGTGGGCGCGGGCATCTCGGGGCTGGCGACCGCAGCCGCGCTGGGGCCCGGCGCCGACGTGGTGGTGCTCGAGGCCGACGCGGAGACCGGCGGCTACTGCAAGACGGTGGTGAAGGACGGCTTCGTCTGGGACTACTCGGGCCACTTCTTCCACTTCAAGCACCCGGACCTCGAGGCGTGGCTGCGCGCGCGCATGCCGGGCCAGGTGGTGCGCACGGTGCAGAAGAAGAGCTTCATCTCCTACGCGGGGAAGTGGGTCGACTTCCCCTTCCAGAAGAACATTCACCAGCTGCCGCAGGGCGAGTTCATCGACTGCCTGTACGATCTCTACTTCGCCAAGGAAGAGCCGAAGGCGGGCGCGCCCACGAGCTTCCTCGACATGCTGTTCCGCAAGTACGGGCGCTCCATCGCGGAGAAGTTCCTCATCCCCTACAACGAGAAGCTGTACGCCACCGACCTCGCCACGCTCGACGTAGAAGCGATGGGCCGCTTCTTCCCGCACGCGGACCTGAAGGACATCGTCCGCAACATGAAGCAGGCGGACAACCAGAGCTACAACTCGACCTTCACCTACCCCCAGGGCGGCGCCATCCAGTACGTGCGGGCGCTGGAGTCGGCGCTCGCTCCCGGCACGGTGCGCACCTCGGAAGCCGTCACCGCCATCGACCTCGAGCGCAAGGTCGCCACCACGCCGCAGGGCCAGTACCGGTACCGCCGCCTGGTGAGCTCGGCGCCCTTCCCCCGCCTGCTCTCGCTCTGCGGTCTGCCGGTCGACGCGCAGGCGTACACCTGGAACCAGGTGCTGGTCTTCAACCTCGGCTTCGACCGCAAGGGGCCGAGCGACGTGCACTGGCTCTACGTGCCCGACCGCGCGCGCTCGTTCTACCGGGTGGGCTTCTACGACAACATCTTCGACACCCCGCGCATGAGCCTCTACGTGGAGCTGGGGCTCGACCGGCACGCGAAGCCCGACGTCGCCGCCCTGCGCGCGCGCGTGCTCGCGGACCTCGCGGCCGAGGGCCTGGTGAAGGACCACCGCCTGGTCGCCGAGCACTCGGTGCTGATGAACCCCGCGTACGTGCACATCACCCAGCGCTCCTTGAAGGAATTCAAGGAGACCTCCGCCCGCCTCGCCGCGCAGGGCGTGCACAGCATCGGCCGCTACGGCGCGTGGACCTACTGCTCCATCGAGGACAACCTCGTCGAGGCCCGCACGCTCGTCTCGTCGTGGCTCGGGCGCCCGTCGGCGCTCGGCTGACCGCGCAACCCCTTGATCTGACGCACCGCGCCAGAAGCGCTTGACCTGGCCTGACCGATTGGTCAAAAGGCGCTGACCGAACGGTCAGCCCATGCCGCCCACCCCGACCCAGATCCTCGACGCCGCGACCGGCCTCTTCGCGCAGGTGGGCTTCGACGGCAGCTCGCTCCAGGACATCGCGAAGGCCGCCGGGGTGCAGAAGCCGACGCTGCTGTACCACTTCGTCAGCAAGGACGAGATCCGCACCCGGGTGCTGGAGCGGATCCTCGAGCACTGGAACGACGCGGTGCCGCGGCTGATGCAGGCGGCGGCGAAGGGCGGCGGGCGCTTCGACGCGGTGCTCGACGAGGTGGTGGCCTTCTTCGCGGCGAGCCCCAACCGGGCGCGGCTGCTCCTGCGCGAGGTGCTCGACCGGCCCGCGGAGATGCGCGCGCTGGTCGCCTCGCACGTGCGGCCGTGGCTCACGCTCATCGGCGACGACATCCGCCACGGGCAGGCCGCGGGCGTGCTGCGGCGCGACCTCGAGCCCGAGCTCTACTGCTACCAGGTGATGGTGACCGTGCTGGCCGCGGTCGCCTCGCTCGAGGTGCTCCCCGGGGTGGTCGCGGAGAAGAAGCCGCGCAGGCTCGAGGAGCGGTTCCTGTCCGAAGTGAAGCGGGCCGCCAAGGCCGCGCTGTTCCCCGTCGAGGCACCGAGAGGCTGACCATGCCCAACTACTTCCACGACAACGACGACCTGAAGTTCTACTTCGACGAGTACCTCGACTGGGACGCGCTGGTCCGGGTGACCGAGTTCCTCCACCGCTCGCCCGACGGCTTCAAGTCCGCCGCGGAAGCGAAGCCGGTGTACCGGGCGCTGGCGGAGACGGTGGGCGAGTTCGTCGCCAACGAGGTGGCGCCGCGGGCGGCGGTCATCGACCGCGAAGGGGTGCACCTCGAGCACGGCGCGGTGAAGACGCCCAGGGCGCTCGACGAGGTCTTCGAGAAGATCAAGGAGCTCGGGCTGCACGGGCTCAACCTGCCGCGCGAGCTGGGCGTGGGCGGCCTCAACGCGCCGATGACGCTCTACTTCATCAACTGCGAGCTGTTCGCCCGCGCCGACGTGTCGGTGATGGCGCACCACTCGTTCCACGGCGGCATCGCGATGGCGATGCTCCTGTACTCGGTCATCGAAGGCACCACGGAGATCGACCCCGCCACCGCGCGCATCGTGAAGACGCGCTGGCTGAACGAGATCCGCGAGCTGGCGGCGGGCGAGGCCTGGGGCTCGATGGACATCACCGAGCCCGACGCGGGCAGCGACATGGCGGCGCTGCGCACCGTGGGCGAGCAAGACGCGCAGGGGAACTGGTTCGTCACCGGCCAGAAGATCTTCCTGACCTCGGGCCACGGGAAGTACCACTTCGTCATCGCCCGCACCGAGAAGGCGGTGGTGAGCGACGACCCCATGGCAGGCCTCAAGGGCCTGTCGATGTTCCTGGTGCGGGCGGACGCCTCGAGCCTCGACCGGGTGGAAGAGAAGCTCGGCCACCACGGCTCGGTGACCGCGGCGCGCACCTTCGAGAAGGCCCCCGCGGAGCTGGTCGGCAAGCGGGGCGAGGGCTTCAAGTACATGCTCAAGCTGATGAACAACGCCCGCCTGGGCGTGGGCTTCGAGTGCCTGGGCCTGAGCGAGGCGGCGCTGCGGCTGGCCAAGGCCTACGCCGCCGAGCGCAAGTCGATGGGCAAGACCATCGACCGGCACGAGCTGGTGGCGGACATGCTCGACGAGATGGAGACCGACCTCCAGGGCCTGCGCGCGCTGGCGATGTACGGCAGCGTGGAGAACGAGCTGGCGGAGAAGAAGAACCTCGCCCAGCACTTCCTCAAGGCCGAGGAGACCGAGCTCAAGGCACAGCTCACCCGGGAGTCGAAGCGCCACGCCACGCGCACCCGCCGGGTGACGCCGCTGCTCAAGTACCTCGCGGCCGAGAAGGCGGTGGAGATCGCCCGCCGCGCGCTCCAGCTGCACGGCGGCAACGGGTACATGCAGGACTACGGCGCCGAGAAGCTCCTGCGCGACGCGCTGGTGATGCCCATCTACGAGGGCACCTCGCAGATCCAGTCGCTGATGGCGATGAAGGACACCCTGGGTGGCATCATCGGCAACCCCCAGGGCTTCTTGCGGCGGCTGGCCCAGGCCAACTGGCGCTCGGTGTCGGCGCGCGACGGCCTCGAGAAGCGGGTGGCGAAGCTGCAGGCGCTGTCGCTCGCGGTGCAGCAGCAGCTGGTGACGCGCACCGCGGGGGACAAGTTCAAGAGCCTCAAGGGCGTGCCGCTGGCGCAGTGGCCCACCGCCTTCCTCAAGGACTGGAACCCCAAGCGGGACTTCGCCTTCGCGATGCTCCACGCCGAGCGGCTGACGCGCATTCTCGCCGACGAGGCGATCTGCGAGGAGCTGCTGCGCCAGGCGCAGCGCTTCCCCAAGCGGCGCGAGCTGCTCGAGCGGTACCTCGAGCGCGCGGAGCCGCGCTGCCGCTTCCTCGCCGACGAGATCGCCACCACCGGCGACCGGCTGCTGTCCACCCTCAAGTCGCGCGAGCCCACGGCCCGCGCGAGCGCGTGAAAGGCACTCCATGGGCTACGCACAGCACTTCCGCCACCAGCTCCCGGTCATCGCCGCGCTCGGCCGCACCGTGGTCTCCGCGCTGCGCACGCCTCCGGGGCAGGCGCCGCAGACTCCGGGGCCGGAGCGTCACGCCACCCTGCCCCCGCGGCCCGCGGCGCTGGTGAAGGACTACCTGCGCCACGTGGGCGGCGACCCCGCGGCCTACCCGGGCGTCATCCCGCCGCACTTCTTTCCCCAGTGGGGCTTTCCGCTCTCGGCGCAGGCGCTGGTGGGGCTGCCGTACCCGATGGCCAAGGTGCTCAACGGGGGCTGCCGGCTGGAGATGCACCGGCCGCTCCCGGCGAACGAGCCGCTCGAGGTCACCGCGCGCCTGGAGAAGATCGACGACGACGGGCGCCGCGCGGTCATTCACACCTCGGTGGTGACGGGCACCGCGAGCGCGCCTCGCGCGGTGGTGGCCCACCTGCAGGCGGTGGTGCCGCTGAAGCCCAAGGACAGGAGCGCTCCGCCCAAGGAGCCGGTGCGCGTGCCCGAGGACGCGCTGGAGCTGGTGCGCTGGCGGCTGCGCGCCGACGCCGGGCTGCAGTTCGCCCAGCTCACCGGTGACTTCAATCCGGTCCACTGGGTGAAGCCGTACGCGAAGGCGTTCGGCTTCCGCTCCACCATCCTCCACGGCTTCTCCACGCTGGCGCGGGCCTTCGAAGGGCTCACCGCGTACCGGCTCGCCGGCCGGCCGGAGCGCCTCGAGACCCTCGACGTGCGCTTCACCCGGCCGCTGGTGCTCCCGCAGGAAGTCGGCCTCTTCGTCCGCGGCACCTCGCTGTGGGTGGGCGGCGCGCGGGGCGGGCCCGCGGCCCTCGCCGGAACCTTCACCACCAAGGAGCTGCAATGAGCGACGTCCTCCTCGAGAACCCCTGGGCCCGCAAGGCCATCACCTCGCTGGGCCTCCCGCTGCCGGTGCCCGAGCGGCTCCTGCGCGCGAGCAGCGCCTGGGAAGAGCGCCCGCTGGCCGACGAGCCGGTGGCGTTCGGCGCCGCGCCCGGCAGCGCACTGGTGGCGGTGGTCGCGCGCACGCTGACCGCAGCGGGGGCGAACCCGTTCGTCCTCGGCGACACGGCGGCCTTCAAGGCGCCCGGAGAGGCGTACGGCCGGCCGGCGAAGCCGCTCGCGCTCGACCCGGTGCCGGCGGACCTGCGGCCGCGCGGCGTGGTGTTCGACGCCTCGGCCATCGAGTCCCCGGAAGGCCTGCGGGCGCTCTACGACTTCTTCCACCCGCTGGTGCCGGCGCTCGCGCGCTCCGGCCGGCTGGTGGTGCTGGGCCGCGCGCGGGGGAGCACCTCGAGCCCCGAGGCCGCCGCCGCGCAGCAGGCGCTCGAAGGGTTCATCAAGTCGATGGGCCGGGAGCTGGGCAAGCGCGGCTCCACCGCCAACCTGCTGCTGGTCGAGAAGGGTGCGGAGGAGCGGCTGGAGGCCCCCCTGCGGTGGCTGCTCTCGAGGCGCTCGGCGTTCGTGACCGGGCAGGTGCTGGAGGTGGGCCTCACGGCGAAGGGCACGGCGACGCCTGCCTGGACGCGGCCGCTCGAAGGCAAGGTGGCGCTGGTCACCGGGGCGGCGCGCGGCATCGGCGCGGCCACCGCCCAGTTGCTCGCCGACGAGGGGGCGCACGTGGTGTGCCTCGACCGTCCTGCCGACGACGAAGCGGTGAGCCAGGTGGCGCGCAAGCTCAAGGGCTCCGTGCTGCTCGCCGACGTCAGCGACGACGGCGCGGCCGCGGCCATCGCCAAGGCGCTCAAGGAGAAGCACGGCGGGGTCGACATCGTGGTGCACAACGCGGGCATCACCCGCGACAAGACCCTGGCGCGGATGAGCAGCGAGCTGTGGGACCAGACGCTGAACATCAACCTGCGCGCCATCACCCGCATCACCGCGGCCCTGGAGAAGGGCGTGCTGCGCGACGGTGGGCGCGTCATCTGCCTGTCGTCGATCGCCGGCATCGCCGGGAACATGGGGCAGTCGAACTACGCAGCCTCCAAGGCGGGCGTCATCGGCTACGTGCAGGCGCTGGCCCCGGCGCTCGGGAAGCGCGGCATCACGGTCAACGCCATCGCCCCGGGCTTCATCGAGACGCGGCTGACCGATGCGATCCCGATGATGGTCCGCGAGGTGGCCCGCCGGCTCTCGAACCTGGGCCAGGGAGGGCTGCCGCGCGACGTGGGCGATGCCATCACCTTCCTCGCTTCGCCAGGCGCGCTGGGCGTCACCGGGAGAGTGCTCCGCGTCTGCGGTGGCTCGTACGTGGGGGCCTGACCATGGCGACCAAGGTGAAGAAGGCGCGGCGCGCGGTGGTGGTCGGCGGCATGCGGACGCCATTCGTGAAGGCGTTCGCCGAGTACCTGACGCTGGACACCATCGCGCTGGGCACGCTCGCCTCCCAGGGGCTGCTCGAGAAGCTCAATCTCTCGAGGCAGCACATCCAGTCCGTCGTCTGGGGCGGCGTGGTGCTGCCGGGCCTCGCGCCCAACCTGGCGCGGGAAATTGCGCTGGACCTCAAGCTCCCGGCGAGCGCGGAGGGCATGACGGCGACCCGGGCCTGCGCGTCGGGCCTGCAGGCGGTGACCCTGGCCGCCGCGGCCATCGAGCGGGGCGAGGCCGACGTGGTGCTGTGCGGCGGCTCGGACTCGACGTCGAACGCCGAGGTGAAGCTGCCGCAGAAGGTGGTGCACGCGCTGGCGCCGCTGGCGTTCGGCAAGGCGAGCCCGGGCGACGTGCTGGGGGTGCTCGCGCAGCTGATGCCGCTGTCGGAGATCCTCCCCAAGATGCCGCGCATCGCCGAGCGCACGACGGGCGAGGTGATGGGCGAAGCGGCCGAGAAGATGGCGGTGCGCAACGAGATCTCCCGCCGCGCCCAGGACGAGCTGGCGCTCGCCTCGCACCACCGCGCGGCGGCGGCGATCTCCAGCGGCCGGTTCGACGACGAGGTCGTTCCGGTGCAGACGCCGGAAGGCAAGTGGGTGCACCGCGACCAGCTGGTGCGGGCGACGACCTCGCTGGAGAAGCTCGAAGCGCTCAAGCCGGTGTTCTCGAAGACGGGAACGGTGACCGCCGGAAACGCGAGCCCGCTCACCGACGGGGCTGCGGCGGTGCTGCTGATGAGCGAAGAGGCGGCGAAGGCGCACGGATACACGCCCCTCGCGGCCTTCGCGTCGTGGGCGTACACGGGCGTCGACCCGAAGGATCAGGTGCTCCTGGGGCCTGCGCTGGCGATGCCGCTGGCCCTCGAGCGCGCGGGGCTGACGCTGGAGCAGATGGACCTGGTGGACATGCACGAGGCCTTCGCGGCGCAGGTGTTGAGCGTCCTCAAGGCCCTGGAGAGCCCCGGGTTCGCGAAGACGCGCCTCGGCCGCGACGCTCCGGTCGGCCGGGTGCCTCGCGAGAAGCTCAACGTGCACGGTGGGTCCATCGCCATCGGGCACCCGTTCGGGGCGACCGGCGCGCGCATGGTGACCACCATGTCGAACGAGCTCCACCGCACCGGCAAGACCCATGCCCTGCTCGGCATCTGCGCCGCTGGAGGCCTCGGGGCGGCCGCCGTGCTCGAGCGGATCTGAAAACCGCCGGTACCGAGTGACCGGGTCGACCGAGTGACCGGGTCGACCGGGTGACCGGGTCGACTGAGTGACCGGGTCGACCGGGTGACTGAGTACCGGCGCTTTTTCCGGCGCCGCGGCCTCAGGCACTCACAAGTCGAGAAAGATCCCGGGCGGAGCCTGGAAACGAGCCCCCGGCTGGGCTTCGTGGTCTTCTCCGCAGGCAATGGCATCGGCGGACCGACCACCGAGCGGCGGTGTGGCGCTCAAATTGCTCTACGAGGCGGCGACCCTCGTCCTGGCGACCGTCGCGGTCGGAGGCCCGCTGACCTTGGTGGTGCTCGGTCTGCGCCAGGCCACCGAGTGGCTCCCGTGGTGGGCCATCACCCTTCTGGCGCCTCTCTGGTTCGCGGCCTTCCTCGTCTTCCTGTGTGCCGCGCTCTTCGCGCTGCGGCTCGTCGTGCCGCGCCTCGTGCCCGGGCACTACGCCCCGGGCCACGGGGCGTGGACCGCGTGGGGGCTGCACTTCATTCTCCGGAGGCTCTGGGCACAGCCCCTGTGGTCGGGCGTGCTGATGACCTCGCCGGTGCTGCGCACGCTCTCGCTCCGCGCGCTCGGCGCCCGGGTGGCGTTCGACATCAACACCGCGATGGACACCCTGTTCAGCGACCCTTCCCTGCTGCGCATCGACCGCGGCGCGATGGTCTCCGGGGGCTGCATCGTCGCCGGCCACTTCGTCGAGAACGGCATGCTGCTGCTCGGGGCCACCCACATCGCTGAAGGTGCGCAGATCCTCTCCAGCTGCATGATCGGCCCCGGGGTCACCGTCGGCCCCAACGCGGTGCTCGCGCCGGAATGCCGCATCGGGCCCGGCGCTCGGATCGGCGCGCAGGCCCACGTCGGCTACGGGTGTCAGGTGAGCGGAGGGGTGACCATCGGCGAGGACGTGGTGGTCGGACACCAGGTCACGCTCGAGCCTGGCGTGGTGCTGGAAGCCGGCGCCGTGGTGCCTTCGTACGCCCGCGTCCCCAAGAACCACGTGGTGCCCGCTGGAACGCGGTTCAAGCCCACGCCGTGAGGCCTGGGGCTGTGGCCCGGGCAGAAGATCACAGTCCCAGCTGAGCGCAGCGCGGGCCCGCCTCGACCTCAGGCGCTGCGCCCACCATCGACCGACAGGACCTGCCCCGTCACCCCGCTGGAGTGCGCGTCGTCGAGGAGGAAGAGGACCGCCCGGGCGACCTCCTGCGGCGTCACCAGCCGGCCCAGCGGCGTGGTCCTCAGCATCGCGTCCCGCTGCGCGGCCGGAACGGACGCGGCCATGCCGTCGGCGTCGACCAGCCCCGGCGCGACCGCGTTGGCGCGGACCCCGCGCTGGCCGACCTCGGCCGCCAGGGTCCTCACCCAGGCGGTGAGCGCGGCCTTGGAAGCGGCATACGCCCCCATCATCGGCAGCGCGTGGACCGCGGCCTCGCTGGTGACGGCCACCAGGCTCCCTCGCCGGGCCTTCACCATCGCCGGGAGAAAGGCCTGGGCGACCAGCACCGCGCCGCGGAAGTTGAGCTCCAGGAGCGACATCACCCGCTCGGGCTCCATGTAGAGCGCGAATTCGCCTTCGCTCGCCCCGGCCGACAGCACCACGCGAGTGGGCGCCCCGAGCGCTGCGGTGACCTGTGCGGCGAAGCCTTCGGGGAGCGTCGGCCGCGACAGATCGACCTGGAACACCTCGGCGCGCACCCCCAGCCCTCGCGCCAGCACCGCGGCAGCCTCGGCCTTGCCTCGGGTGCGGTGGTAGAGCAGCGCCAGGTCGGCGCCGCGCTCGGCGAGCTCGACGGCGATCGCCGCGCCGATGGCGCCCGAAGCGCCCGTGACCAGCACCACTTCCCCACGAAGCCCGCTCATGTCACTCCTCGAGCGCGCGCCCGTGCGCGCCCACGTGCGCCTGCAGCTCGCGCCGCAGGACCTTCTGCGTCGGTCCGCGCGGGAGCGACGCCACTTCCCACCACAGCTCGGGGAGCATGTGGTCCGCGAGCACGTCGACACACGCTTCGCGGAGCACCTCGGCGCTCACCCGCTGGCCTTCGGCGAACACCAGCGCCACCGCCACCTTCTCGCCGAGCCGGGGGTCGGGCACGCCGAAGGCGCACGCCTCGCGTACGGCGGGGTGCCGCAGCAGCGCGGCCTCCACGTCGAGCGGAGCCACCTTCTCTCCGCCGCGGTTGATGAGGTCCTTCAAGCGACCGAGCAAGGTGAGGTTCCCGTCGGCGTCGAGCTGCCCCATGTCGCCGGTGTGCAGCCACCCGTCGCGCAGGGTCTTCGCGGTCGCCTCCTCGTCGAGCTCGTAGCGCAGGAACAACGCCGGCCCCCGCAGCAGCACTTCGCGATCGGCACCGAGCGACAGCTCGCTGCCCACCACCTTCCCCACCGTGCCTTCGGGCTGACCGGGGTACCCGAAGGTCACCAGCCCCGACGCCTCCGACAGGCCATAGCTGCTGCAGAGCGGAATGCCGGTCGACCGCTCGAAGGCGCGGTGCAGCCCTGGCGGCATCGCGGCCGACGACGTCACCGCGTAGCGCAGGCACGCGGGGGCGGGGCGATCGAGCCGCACGAGGTCGTGGACGATCGCCGGCACCAGCGAGAGCCCTTCGGCCCCCGTCCGCTCCACGGCCGCCCACAGCCGCTCGGCGGTGAGCCGGGGCCCGACGATCAGCGTTCCTTGGGTGAGGAGCGAGGTGAGCAGTCCCACCACCTGCGCGTTGGTGTGGAAGAGCGGCAGCGGCGTCAGGTAGCGCGTGCCCCGGGTGCGCCCGAACGCCTGCGCGGTGGCCCTCGCGGAGTGCAGCGCCCCCGCGGCGCTGATGGCACAGGCGCGGCTGCGCCCCGTGGTCCCCGAGGTCTGCACCAGGCTGAAGAGCTGCTCGGGCCCGGGCGCGCGCAGCTCGCGCTCCTCCAGCGGCGCCGGCAGCACGTTCGCCGCGGGGTCGGCGGCGAGCGTCAGCACGCGCGCCCCTTCCTCTGCGAGCGAGGCGGACAGCGACGGACTGGCGACGACCACCTCGCAGCCCAGGGCGTTCGCCCGCGCCCGGAGCTCCGCCGTCGGGGTGCCGGGATGAAAGGCACTGATGGTCACCCCGTCGATGGCGCACGCCAGGTCGAGCATCGCGTGCGCGACGCTGTTGGGGAGGACGAGCGCCACCCGCGTGCCGGTGCCGGCCTGACGCAGCCAGGCAGCGAGCCGGAGCGCCTCGCGGAGCACCTGCGACCAGGTCCACGTCGCGCCCGACTCCGCGTCGACGAGACCGGGGCCTCCGGCAGCAGCAGCGGTCAGCAGCGCCTCGCGCATGGTCCCGCTGCTCACGGTGAAGCCCCCCCGGCGATCACGGCCAGCCCCGACCACCGATTCTCCCCCGCCTGCGCCATGGCCGCCACCGGCCCGCCGCGGGCGGCTTCGGCGAGCAGCGCCCCCAACTCGGCGACCCCGCCGCCCTGGAGCCGACGAGCGACGAGCGCAACTCCCACCCGCTGCTCGAGCCGGGCCTTGAGCTGCGCCTCGCTGGCCCCGAAGCCGCGGACGATGGCGAGCCCGAGGCCCGCCTCGAGCGCCAGCAGCGCCGCGGCACCGTCGGCGCGGACGGCGACGACGAGGGCGTGGCGGCGCCGGCCGGCCTCGAGGTCGACGACCGCCTGACCCGCAGCGAGCACCGCCTCGTCGCCCTGCCCTTCGAGCGACGCGAACGGGCCCCGGCACCCCAGGTCGAGCGCCACCGAGAGCACCGGGCCGTACGGCGTGTAGTGGAACAGCGGCGCCGTGGTGCCCGCGGCGTCGAAGCCTTCGCCGGCGAGCTGCTCGAACAGGGGCACCGTGAGGCCGAGCTTCTCGGGCCCGAGCGCCTGGTACAGCCCGGTCCGCTGCGGCTCGAGGCCGGGCACCTTCCGAGCGAGCGCGACCAGGGCCCGACCGGCGGGCACGGCGCGCTTGACCCGGGGCGGCTCCTCGGCGCCAGGCACCCAGCGCTCGACGGCGAGGAGCCGCACGCTCACGGCGCCGCCCTGAGGACGATGACCACGTTCCCGCCGCCCATGGCGGACGCCGTGGACACCGCGAGCGAGAGCTCGGCCGGGCGCGGCGCGCCGTGCACCACGTCGAGGCCGAGGCCGTCGTCGGGGGTGACGCCCACCGTGGGCGGGAGCACCCCGTGCCGCAGCGCGAGCACGCACGCCGCGGCCTCCAGCGCATTCGCCCCGCCCTGCGCGTGGCCCAGCGCGGCCTTGGTGCTGGAGACGGGGACGCCCCGACGCCCGAAGGTGGCGACGTACGCGGCCGACTCGCCGGGGTCGTTCGCCCGCGTCCCCGGGGCGTGGGCGTTGACGTAGCCGACGTCGGCGGCGGCGACCCCGGCGTCGGCGAGCGCCGCGCGCAGCGCCCCGGCGAGGCCGCGCCCGGCGAGCGCCGGGCGCGCCGGGCTGTCGGCGTCGTGGGCGCTGCCCGCCCCC
>JAIBBQ010000019.1 GCA_019694595.1 Myxococcaceae bacterium
CGCGCGCGGCGCGGACCGCGCGGGCGCCCAAGGCGGCCAAGGCGAAGGCCAAGGGCAAGCGCTAGGCGCTGGCCGTGCTGTCCGACGAAGGCATCGACGCGCTCTGCGCGTCGTCGGCCCCCAAGCTCGAGCAGCTGAAGGCGACCATCGCGGCGCTGCCGTCGGCGGTGGTGGCCTTCTCCGGCGGGGTCGATTCCGCGTTCGTGCTCAAGGTCGCCGTCGACGTGCTCGGCGAGCGCGCGCTGGCGGTCACCGCCATCTCGGCGTCGGTGGCGCCCGACGAGGCGCAGGCTGCGAAGACCATCGCCGCGGAGCTGGGTGCGCGGCACCTGCTGGTCGACTCGCAGGAGCTGGCCGACCCGCGGTACGCCGCCAACCCGACCAACCGCTGCTACTTCTGCAAGACCGAGCTCTACACGCGCTGCGAGGCGATCCGCGCGGAGCAGGGGCTGGCGGCGGTGCTCGACGGCTTCAACGCCGACGACAAGAAGGACCACCGGCCGGGGCACCAGGCGGCACGGGAGCACGCGGTGCGCTCGCCGCTGGCCGAGGCCGGCCTCACCAAGGACGAGATCCGCGCCTGGTCCAAGCGGCTCGGCCTGTCGACCTGGGACAAGCCGCAGCTCGCCTGCCTGGCGTCGCGGCTCCCGTACGGCACCCCGGTCACTTCCGAGCGCCTGACGCAGATCGGCCGCGCCGAGGCCGCGGTGAAGGCCCTGGGGCTGCGCATCTTCCGGGTGCGCCACCACGGCGACGTCGCCCGGCTCGAGCTCGGGGCCGAAGAGCTCCAGCGCGCGCTGGACCCCGCGCTGCGCGCCCGGCTCGACCAGGCGCTCAAGGCCTGCGGCTACCGCTTCGTGGCGGTCGACCTGGAGCCCTTCCGGTCGGGCCGGCTCAACGACGCGCTGACCCAGGGTTTCAGTCTCCCCGTGGTGGCCTGAGCCCGCAGCGGCTCATGCTGCGGCGCGTCAAGCGAACCTGACACCCGGTCAGGGCCGACAATGCATACGATGTGGTTTCGCCGCGCAAGTTGATCAGGAGGTTCCTGCGATGTCCCCAGCACTTCGACGGCTCAGCATCACGGTGGTCGCCGTACTCACGGCGGTCGGGTGTGCGGGCTCGGGCTCGGGGTGCGGGGGGCTGACGCCGCTGCCCAACGGCCGGTACACCGGCCCGAAGACGGACAACGCGCTCAACATCAGGCTGTCGGCGCAGGGCATCAACTACCTCAACAACAACTGGCGCACGCTGGTGGAGATGTTCGCGCCGGGCGCGACGCTCAACCTGCCGGTGGCCTGCAGCAAGCAGAACTTCTCGGTCATCGGCGACGTGTACGTGTCGGACCAGGGCGACTCGACCGGCAGCGGGCGGCTCGACGGCAAGTGCGACGGCAAGGACCTGCCGGCCAACGTGGGCGTGAAGATCACCGGCTTCTCGCTGGTGCCGGGCCCGTCGAACACCGTCGACGCCACGGTGTCGCTCGACATCGCCACCGGGAAAATCTACCTGCTGAACCCGCACTCGCTGTGCGACCTCAAGTGCAGCATCGACTTCTCGTCGTCGCGCGCGCAGCCGAGCAGCAACACGGTGTCGGTGACGGTGAAGTTCAGCATCGACACCAAGTGGGACAAGCTGCTCGCCTTCGACGTGCAGGACATCAACGGCACGCAGGTGTGCGGCGCCTCGGGCGCCCCCGCGAAGCCGAAGTGCTTCGACCCCAGCGACCTGAAGCTCGACTCCGAAGGTGGCTTCTGCTCGAGCGCGTGCGACGCGGCCGACTGGGACGTGGTGAAGAACTTCGTGCTCAAGCTCATCAGCCCGCTCTTGCAGGACAAGATCAAGAGCGCCATCGAGCCGCAGCAGTGCGAGCAGTGCGGCGCGGGCAAGCCGGCGTGCCCGTCGGTGGGCGGGGCGACCAGCACCTGCGACACCAGCGCCAAGGTCTGCATGGACACGGCGACCAACAAGTGCGTGCCGCGCTTCCTGGGCACCGAAGGGCGCGTGTCGCTGGGCGGGCTCCTGGGCAACTTCGGCGCGCCGACCGAGGCCGCGCTCGACCTGTCGGTGGCCGCGGGCAGCACGGTGAAGGTGGACACCGGCCTCACCATCGGCACCCGCGACGGCCTGCAGCCGGTGAAGGTGGCCAACTGCGTGCCGCCCCAGGCGCCGCCGCCGATGACCGCGGTGAGCTCGCCCAACTTCGACGGCGAGGCGACCCCGGGCAGCGGCTACCACGTGGGCGTGGGCATCGCGTCGCCCTTCGTGAACCTCGCGGTGCACCAGGCGCACCAGTCGGGCGCGCTCTGCCTGCAGCTGTCGAGCGCCACCGTGGGCCTGCTCACCACCGGCCTGTTCAAGACGTTCCTGCCGTCGCTCGGGCGCCTGTCGACGCGCGACGGGAAGGACGCGCCGATGCTGGTGGTGCTGCGGCCCGCGAAGGCGCCGAAGATCGACATCGGCAAGGGCACCTTCGACCCGGTCACCAAGAAGCCCATCGACCCGCTGTTGCTGCTGACGCTGCCGGAGCTGTCGATCGACTTCTACGCGATGTTCGACGACCGCTACGCGCGGCTCTTCACCCTGTCGGCCGACGTGGCGCTGCCGCTGTCGCTCATCTTCAACGGGTGCTCGAGCGTGCAGCCGGCGATCGGCGACCTCAAGATGCTGGTGACCAACATCAAGACCAGCAACAGCGAGATCCTCGCGGAGGACCCCAAGGTGCTGGGCGACCTCATCCCCGCGATCATCGGTCTGGCGGAGCCGGCCATCGGCAACGCGCTCAAGCCGTTCGGCCTGCCGGCGCTGGGCAGCTTCAAGCTCAAGGTGAACGAGGTGAAGGGCCTGGGGGCGATCAGCGGCACCGCCTACTACAACCACCTCGGGCTCTACGCGACGCTGCTGCCGAACAGCGCGGCGTGCGCCACCTCGGCGCCGCAGGTGAGCGCGGCGCTCAAGCGCACCGAGCAGCCGAAGGCCGCGGCGATGCGCGCGACCGGGCAGGGGCTGCCGGTGCCCCGCGCGATCCTCGACGTGCGCGCGCTGGGCGTCAGCGGCGTGGCGGAGTTCGACTACCGGGTCGACGAGGGCACCTGGAGCACCTTCGTGACCGCGGAAGGCAACGGCGAGCTGGCGGTGGAGCACCCGGTGTTCCTGATCCAGGGCCGGCACGTCATCGACGTGCGCGCGCGCATGGCCGACGACCCCCACGGCGTCTCGGAGCCGGTGCGGGTGGGCGTGCTCATCGACTGGGAGCCGCCCGAGGTGGAGCTGACCGCCGACCGCGAGCACGACCTGCTGCAGGTCACCGCCCGCGACGTGGTGAGCTCGAGTGAGACGCTGCGCTACGCGTACAAGGTGGGCGACGGTGACTTCGGCGAGTTCGGCGCGGCCCGGCCCATCGCGCTGTCGGCGGTGGAGCAGCAGGGCGGGGTGACGGTGCGGGTGCGCGACGAGGCCGGCAACGTGGCCGACAAGGTCTGGAAGCCGGCGGTGGTGGCCGATCACCCGGACCTCCCGGCCCAGGCGAGCGCGCCTTCGGCGGCGGGCTGCACCGCGGCGGGCGGGGCCTGGCTGGCGGTGGGCGCGCTGGTCGGAGCGCTGCGCCGTCGTCGCGCCAAGCGCTGAATGGTCCGGCAGGCAGCGGGCACCTGGGGTGCTATGCGCTCCTGCGTGTCTCGCGCGCTCCTGACGTGGTCGCTGCTCGTCGCTCCCCTGGCGCTCGGCCAGGAGGCGATCGAGCGCCGCGACCACCGGGGCTCGCTGGGGCTCGTGGTGGCGGCCACCGGCGAGCGGGTGGACCACGCGGCGACCGGCTACTCGAATGCGGGCTGGCGTTCGGGCGTGGAGACGGGCGGCACGCTGCAGTTCGGGCAGAACGACAACGAGGTGGCGCTCCGCGGGCGGGTGATCTTCGGCGGGCCCGCGATCGACGTGATGCTGCGCGCGGGGCTGCGGCGCTTCTTCGGCCTCGAGGCGTGGAAGACCTTCGTCGAGCTCGACGTGGTGGGGCACGTGACGCCGCGGATCTCGGTGGGCCCCGGAATCGGCGCGGGCGTGCAGTACGACTTCTCGTCGATCGCCGGCGTCTACGCCGTGGTGAGCACGCACCTCGGCTTCGGATCCGGGCTGCGCTTCGGAGCCGACGTGCTCGTCGGGCTGCAGCTGCGCACGTATCTCTTCGAGTAGTTTTTTTGATCTCTTCCCGGACTGTGTGACCATGTGTGCACCTGTAGGGAGGGCGCACGCACATGAACGAACAACCCCGTCTCACCTCGGTGGTCTTCCGGTTGAACAAGGATCGCCTCGAGACCCTGAAGGAGCTCTCGAAGGAAACGCGGATCCGCCAGAGCGAGTACCTGCGCGAGGCGATCCACGACGTGCTGGAGAAGTACGAAGACCGCCTGGCTCACTGATCCGAGGCGGGCGGCTGCTGGACGGGGGCGATGAAGCCCCGGGGCAGCTGGAAGGTGTAGCGCTCCATGATCCGCTGGCCCTGCTCGTCGAGCCCTGGGCCGTGCAGCACGAGCGCATTGTTCTCGAGGTCGACGAACACCTCGAGCCCGGTGGCGGGCAGATCGGCGAGGAGCCGGCGCGCGATCCCGAGCTGGAGCTCGAGCTGCTCGAGTGACTCGCGCGTGGTGCCCGGTGGCTCGGGCCAGAACCCGAACTCGACGGCGAGCGGCACCAGGTCCCAGTCCCACGGGCCGCGGGCCCCGGCCGGCAGCGCTGCCCACCGGGCCTTCGCGAGCTCGGTCTCCTTCTCGAGGAGGAAGTCGCCGGCCGCGATCTCTCGCAGGCGCGCCAGCCGGCGCAGCGAGCGCTCGACGCCGTCCCGGGTCTCCTCCGTCATGACCTGACGCCTACCACGCCCGAGCGCGCTCGACTCCGGGACCGGGCCCCCGTCAGGCGTGCTCCACGAAGGGCGGGGTGGCCGGCACTCCGGCGGCGAGCCGGCGTTCCTCGGCGGTGAAAGGGTCGAGCTCGGGCGGGTAGCGCACTTCCCAGAGCACGAGCCCCTGAGCGGGCGCCTTGATGCCGCGGAAGCGCACCTGCTGATGGAGCCCAGCATGCACGGTCGATTCTTCGAGTTCCCCGCGCGAAAGGCCCACCGCGGCGCCGACGAGGTAGCGCACCATGTACCGGGCGAAGCCGGCGCCGACGAGCTCGAGCTCCACCAGGCCGCCGTCGCGCTCGTAGAGGTTCACCGCGTGCAGGGTGCGCGGCTGCCGGGCGCTCGAGTTGTCGTGGAACCGGTAGAAGTCGTGGGTGCCGATGAACGGTTCCAGCGCGGCGCGGACCTGCGAGGGAACGACGTCGACCCGCCAGGCGTGGGAGTCCCAGTGCGGCGCGTCGCGGGTGAGCAGGCGGTAGCGGTACACCTTGGCGCTGGCCGACCAGGCGCAGTGGAAGTGGGGCGGGGCGGGCTTCACCAGGGCGATGCCCAGGTCCTGGCTCAGCTTCTCGTTCATGCGCCGGGCGAGTTCCTGGTCGTCGTGGCGCTCGACCACCCGCATGCTCAGCACCTGCATGCGGGCGTGCACCCCCAGGTCGGTGCGGCCCGAAGGCACCGCGGTGCGCGACAGGCCGGCCTGGCGGAAGGCCAGGGCCAGGGTGTCCTGCACGGTGGGGCCTTCCGGCTGGCTTTGGTAGCCGCGAAACGCGCCGCCGTGGTACCAACACCACAACGCGACACTTCGGGAGGTTCCGCTCCGCATGGCGAGTGAAGAGCCCTGGCTGTTCAAACAGGGCGACCTGATCCTGGGGCCCGTACCTCCGAAGCAGATCGTGGACAAGATCTACGCGGGGGAACTCGACGGCCGCTCGGAGATCCAGCAGGTCGGCTCCGACGGCTTCCGCCCGCTGGCGATGGTGGAGACCTTCAAGGTCCACCTCGCCAAGGCCGACGCCAAGCGCCGGGTCGACCGGCACGCCGAGGCCAGCGAGCGCGACCGCCTGAAGCGCCGCACGGTGGCGATCATCATCACCGCGGTGGTGCTGGTGCTGATCGCCGGGGCGGTGGTCTTCGGGGGCAGCTACCTGGCGGTGCACACCCCGGGGCGCAGCGCGGAAGACCTCTACGCCGAGCTCATCTCGGTGGACCCGCCGGTCATCGGCAAGGCCCGCCAGCGCTCGGGCGACGAGGAGCTCATCGACTACCCGGGCCTGCCGGGCGGGAAGAAGCCGGCGACGGGCGGCCAGCGGCCGTCGAACCCGGGCAACCCCGGGGTGCCCCGCTCGCCGGGGGCGGGCAGCAAGACGACCGACCCGGGCGACGACCCCGACGGCATGCAGACGGCGAAAATCGACCAGGACGCGATCAACGCGGTGGTGAAGGCGAACCAGCGCTCGCTGTTCCCCTGCCTGGCGGCGATCGGCAAGCCGGCGAGCCCGCAGAAGATCCCCATCGAGTTCTCGATCGGCGGCAACGGGCGGGTGAGCAAGGTGTGGGTGGACCACCCCGAGTACAAGAACGGGCCCTTGCCGGAGTGCCTGCTGGGGCAGCTGCAGAAGTGGCCCTTCAAGCCCCACGAGGGCGAGAACGTGAACGTGTCGCTCGCGTTCACCGTGGGCAACAAGTAGCGGTTGCCGAAGGCGCCCGGGCGCTCGTAGAAGCCGTAGGTCATGACGACCGACGTTCAGGAACTCTCGGCGAAGGCCGCGGCGGTGGCGCCCGGCACCTTCCGGCACACCGTCATCGCGGCGGCCAAGCGCTTCAAGTCGAGCTGGGTGGAGCTCGGGAAGCTGCTCACCAAGGTGCGCGACGAGGCCCAGTACGAGGCGTGGGGCTACCCCACCTTCGAGGCGTACTGCCTGGCGGAGCTGCGCATTCGCAAGAACACCGCGCTCAAGCTGACCCGCAGCTTCTCGTTCCTCGACAAGCACGAGCCGGAGCGGGTGGCGAGGGTGGTGCAGGACGAGGATTCGGGGGCAGGCGAGCAGGCCCCGCCGCCCTGGGAAGTGGTGCAGGTGCTGGCCGACGCGGAGGAGCGCGGCCAGCTCTCGGCCCAGGAGTACAAGTCGATCCGCGATTCCATCTGGAACCCGGACAGCCAGGTCTCCGAGCTGCGCAAGGAGCTGACCGAGCGCTTCCCGGTGCCGGAGACCAAGGCCTCGCCGGCCCAGGAGCTCAAGCGCCTCGCGGGGTTGGCGCGCAAGCTGGCCACCGAGCTGCACGGCAACCGGTCGGTGCCCAAGGCGGTGGCGGAGCGGGCGGACGCCCTGGCGGACGACGTGGCCGAGCTGGCGTCGGCGAAGGCGGAGGCCTGACCACATGGGGAGGGTGAGGCGCTGGCCGAGCCCGAGCGATGCGGTTAGGCTTTGTCACACCATGTCGTACGAGGCCCAGGCGTGAAGAAGAACGAGCACAGCGTGAACCTGTCGTGTTCGTTCTGCGGCAAGTCGCAGCGCGAGGTGCGCAAGCTGATCGCCGGCCCGACGGTCTACATCTGCGACGAGTGCATCAAGCTCTGCAACGACATCATCGCGGAGGAGTCGGAGAAGGAAGAGGCGAAGCCGCAGGTCAGCCTGCCGACGCCGCTGGAGATCAAGACCTTCCTCGACGACTACGTGATCGGCCAGGACTTCGCGAAGAAGGTCCTCTCGGTCGCGGTCTACAACCACTACAAGCGCATCTACCAGCGCAAGCCGGCCGCGCGCCCCCGCCCGGGCATGAAGACCCACGGGCCGGAAGAGATCGAGCTGTCGAAGTCGAACATCTTGCTCATCGGGCCCACGGGCTCGGGCAAGACGCTGCTGGCGCAGTCGCTGGCGCGGTTCCTCAACGTGCCCTTCACCATCGCCGACGCCACCAGCCTCACCGAGGCCGGCTACGTGGGCGAGGACGTGGAGAACATCATCCAGAACCTGCTCCACAACGCCGACTACGACGTGGAGAAGGCGAGCCGGGGCATCGTCTACATCGACGAGATCGACAAGATCGCGCGCAAGGGCGACTCGCCCAGCGTGACCCGCGACGTGGGCGGCGAAGGCGTGCAGCAGGCGCTGCTCAAGATCGTCGAAGGCACCCGGGCGAACGTCACTCCGCGGGGCGGCAAGAAGTACAACCAGCAGGAGTACATCCAGGTCGACACCTCGAACATCCTCTTCATCTGCGGCGGTGCGTTCCACGGCATCGACGGGGTGATCAAGCGCCGGGTGGGCGAGAAGGGCCTGGGCTTCGGCGCGAAGATCGAGCGCAAGGACGAGCGCGGGGTCGGCGAGCTCTTGCGGCTGACCGAGCCCGAGGACCTGATGAAGTTCGGCATGATCCCCGAGTTCATCGGGCGTCTGCCGGTCATCGCCACGCTCAACGATCTGCGGGAAGAGGACCTGATCACCATCCTCACCCAGCCGAAGAACGCGCTCATCAAGCAGTACCAGAAGCTCTTCGAGATGGAGAAGGTGAAGCTCAGCTTCTCGCGCGAGGCGCTGAAGGCGGTGGCCAAGGAAGCGATGCGCCGCCACTCCGGGGCGCGCGGCCTGCGCGCCATCCTCGAAGACGCGATGCTCGAGATCATGTACGACGTGCCCTACCGAGAGGGCATCAAGGAATGTCGCATCAGCGAGGGCGTGATCATGCGGAAGGAAGCGCCCCAGCTCACGTTCGAGAAGGAAAAGCGCTCGGCCTGATTCCCTTCTTCGCGATGGCGCAGCCCGCGAAAAGTCGGGGCTTCGCCCCGTCCTCCGCAAGGGGATCCGGCACGAAACTTCAGCTGCTGCCCCCGGGCCTCTCGAGCGCGCTGCTTTTGTGCGGGCTGCTCGCCTGCAGCTGCAAGCCGTCCACCCCCGCCGCGCCCGAGTGCCCGCCGTGCCAGCAGGCCCCCGCGGCGGTGGCCCCGGCGACTCCGGCGACGCCTCCCGAGACGCCGGCGCCGCGCACCCCGCCCGAGCCGACCAGCAGCTCGCCGCACGTCACCCCGCTCGCGGTGCGCGACGCCAAGGGCAAGCTGCCGCTCGACGCCGCGCGCGACTACGCCGACGACCACCAGCCGGCCAAGGCGCTGAGCTGCGCGGCCCAGGCGAGCGCGCTGTACCCCAACGACGTGCTGGCCCACACCGAGCGGGGCAACGCGCTGGCGGCGCTGGAGCGCTACGACGAGGCGAAGCTGGCCTTCACCCGGGCGCTGGCGATCGACCCCGACTCGCTCGACGCGCTGCTGGGCGCGGCGCACCTCTACGGGGTGGCCTTGCCGTCGAGCCGGGAGATGGACGAGCTGGCCTCGCTGTACGCCGAGCGGGGGTTCGATCTCGCCACCAGCCAGCACGACGAGGACACCGCGCTGCAGTTCGCCGGCCTCTCGGCGATGATCTTCAACGACCTCGGCCAGGCGTCCGACGCGCTGGAGCGGGCGAGCTTCGTGCTCACCAAGCACCCCAGGGACGCCGACTGCCGCTACGAGAAGGCGGTGGCGCTCTTCGAGCTCTGCCGCTTCGACGAGGCCAAGGCGGCCTTCAAGGGGCTGCTCGACGACGCCGACCGCGGGCCGCACGCGCACCACCACCTGGGGCTCCTGCTGGAGCGCGAAGGGAAGCTGCCCGAGGCCGAGAAGCACTTCACGGCGGCGCGCACCAAGGCGCCCGACGACTTCCCCGCGCCGGTGCTGCTGTCGGCCGAGGACTTCGAGAAGGAAGTGAAGCGCATCGTGGCCTCGCTGCCCGACGACATGCGCAAGGACACCCGCGACGTGCCCATCGCGGTGGAAGACGTGCCGCAGACCGACGATCTCACCTCGGGCGACCCGCCGCTGTCGCCCACCATCTTGGGGCTGTTCCGGGGGCCGCCGCTCAACGAGGCCTGCGAGCCGGCGGACACCGAGGGGGGCCGGCCGTGCCGCTCGGTGGTGGTGTACCGGAAGAACCTGGCGCGGGCGGTGAAGACCAAGGACGAGCTGCTGGAGCAGATCCGCGTGACCTTGCTCCACGAGATCGGCCACCTCCGCGGCGAGGACGACTTCGAGCTGGCCGCGCGCGGGCTCGAATGACGGCCCGCATCACGCTGGAGGCGGCCAAGGGCGTGCGCGGCGGCCACGCCTTCATCTGGCGCTCCGCGGTCACCCAGGCGCCCGGCACGGTGAAGCCCGGCGACGTGGTGGAGGCGCTGGACCCGCAAGGCAACTTCGTCGCCTGGTGCCTGTGGGCGCAGACCTCTCCCATCGCGCTGCGGGTGGTGAGCCGGGTCGCCAAGACGCAGGTCGACGACGGCTTCTGGCGGCGCCGGCTGGAAGCGGCGGTGGCGCGGCGCGACTCGCTCGCGGGCCGCGACGCGTACCGGGTGGTGCACGCGGAGGCCGACCAGGTGCCGGGGCTCTTCGTCGACCGCTACGGCCAGACGCT
This sequence comes from Myxococcaceae bacterium, assembly GCA_019694595.1. GTDB lineage: Bacteria > Myxococcota > Myxococcia > Myxococcales > Myxococcaceae > JAIBBQ01. The sequence continues at coordinate 10,333 of JAIBBQ010000019.1, forward strand.
GGTGGTGCAGACGCTGAGCGAGGGGATGAACGCGCTCAAGGCGCAGCTGGCGCCGGTGCTGCTCGAGCTGACCGGGTGCACCCGGGTGCTGGCGCGCGACGACGGCTCGGGCCGCGACTTCGAAGGGCTGCCGCGCGAGAAGCGGTGGCTGGTGGGCGAGGGGTCGGCGCTGGTCGAGTACCACGAAGGCCCGGCGGTGCTGGCGGCGGACCTGATGGAAGACGCCAAGACGGGCAGCTTCCTCGACCAGGTGGACAACCACCTGCGCGCGGGCGAGCTGGCGCACGGCGACGGCCTCGACGCCTTCAGCTACCACGGCGGCTTCGCGCTCTCCCTGGCGCGCCGCTGCGCCACCGTGCTGGCGCTGGAGCAGGACGAGGGCGCGGCCGCGCGGGCGCAGGCGAACGTCACCCGCAACGGCCTCAAGAACGTCGAGGTGCGCTGCGCCAACGCCTTCGACGTCTTGCGGGAGCTCGAGAAGTCGGGCCGCAAGTTCGGCACCGTGGTGGTGGACCCGCCGGGGCTCGCCAAGCGCAAGGAAGGCGTGAAGGCCGCCGAGCGCGCCTACCGCGAGCTCAACCTGCGGGCGGTGAAGCTGCTCGCGCCGGGCGGCGTGCTGGTGACCTGCTCGTGCTCCGGCAAGGTGACCCGGGAGCACTTCGAGGCCATCGTCCAGGACGCGGCGAAGGACGCCAAGCGCCCCCTGCAGGTGCTGGAGCGGCGCGGAGCGGGGCTCGACCACCCGCCGCTGCTCGGTCAGCCGGAGACCGAGTACCTGAAGGCGCTGTTCCTGCGCGCGCTGGACTGAGGCGTCAGAACTGCCAGCCGGCGCCGACGCCCAGGAGCACGGCGTTGTCCTGGTAGGACTCGGTGCTGGGGCTGAAGCTGGCGACGAAGCGCTCGTAGGCCACGTCGGCGAAGATCTGCAGCGACGAGAAGCGCACCGCCGCGCCCAGCGCGCCGCGCACGCCGAGGCCGGTGGTGAAGCCGGTGGCGCCGGCGGCCACGTAGGGGCGCACCCGGCCGATGACCACCGGGTAGAAGCGGCCCTCGAGGCGCACGCCCACCGAGGCCTTGGGGATGACGGAGATGGCGCCGCCGGCCCAGCGGCCCGACAGCTCCGCGGTGATGACGGGGGCGATGCGGGGGCCGAGCACGTCGGTGTCGCCGCGCACGCCGAGCACCACGCCGCCGAAGCCCCGGTCCATCTTGAGCGGGGCGGAGACGTAGGTGGGGTCCTGGTTGGCGAGCTCGTAGAGGCCGGGCTTCACCTGCTCGAGCAGCGCCGAGGTGCCGCCCTTCTCGATCTTCCGGCCGATGCGGGCGATGGGCTTGGAGGTGGTGAGATCGATCAGCGAGAGGTTCAGGAGCACCGTCTCGTCGACGCGGGAGACGTCGCCGATGAGCATGCGCTCGGCGTTGATGGCGCCGCCCAGCTCTTCCATGCAGGACGAGCTGTCGGCGGAGCAGCCGAGGAGCTGCCGCTGGCGATCGACGCCGATGATGGCGGCGATCTCCGTGCGCCCGATGACCTCGTAGGCGTTCATCGAGGCCACTTCCGACTGAACGAATTCGGAGACGCTGTTCTTGGCCTCCTCGCTGAGGCCCCCCTTGTTGTCGAGGCCGTTGAAGACCAGGCGCAGGCGCTTGGGGGCGTCGGCGGCGAGCGCGCTGGTGGAGACCATGGCGACCAGGAGCCCCAGCACCGCGCCGCCCAGGCGGACGCGGCGGCGGCTCCAGAGGAAGGCGAGCAGGGCGAGCGGCAGCACCAGGCCGTCGCTCCCGGCGCCGCAGCCACAGCCGAAGCCGTAGCGGCTGCCCTTGGGGGTGGGGCCGGTGATGACCGGGGGCGCCTTGCACTCGCCGGACTGGCAGGTGAGGCCGTCGCCGCACGACATGCCTTCGTTGGTGGGGGTGAAGCCGTCGGGGCAGTCGAGCCCGGTGCCGGAGCAGGTGGTGGGCGACAGGCAGGGCGAGCTGCTCTGGCGGCAGACCACGGTGGCGGGGGCGCTGGTGACGGCGGGGCAGGTCCGGTCGACGCCGTTGCAGCGGCCGCCCACGGCGCAGGCGCGGTTGCTCTGGTCGTTGCAGGACGTCATCGCCGAGGCGACCGCGTCGGGCGGGCACTGGGGCGAGTTGCCCTGGCAGCTCTCGGCGACGTCGCAGCCGCCGTCGGCGTCGCGGCAGATGCCGGTGCTCGCGTAGAGATCGTCGGGGCAGGTGTTGTTGACGCCGTCGCACTTCTCCTCGAGGTCGCAGAAGCCCAGGGCCGGCCGGCAGACGTGCGAGGTGGGCTGCACGCCGGGCGAGGCGGGGCATTCCTTGGTGAGGCCGTCGCAGAGGCCGGGGTTGGCGCAGGGGAACTGGGTGCTCTGGCAGACGGTGCCGGCGTCGGAGATGGCGTCGACGGGCGGGCAGCCGTTGGAGAGGCCGTCGCAGACCTCGTCGCGGTCGCAGCCGGCGTCGGAGGCGCGGCAGACGGTGCCCACCTGGGCCTTCACGTCGATGGAAGGGCAGGTGGCGGACGCACCGGTGCAGGTCTCGGCCGGGTCGCACACCCCGGCGCTGGGGCGGCAGATGCGGGTGGTGGGGCTGAAGGCGCAGGTCCCGGGCTGGGCGCCGGAGACGCCGAGGCAGCTCTCGCAGGCGCCCGAGTTGCACGCGCGGTCGCAGCACACCTTCTCGACGGGGTCGCAGAGGTTGGAGGCGCAGTCGGTGTCGAAGGTGCAGCCGATGCCCAGGGCGCCGAAGGGGACGAACTTGGCGCGCACGCGCGGCGCGCCGGCGTCGGCCTCGAGGTCGTCGAGGCGGGTGACGGCGACCACCGCCCGGCGGGCGCCGGCGAAGAGGATCTGCGGCTCGATCTCCTCGGCGGGCGAGGCGAGGCGGTCCTCGGCGAGCACGCCGCCGTCGGGGCCGTAGGTGAGGAAGCCGAGCTGGTTGATGCCGTTCGCGCCCTGGGCGGTGAAGGCGAGCCCGGTGTTCACCCCGTCGGAGGCGACGGAGATGGCGCTGATGCCGGCGTCGAAGCGGGTGCGGCGCGTGCGGCGGATGCCGGCGTCGGTGTCGAGCTCGAAGAAGGACACCACGGTGGGGTCGAGCACGTCGGCGACGGCGAGGAGGAAGCCGGTGTTCCCGAGCGTGGAGAGGCCGAGCGCGCCGGCGTCGGCGATGGCGTACCCGGCGTCGTCGCTGCGGCCGCCGACGTTCACCACCACGTGCTGGTCGCCGGCGAAGTCGTGCACGTTGACCGCGACCAGCGAGCTGCCCGTGGTGGTGCTGGCGATGGCCCCGCCCCGGCTGCCGATGCTGGACTCGAGGCTGGCGTTGTAGACGACCACGCCGCCGTCATCGATGGAGATGCCCGCCTGGTTGACGCGGCTGACGCGCGGCTGCCAGTTGACGCGCTTGAAGGCGGGGACGGGGTGGGAGTGGAGCACCACGTAGTTGGTGCCGTCGAAGGCCAGGCCGCGGGGGAGGAGCGCCACGTTCTGGCGGGCGAGCTGCGCGCTGGTGGGGTCGAGCACGGTGCCGCTCGCGCTGACGCGCTTGCCCATGACGAAGCCGGTGCTGCGGTCGACCCAGCCGACGAGGAAGTTGCCGGCGGTGGAGGCGGTGATCGCCACCTGGCGCTGATCGCCCGGGGCGCGCTCGATGGCGATGGGCGAGGGGTCGAGCAGCCCTCCGTCGGAGGAGATGCGCTGGAACATGACGTCGAAGCCGGCGTCGTCGCCGCGCCAGTCGGCCCAGGCGAGCCCGAAGACGCCCTGGGTGGTGGCGATGGCCGGCCCTTCCTGGGCGTTCAACCCCGCGGACATGAGCTGGTTGAAGCTGGAGCCGTAGAAGCCCTGGTAGACGTGGGTGTTGGTGCCGTTCCGGTTCTCCGTGTAGCCGAGCAGGGTGGCCCCGGAGGTGTTCACCGCGAGGTCGAAGGAGCCGCCGGGGCCGGTGAGGGGCAGCGAGGCGCCGCTGTTGGAGACGGCCCCGGTGTTGGAGATGGTGGCGAACTTGTAGCCGAAGCCGGCGCCGATGCTGCTGCCGTAGACCAGGTAGGTGGTGAGGCCGTTCGAGGAGAGCGAGGCGCTCTGCAGGCCGGCGTCGACCGCCACCAGGATGCCGTTGGGGTCGGTGAGGGCGCCGGTGGAGTCGATGCGGGCCACGTAGAGGTTGAGCTGGGAGGGCGAGTAGTACTCCTGCCAGCTCGCGGTCGCGCCCGCGGTGGTGCCGGTGAGGGCGAGCGCGTACTGGTCGAGGTTGTTGGTGCGGTTGCCGGCGAGGTTGCCCTTCTGGGTGACGGAGGTGCCGGTGACGGTGGCGTACTTCATGCGCTTGGGCACGCCGATGTCGGTCCAGGTGATGACGTCGGTGGTGGCGCTCAGGGACGCGATCTGCGGGCGGTCGGTGTTCGGCCCGGGCGCGACGTTGGTCTGGTTCTGCAAGCCGCCGTCGGCCTCCAGGACCTGGATGTAGTCGATGGAGTTGATCGACTGGTACGCGACGGAGAAGACGCCGTTGCGGTAGCTGACGGCGGGGTGCTGCTCGATGGTGCTGATGACGTCGCGCACCACGAAGGGCTGAGCGCCGGTGCGGGCGCCGGTCATCGGCAGCAGGGCGCCCATGATGGCGGTCTCGTTGCCGAGGCGATCGCGGTACTGGGTCCAGACGACGAGCGCGACGCCGTTGCCGACGACGACCGCGGGCTCGCTCTGGGTGAAGGGGGAGGGGGCGACGACGTACTGGGTCCAGCTGGTGGCGTTGGGCTGGTCGAAGAAGGCGACCACGATGTTGGTGCGCCGGTCCCCGAGCACGTTGAAGCGGCCGTCGGTCCAGGCGGCCACGGCCCGGTTGCCGGAAGGCGACAGGGCGACGGCAGGTTCCTGCTGGTCGCGGGGGGGCTCGGCCTGGCGGCGGTCGCCGACGGGCACGTCGACGCTGGTCAGCGGCGCGGCGAAGACCGCGAGCACGACACCGAAGATGATGGCGGCGAAGAAGAAACGGCGCATGTGCCCTCCCGGAGGGAAGGCAGTTACGGGAGCGTGCGCGTCAGCGCAAGTCGAGCTCTCGCTTGAGCTTCTTCACCACCTCGAAGAAGTCCTTGCGGTCGAAGGGCACGTTCAGGATGTAGAAGTCCTTCTTGGTCAGCCCGACGCAGCCGAAGCAGTAGGTGGAGTCGGACAGGTTGCGGCAGAGCGTGAGGTAGGCGCTGTTGGTGCAGTTCTCGGACTGGACGCAGTACGCGCACCCGTGGAGCTGCTTCGAGCCTTCGCAGTGCGAGCAGTTGTTGCAGAGCGTGCACTCGGTGCAGTGGGTGCACTGGTAGCAGCTGTCGCAGCCCTCGCAGAACATGCAGTTGGCGCAGCGCTCGCAGTCCTCGCAGGCGTAGCTGCCGGGGTTGCCGGCGTCGGAGCTGAAGCTCTGGGTGAGGCGCCCGAGCTGTTCGAGGAACTGGCGCTTCTCGAGCAGGCGAATGGCCTTGCGGGCCTCTTCGGGGTCGGGGGGCTTCTTGGTGGGGTCCTGCGCGGTTGCCTTGGCCACGGACCGACTTCTAGCCCACGCGCGCAGGGCTTTCGACAAACCGTTCGCGGGCCGCTAAGGCAGCGCGCGCGTCATGGATCTGAGCCACCTGAACCCTCCGCAGCGCGAGGCGGTGTTGACCACCGAGGGGCCGCTGCTGGTGCTCGCCGGGGCAGGCAGCGGCAAGACGCGCGTCATCACCCACCGCATCGCGCACCTGCTGGAGAAGAAGGTGCCGGGGCGGGCGATCTTGTCGGTGACGTTCACCAACAAGGCCGCGGGGGAGATGAAGGAGCGGGTGGTGCACCTGGCGGGGCAGAAGGCGCTGGGGGTGACGCTGTCGACCTTCCACGCCTTCGGGGCGGAGGTGCTGAAGCAGCACCTGCCGAAGCTGGGGTGGCCGAAGAAGTTCGCCATCGCGGACATGGGCGACCAGTTGTCGATGGTGAAGCGGGCGATGAAGGAGCGGCGGGTCGACGACCGGGACTTCGACGCGCGCAAGGTGCTGACGCTCATCTCGCGGGCGAAGAACGCGGGGGTGGTGCCGGAGCCGCGCGCGGACGGGCTGGGCGACGACTACGACCTGGTGACGCACCTGGTGTTCCCGCTCTACCAGCTGGGGCTCAAGGCGATGGGGGCGGTGGACTTCGACGACCTCATCATCTTGCCGTCGCGGGTGTTCACCGAGCTGCCCGAGGTGCTGGAGAGCTACCAGGAGCGGTTCCGCTACCTGATGGTGGACGAGTACCAGGACACCAACGTGGCGCAGCTGGCGTTGCTGGTGCACCTGGCGGGCAAGCGCCACAACGTGTGCGTGGTCGGCGACGACGACCAGTGCATCTATTCGTGGCGCGGCGCGGAGGTGAAGAACATCCTCGAGTTCGAGCGCCACTTCCCCAAGGGGAAGGAAGTGCGGCTGGAGCAGAACTACCGCTCGACGGAGGTGATCCTCGAGGCGGCGAACGCGGTGATCGCCCAGAACCCGGCGCGGCGCGCGAAGCGGATGTGGACGGACCGGCCGGGCGGGCCGCTGGTGAAGGTGGTGGTGGCGCCGAGCGAGGACGAAGAGGCGCGCTACGTGGCGATCGAGATCCGCAAGGCGATCGAGGCGGGGGCGGCGCCGGACGACCTGGCGGTGCTGTACCGGACCAACGGCCAGTCGCGCCCGGTGGAAGAGCAGCTGCGGGAGCGGGGCATCTTCTACGAGGTGGTGGGCGGCCAGGAGTTCTTCGACCGGCGCGAGGTGAAGGACGTGATCGCCTACTTCAAGGTGATCGCCAATCCGAAGGACGAGATCTCGCTCCTGCGCATCGTGAACGTGCCGACGCGGGGCATCGGCGACGTGACGCTGGAGCGGGTGCAGACGCACGCGCAGAAGTCGGGCGAGAGCCTCTGGGAGACGATGAAGAAGGCCTCGACGATCGAGGACCTGCCGCGCGGGGCAGGGGAGAAGGTCGAGGAGTTCTGCGCGATGATCGAGCGGTACCGCGCGCGCTTCGCGAAGGGGAACCTGGCGCGGGTGACCGAGGACCTGCTGGCGGAGGTGGACTTCGAGGCGTGGGCGCGCAGCGCGACGTCGTCGCCGACCGCCGGGGACCGCAAGGTGTCGGGGTTCCGGCAGGTGGTGCAGTCGCTCGCGGCGTACGAGAAGCGCGAGGGTCCGAAGGCGGGGCTCCTGACCTACCTGAACCGGCTGACGCTGGACACCAAGGACGAGGAAGAAGAGGTGCGCGGCGGGCGGGTGACCTTGATGACCCTGCACGGCGCGAAGGGGCTGGAGTGGAAGACGGTCTTCTTCATCGGCATGGAAGAGGACCTGGTGCCCCACGGCGGCATGCAGGGCGAGCCGCAGAACCTCGAGGAAGAGCGGCGGCTGGCGTACGTGGGCATGACGCGGGCGCGGGAGCAGCTGGTGCTGACGCGGGCGGCGATGCGGGTGAAGCGGGGCCGCGAGGTGCCGAGGACGCCGTCGCGGTTCCTGCAGGACCTGCCCGAGAAGTACGTGCAGCTGGTCGACCTGGAGACGCCCAGCGGGCCGGTGACCGAGAAGGAGACGAACTTCTTCAAGGACCTCCGGGCCAAGCTGGAGGAGAAGGCGAAGGGCCTCACCGGGATGTGAGGCGGTCAGGAAGTGCCCGCCCGGATCGTGTGCTGAGTGCTTGACGCGCGGGAATCGGGTGGGTAGGTAGCCACGCGTCGTCGCAGTCGTCGTCAGCGGGAATAGCTCAGCGGTAGAGCATCGCCTTGCCAAGGCGGGGGTCGAGGGTTCAAATCCCTTTTCCCGCTCTCGAAAGAAGCCCTCAGGTCCTCGTGACTTGGGGGCTTTTTCGTTGCGGGGCTTTTGGCCACGGATGGGGGATTCCATGATGAAGGTTCGAGCGCTGACGCCGAACGACTTCAACGAGGTTCAACGGATTCACTCCGAGGGCAACCAGGAGATTGCTGCGCGCGAGAAGCTCCTGCCCGCTCACGACACTGGCTACGGAGGGTCCTGGGTCGACGTCACGTCGGACGAGCTGGGGGACCCGAGCCATTGCCACCTCGTCGTGGACCTCAGCGGCCACTGCGCGGGGTGGGGGCACGCCTACGTCGTTCAGGCTCCTGACCAGACGCTCATTGGCTACATCGCGGCCATCTACGTCGCCTCATCGATGAGAAGGCGTGGCGTCGCGACGGCGCTGCTCAATTCCTTGATCGAATGGCTCGAGGGGCAGAAGCCGAACCGGATCGAGCTCACCGTCGTCGCGAACTCCGAGGCTGCCGAGGTGTACCGGCGGCGTGGGTTCAGACCGTTTCTCGAGACCCTCGTCCACGAGCCCAGGTGATGCAGTTGGAAGACGACGGAGGACCACCCATTGAAATCGCAAATCGATAGCGCCGACGCGGCGTTGGCAGGTGGGGGGATGTCACCGGCCGACACCGTCGAGTGCGAACGACGGCTCCAGAAGAGACCTGGAGACATCGAGGCTCGGGCGCGACTGGTTGGCCGCCTGTCGATGGAGCGAATGTTCAGCGCTCAGTCGAGTGCGGCCTATCTGGAGCACGTTCGCTGGTTCGTCGAGAACCGGCCGCGCGATGAGCTCTTGCGATCCGGCTTCGTCATCTTCGCGCCGGGCATGGATGACAAGGGAGCTCCCATCATCGAGCGACTCTGGCGCAGGCATCTCAAGCGCTGGCCCGACGACCTCGAGATTCTCGATGCGGTCGCGATGTTCTACCGCTTCCGACGTTCGAACAGAGGTTTGCCTCTCCTCCGACGCGCGATGCGGCTCGATCCGCTGAACGTGAGGTGGCCCAAAGAGATCGCCCACCTCTACCGATTGGACGCTCTCGTCGGTCGGCGGGGCACCAAGTCGGCAGCCTCCAATGCCCTGAACTATTTCTCTCGAGCACTGGCGATGACCCAGTCTCATCGCGATCGCTTCTACTTGCTCAGCGACCTCGCGGAGATGGCCGAGATCGCGGGTCAGTCCGAGGCCGCAACCGAGTACGCGCAACAGTTGCTCCTCGATGCTGAGCGGTATCCGACGGACTGGAACTTCGGGAACGCGATCTATCGGGGCAATGAGGTGCTCGGGCTGGTGGCGCTCCGAAAGCGGAAGGTCGAGCTCGCGGAGAAGCACCTCCTCGCTGCTTCGCGGTCGAACGGCTCACCGCAGCTGGGGTCCTTCGGTCCATCCTTCAGGCTCGCCAAGGCGCTCGCCAAGCAAGGGCACTGGAGTCAGCTCGGCCGGTTTCTGCAGAACGTCGCCAAGTTCTGGACGATGGGGCAGGGAGCGCTTGTGAAGTGGCGGGCCGACGTCGCCAAGCGCCGAGTGCCTGACTTCAATGCGGCCTTCAAGTACCGGAGCGACCTCGGGAAGGGCCGCTAGCCCTCTCCGTCTCCCGCTTCCGCGTCAGTCCGCCTGCCACCAGAAGGCCAGCCCTACCGCGGTGAAGCGCACGAACTGACCGCTCCCGGGGAAGCGAGGGTCGAGGTCCGCGCTGGATCCGAAGACGACGTAGTTGCCCTCGCGCGACATCGTCATCGGCCCCACCGAGCAACACTTGGTGTTGTTGGTGAGCGGGGTGGTCTTCTTCGTGCGCCGGTCGTGGAGGTAGGCGTTCCCCAGCCCGGTGGTGGTCGCGTTGACGCCGAGCGTCCGGGCGTTGCTGTTGAAGGCCACCAGGTTGCCGTCGTAGCTGAGCGCGACGCGCTCTCCCTGGCCGATCGGGCTGTCGGTGTCACCCTGGGTGCCGTCGCTGGCCACGCTGACCCGCGTCACCTCACCGGTGGTGGTGTCGACGACGAACACGTCCTGCATGCCGTTGGTGTCGCCGGGAACGACGTTGGTCGCGGTCGAGGCGAAGGCGACGACGCGGCCGTTCCCCGAGATCGCCGGGGAGACGACCCGGCTCACGCTCTCCGTGCCCTGATCCCGCTCTCCACCGGACGAGGTGAGGCTCAGGCGCTTCAGGCCGGGGACGTTGAGGTCGTAGAGGAAGATGTCCCAGAGGCCGTTGGTGTCGCCGGCCACCAGCGGCCAGTACGAGTAGAAGACGATCCGCGTCCCGTCCTCCGAGATCATCGGCTTGGTGGAGTCGACCACCTTCCCGGAAGCGTCCTTGTTGATGATGGTGCTGACGTTCGCCTTCAGGTCCTTGCGCACCAGCGCGCTGCGGCCATCGCCGTTGAGGCCCGGGAAGTTCTTCTGGCCGGTCTCGTAGACCACCACCGCGCCTGCGCCATCGAGGCTCGGGCCGAGGCTGGCCTCGGCGAACTCCCCTCCGGTGTCGGAGACGCTGATCCGCGTCAGCGTCGGCGGCGTCACGTGCTGGTCGAAGAGGAAGACGTCGCGGACCTGGTTGGCGTCGTTGCCCACCAGGTTGGTCGCGTACGACTCGAACGCCACCGACAGCCCGTCCGTGGAGATCGCCGGGTTCCAGCTGTCGCCGTCGCCTTCGACTCCCGCCGCCGACTTGCTCAGCAGCTGCAGCGTTCCCTCGAAACGATCGCGGAGGTACACCTGCCGGTGCGCACCGCTGGTGCCCACCAGCTTCGCTCCGGAGACGAAGGCCACGAAACGCCCTTCGCCGTAGATGTCGTGGCCCGCGATGGACACGTCGGCGCCGCCGACCACGGCGCTCTGCGAGTCGTAGAAGGTGCCGATCTTCTTGTCGTCGGCGTCGCGCGCCACGCTCTCCGCGGTGTACTCGCAGCCGACGCGCACGCTGCTGGTCGCCGAGACCGTCCCGGTTCCTGCCGCGTACACCACGCACGTCTGGTCCGCGGGCTGGCTCTTCAGCGTCACCGCGTAGCTCAAGCCGTTCGCCAGGGGCTTCGCGAAGGTGAACGCGGTCACGTCGTAAGGCGAGGGCGAGCCCGACTGCGTCACCTTCACGGTGAGGTCATCGCCGCCGTTCACCTGGAGAACGACCTCGGCGCCCAGTGGGCCGTACAGCTTTCCGGAGAGGGTCCCCGTCCCCGGGCCACAAGCCATGGAGAGGAGGAGCAGGGGGAGGAGCGAGCGAACACCGTTCATGGGAGGCCTCCAGAGGGAGAGCTTACGGAGTCGAACCGCGCCAGAGCAGACGGGAAACTGCGTGGCGGTTCGTCAGCAGGCGTCCGAGTGACTCCGAAGCTGCTCACTGAGAGTCGCCGCAGACCCAGGGGGATTGCGCCCGCTTCCAGTGCTACTCATCGCCGAGCATGACGACCTCTGACGGTGTGGCGCTGCTGCGGATGCAGTTCGGCAAGGCCAATGCGATGACCGCGGCCACGCTCGACGGCATGGAGGCGCTCGTCTCCGACTTCGAGCGCAGCAGCGCCCGCGCTGCCGTGCTCATCGGCGACCAGCGCTCGTTCTCTGCCGGCCTCGCGCTCCCGTCGCTGGTGTCGCTCGAGCGCCCGGCGATGAAGCGGTTCATCGACCGCTTCGGCGAGGTGATGCTCCGGTTCTTCGCCTGTCCCAAGCCGATCGTCGCCGCGCTCAACGGGCACGCCATCGCCGGCGGCTGCGTGCTCGCGCTCCAGTGCGACTGGCGCGTGATGGTCGAGGGCGACGCCCGCATCGGCCTCAACGAGACGCAGCTCGGCATCGGCTTGCCGTCGTCGGTGCTGGAGCCGCTGCGGCTCGCCGTGCCTCCGGCCTCGGTGGTGCCCATCGCCTACGAGGGCCGGCTCTTCACCCCGACCGAGGCGCACGCGCTGGGGCTGGTCCACGAGCTCGTCCCCGCCGCCGAGCTCAAGGCGCGGGCCGAGGCCAAGGCGCTCGCGCTCGCCGCGGTGCCGTCGACCGCCGTCGCGCAGGTGAAGCTCGGGCTCCGCCGAGGGGCGCTCGACGCCATCCGGGCGCGCGCAGCCGAGGAGACGGAGCGCTGGCTCGACACCTGGTTCTCGCCCGAAGCCCAGGCGCGGCTCGCGGCGACGGTCGCCCGGCTCTCGCGCTGACGGCTACTGGCTCACCGAGACGGTGAACCACCCGCGATCAGCCCGGCCGGCCGCGCTGTCCGAGTGGTCGACCACCACGACGTAGCTGGCCCCCTGGCTCGCCTGGAAGGTGACCGTCTCCGCCTGGGCCTGCGACTGGGGCCCGACGCCGAAGCCGTCGGCGATGCCCAGGCAGCTCGACCCGGCGCAGGTGCTCAGCACCGCGACTGCCACGTCGACGCCGCGCTCCGGCTGGACGGTCACCGTCGCCGGACCGGTGCTGGCCGCGGTGAAGGAGAAGAAGACGTCAGGGCCGCCCTGCGAGCCGCTCGTCTGGCATGCGCCCGAGGCGTACGAGTTGGCGAACTCGCCCAGGCTGTTGGTCGCTCCCAGCGTCGAGCCCTGGTACGTCGCGTTCGCGCTCAGCGGAATGGCCGCCGGACATTCGTCATTCACCGCGCTCCCCGCCGGCGCAGTGCGCGCGCGCAGGTGAAACGGCGTTCCGTTGGCGTTGAAGGCGCTGTCGACCCACGCGAAGGCGTCCTGGTTGGCGGGGAGCTGGCCGCTCCAGCGGGCCGTCAGCCCCAGCGACGGAGGGCCGGTGGGCGTCACGCACGCCACGCCCGCGTCGACGTCACAGGCCGACGTCTGCACGGCGAGCGCCACGGTCCCTTGCAGCTCGTCTTGCGACCACGCCGCGAGCGAGACGTCCCACAGGCCGCCGTCGGTCGGCGGGAGCGTGAGGCGATAGGAGCGATCCGGCGCGCCGGGGTACGCGCACAGCGTCCCGAAGGCGTCGCGGGTCGGGGCGCCGTCGTCCTGCGCTCCGTCGGTGTTCGCCTCGAGGTCGGCGGTGCCTGCGACCAGGGTGAGCACGCCGGGCGAGGAGCACTGGCTCCCCACGGGGTCGGTCGTCGCCGGCGTCAGCGCGAGGTCGAGGCGGTACGCGCCCTTCGACCCTTCCAGCCCGTCGACCGCCAGGAACTGGGTGCCGGCGGTCACGGAGGTGACCAGCAGCCGGGTGGTCTCTCCGGGCGTCGTTCCGGCGCTGCAGTCCGCGCCCGGCGGATAGAGCGGGCAGGTGGCGCCGGCGAGCACCACGGGGATCAGCCCACCGTCGAGCGGGGTCACCGTGACGCGCAGCGTTCCGCCCGAGGGCAGCTCGAGCCGGTAGAGGTTCTCGGGCCCCGAGGCCGCCGTGGTGCAGCCGGCGTGATCGTACTGAGACGTGCCTCGGGTGACGTCGGTGCGCGAGCTGGGGAACGCCGTCACCACGAAGGGCGCGTCACACGTCCCGTCGCCTGCATCCGCCGGACTCCCGCCATCGGCCGGTGCTCCGGCATCGCTCGGCGCGCGGCCCGCGTCGGGGACCGTCACGCTCAGGGTGACCGAGATCGCCCCGGGGCTGCCCAGCGCCTGCCGCCCGTTGTCGACGCAGGTGCTCGAGAGCTCCACGGTGCCCAGGTAGAGGCCCGGGCCCAGGCCGAGCGCGTGCGGGTCGACCGCGACGCTCACCATCGCGCTCGAGCGCGCCGCCACCGTCGCCGAGCCGGGCACCACGAGCCAGGGTGCGCCGTCGGTCGTGGTCGCGGTCAGCACCACGGCGCTGTCGCAGTCGCCGGTGTTCGACACGGCCACCAGCTTCGCGGGCGGATTGGGCGCGCCATCGTCCACCGCGAACGAGACGCGGCCCACCGCGGGCTGCTCGCGCTCCACGGCAGGAGCACAAGCGCCGAGGGCCAGCGCGAGGGTGACGAGGTGGCCGCGCACGCGCTACTCGAGGGTGAAGAGGCTGGCCCCGGTTCCGCTGGTGAAGACGTAGAGCTTGTTGCTGAACCAGCCGGCGGACGGAGTCCCGGTGGTGGGGGCGCCGGTGGTCGACAGCTCGGCCCAGGTGCCAGTCGCCGGATCGAAGAAGGCGCCATCGCGCTGCTGGATGTTGCCGATGGTGGACTTGCCGCCCTGGATCACCACCCGGGTCCCGGTCCATGCCGCGAACGCCCGCTGGCGGCCGGTGACCGTGGTGGCCGGCAGCGCCGTCCACGTCCTCTTGCGAGGGTCGTAGGTGGCGCCGGTGGCCGGCGTCTGCCCGACGGAGTCGGCGCCGCTCCACACGAAGAGCTCGCGGCCCGTCCACACCATCGCGGGGTTGAACCGCTGCGGCCCGGCGGGCAGCGTCGTCCAGCTGTTGCCGCTCTTCGAGTACGAGAGGAACTCGTTCTGCGTGAGGACCAGGAGGTCCGTCCCCGTCCAGGCCGTCCCGGTCACCGTGCTCGTGGCGGGGAAGGCCGCGGCGGTCGTCCAGGCGGGAGTGGCCGCGGTGAGATCGAGCCGCGAGACGGCGGAGGTGACGTAGTTGATGCCGATGAGCGTGTCGCCCATCAGGTCGACGACGTGCATCGTCGGCACCGTCAGGCTGGTCACCGTCCAGGTGTTGCTGACCGGGTGGTAGATGCCGAGCTCCGAGTCTCCGACGACGATGACGTCGCGGCCGCGCGGGAAGACGAAGCGCGAGGTCAGGACCTTGGCGCCCACCGAGCTCGGACCGCCGCTCGACACCGGAGTCCATTGCCCGGCCCACGTGTCGTACGCCGCCGCGAGGAGGGTCGTGGAGCTCAGGGTCTTGCCCATCAACACCAGGAAGCCGTTCGCCTGGACGACCGTGTAGGTGGCCGAGGCGTTGAGCGTGGTGTCTCCGATGGTGGAGGACTGCCACCCGGTGTTCTTGGGGGCGCTGACGTCGACGCCCACGTAGCTCTGTCCGGGCTCCAGGGTGGCGCCGAAGGGCGTCACGCTCAGGGTCACCACCACGGGCGCCGGCGAGCCGGCCGCGGTGCGTCCGTTGTCGTGGCAGGTGCCGGTGATGAGCAGCGTCCCCGTGTAGAGGCCGGGGCCGAGCGCGCTGGCGCCGCTGCCCAGGTTCACGTTGACGTTCAGGTTGGTGAAGCCGTGGGCGGCCACGGTCCCCGGAGGCGGCGGCGTCACCGACAGCCAGGCCGCGCCGTCGGTGGTGCTCACCGTCACGTCGAAGTCGAGCTGACAGTCGCCCGAGTTCACGAGCTTCAAGGCCACCGGCGCGGGGTTCGCCGAGCCCTCGGTCACCGCGAAGCGCACGTTGCCCGGCTGGTCGACGTGCGAGGCGAGGTCGATCTGCATCGGGTCCTGCTTCGGCCCGCACGCCGCGAGGAGCAGGAAGGCGAAGGTGAGCGACTGCTTGAGCACGGTGTCCCCCAGGGCACGGCGGTGAAGGCCGTTTTCGTAGCACGAGTGGGGCAGGCACTTCGCGACGGCCGAGTCATTGCGGGCATCGATCGCCGCCGATCGGGCTAGAACCCGCGGCCCATGAACGCACGCGTTGCCGTGGTGCTCGCCGCTTGCTGTCTCACCCCTTTCACCGCCCACGCCCGCGACTGGTTCGTCCGCGCCGGCGCCGACGGCGATGGCAGCCGGGGGAGCCCCTTCGCGGATCCGTGGCAGGCGCTCGACAAGTGCGAGGCGGGCGACGTCATCCACGTCGCGGGCGGCAAGTACTTCGGCCGCCTGGGCAAGGGGCAGTGGGAAGTGCCCTTCGACAACGTGTCGCTGCTCGGCGGCTACGACGCGGACTTCAAGAGCCGCGACCCGTGGAAGAACCTCACCCAGCTGCTCTGGGAGAAGGGCTCCAAGAACCGGCCCATCCAGGAGCGCTTCCTGTCGAACAAGGAGAACACCACCCTCGACGGGTTCGTCTTCGACCAGCGCGACCAGTGCGAGTACCAGGACGACCAGCAGAGCGGCCGCACCCAGACCAACTGCGACAGCGCCATTCGCTTCAGCTTGCCGGGCACAGTGCGCAACAACGTGGTGGTGAACCCGGGCTTCGACGGCATCGCGGTGCCGGCGGGGAGCACGGTGGAGAACAACCTGGTCGTCAACGCGATCAACTTCGGCATCAAGCTGGTCTCGCTCACCCGCGACAAGAACCTGGTCGCCACGGTGAAGAACAACACCGTGCTCTTCACCATGACCTTCAAGGAGCCGGGGAAGGGCGCGTACAACGGCTCGGCCATCGGCCTCACCGGCGGCTTCGCGGCGATCACCGACAACGTGCTCGCGCACAGCGACAACAACGGCATCTACGACACCGCGAACCCCGAGAAGACGGTCGTCAGCGGCAACGTCTTCTCGATGAACAACTTCTCGAACCTCAAGTTCCTCAGCGGCGCGCGCGACACCGCGATCGACGACAAGGAGATGGACCTCTTCGACGAGGTCGGGTTCAAGAAGGCCGAAGACAACCAGGTGAAGAGCCCCGGCTTCACGTATCCGGGCAAGTGGCTCGACGCCGTCTCCAAGCGCACCGCGGCGATCCCCGGCAAGCTGGTGATGGACGACTTCAACAAGTTCCGTCAGGTCGCGGGGCTGCCGATGATCGCCACCGGCGGCGTCGGTCCTTCGGGCGTGGCGCCGGCGATGGAGCTGGCCGACGCGCTCAAGTTCATGTCGGCGAAGTCGGCGGGCAAGGCCGGCGCGCGCGTGGTGCCGTTGCCGGTCAGCTTCCAGGCGGCGGACGCCGCGGCGCCGTCGCGCAGCTACGCCAAGGCCGACGTGAGCGCGCTGCTGAAGAGCCCGGGGAGCTTCGACGGCAAGGCGCTGGAGCTGGTGGTCGCCATCTCCTCGGTGGCCAACGTGAGCAGCATCCCGTCGCAGTACAAGCCTGCGGAGCACGCGGGCATGTTCCTGCACGAGACCTCGGGCGACTACGGCCGCCTGGTCGGCTTCTACAAGAAGGGCTCCTCGGCGGAGCGCGCGGCGGAAGGCGCGGCCGGCTACTGGCAGGGCAGCGGCAAGCCGATGAAGGTCTACGTCGCCAAGGGCGTCGCCTACGAGCTCAAGGGCAACCCCAAGGCGGGCTTCTTCGTCGACAGCCTGGAAGAGCAGGAAGCGGGCGCAGCGCAGGCCGGGGCGCGGCCGGTGGGGCGCGACTGGTTCGTGCGCGCGGGCGCGACGGGCGGCGACGGCTCCAAGGACAAGCCGTTCAAGGACCCGTTCCAGGCGCTGGAGAAGGTGGAGGCGGGCGACACCGTCCACGTGGCCGAAGGTGAGTACTTCGGGAAGCTCAAGGGCGGGAAGTGGACCATCGAGACCCAGTCGGTCTCGCTCGTCGGCGGGTACGACTCGAGCTTCAAGGAGCGCAACCCCTGGAAGCACCCCACGCGGCTGCGCGCGGCGCCGGACCTCAAGGGCTCGCGCATCGGCTACACCATCGAGGGCGTCAACGATCACTCGGGCGCGGTCGTCGACGGCTTCGTCTTCGACAAGGTGGGGGACAACAAATACAAGCCGAACGGCGACCTCGACTACGACAACTCGGACAAGTCCGAGCACCTGTGGCTGTCGAAGCCGGGCTGCGTCATCCGCAACAACGTGTTCCTGAACGGCGCCGAGGGCGCGCTGCGCGTCGCTTCCGGCATCACCGTCGAGAACAACATCTTCATCAACCACCACCTGAAGACGGTGAACGCCCAGCGCGGGGTGTCGGACGCGCCGCTGGTGTTCCGGAACAACACCCTGGCGTTCGCCTGGGACATCCACTTCGGCGAGGGCAACGGGCGCAACGGCAGCCTGCTCAACCTCGAGAACGGCATGCGGGCCATCGTCGACGGGAACCTGTTCGAGTTCGCGGACAACGACGCGATCCGCATGGCGGCGATGCCCAGCGACGTCGAGCTGACCAACAACAGCTTCAACCACAACCTCTTCTCGAACGTGATGCTGCCGCAGAGCAACGCGACCTTCGTCGACGACAAGACCTTCGGGCAGCTGAAGGACGTGAAGCTCAAGAAGATGAACGGCAACCAGGTGGTCTCCGCCGGCCTGCCGGTGGACCGGAAGTTCTTCGACGTCTACCTGGGCCGCGTCGCGTACACGCCTGGCAAGGTGACGATGGACGACTGGAACCAGCTGCGCGAGCTGCTGGGGCAGCCGGTGATCGCCACCGGGGGCAAGCTCCCCGAAGGCTTCATGCCCGCGTACCCGTGGCAGAGCGCGGTGCAGCTGTTCCCCAAGAACGCCAAGGTGACCTCCGGCGCCCGGGCCAAGGACTTCCCGGTGAGCTTCAGTGGCGTCACGCGCAAGGACGAGGCGTACGACTACGCGGACACCACCTGGGAGGCCTCGGCGAAGTCGGCCGGCACCTGGGACAAGCTCGACGGCAAGCGGGTGATGCTGAAGATCGTCATCCGCGCCCCCGACACCCAGTACGGCCTGTCGGACGCGCCCAAGGACAGCTTCAGCGCCTTCTCCATCAGCGGGCCGGAAGGCATCGACTCGGGCGGCCTGCCGATGCGCGTGTACGTGAAGAAGGGCAGCACCGCGGAGCGCAAGATGAACGACGCCAAGAGCTACAGCTCGGGCACCCCGGAGCAGCTGTACGTGCTCAAGGGCGTGGCGCGGTCGGGGCGGATGATGGTCGTCGAGGCCGTCGAGCGGGCGGACTGAGCATGTCGGTCACCATGGCGGTGTTCCTCAAGCGCGCGTACCTGCCCGAGACCCGGGAGTGGGCGCAGGCCATTCGCAGCAGCGGGTTCGACATGGTGCTGGACCCCGAAGTGGAGGTGGCGTCGGCCTCCGGCTTCTGGCCGTGCACCTACGCCGGGGTGAACGCGGGGTTCGAGTTCTCCGCGGCCCCGGTGGTGCGCTCCGAGCTGGGGGAAGATGTGCTCGAGGAACTCGGCGATCGCGATCTCATGGTCACGTTCGTCACCCACTCCGACATGCGCGAGCTGATGACCTCGAACATCGCGGCCGCGGTGCTCTGCTCCATCACCGACGGGGTGCTGTGGGACACCGAGGCGAACGAGCTCACCCCGGCGTCGAAGGCGCTGGTGTGGGGCAAGACGGCCGAGCGGGAGATCCAGAAGGAGCTGTGAGCGGGGCTACACTCGGGCGGGCATGACGACACGGAGGTCGCTCTGGGGTCTGCTGGTCGCGCTCTGCGGCTGCTCGTCGTCGAGCCCGGTGTCCGACGCGGGCCCGCCGCCCGAGCTCGGGGTGGCGCGGGTCGACGATCTGGGCGCCTTCAGCCTGCCGTCGGAGAACGTGCTGTCGCGCGACGGGGTGTCGTCGGGTGGGTTCCGCGGGAAGATCCTCTGGACCTTCGGCGACACGTTCCTCGACCACGGGCGGATGAACCCGCTCGATGGCTCGGGCGTCATCTCGGCGACCTCGGGGTGGAGCGGGGTGTCGATGCCCACGGCGCTCACCGAGCCGGTGGACGCGCAGGGCGTGCCGGCGCAGCTCATTCCCTTCACCGACGCGGAAGTGGCCCAGAATCGGCGCGACGCGCTCGACGGCTGGGCGCTCTGGCCGGGGCCGCTGGTCGACACCGGCAGCGCGGCCGGGCTGGTCTTCTTCCAGCGGGTGAAGCGCAGCAAGGGCTCGGGCTTCGACTCGCTGGGCCTGGGGACCGCGCGGCTCGCGGCCGACGGCACCGTCGCGGTGCGCAACCCGGCGGACCTGTTCTCCCGCGAGGTGCCCGATGGCGGCGCGCCCCGGTCGCTCATGGGCAGCGGGGGCATCAGCGTGGTGAACGGCGAGGTGTACCTGTTCGCCTGCGACCCGAGCGGGTTCCTCAACTTCGCGTGCCGGGTGGGGCGCGCCCCGGTGGCGAGCGCGGATCAGGCCTCGGCGTACCGCTTCTACGACGGCCGCGAGTGGTCGGCGGACCCGGCGCGCGCGGTGCCGGTCATCGACCGGGTGAGCGTGGTGAGCCTCTCGTACAACCCGTACCTGCGGCGCTACCTCGCCATCGGTCAGCGGGTCCTCACCGACACGGCGATCCTGCGGGTGGCGGACCGCCCGGAAGGGCCGTGGATGGAGCCCGGCGTGGAGATCTCGCCCAGCGACGGCGGCGTGCTCGCGCCAGGTGATCCGCAGGCGACCAACTACCTGACCCTGGAGCACGTCGCGCTCCGCTCGGCGGACGCGCGCCAGGTGGTGGTGAGCTACGCGCGGCCGATGGGGGCGTTCCGCGGCGAGGTCCGCCTCGCGCGGATCACGCTGCGCTGACGGGGCGTTCCGCTCAGAGGCTGCAGCAGCGGATCGCGAAGGATTCGTCGTAGAGGAGGTTCTGGCCTGTGGGGTGGGTGAACGCGAGGCCGCAGACGAACTGACCGCTGGCACACTGAGCGGCGGCCCAGCCCGAGTTGGGAGTGCCTCCGGCGCTCAGTGCATTCCCATCGGCCGGCGACTTGGACGTCTGCGCGAGCCAGGCTCCAGACGTGGCGTTGCCGTTGACGACGAGGTCGCCGCGGACGACCGCGTTCCCGTTCGCGAGCACCGCGAACGCGTCGGTGGTGCCGGCGAAGCCGTTGCCGGCCGACCCGTCGGTGAAGAAGTGAAAGTCACCGCTGTTGGTCACGAAGCGGACCCAGTTGGCGCCGACCTCGCTGTAGAGGCCCAGGTCGCCGGTCGCGGGCACGCTCGCGCCCCGGTACACCGGGCCGCTGACGCTCGCCGTCGGGGTGGAGAAGAGGCCGGTCACGGTCACGTCGGCGGAGCCGGAGGTCCCCACCTTCTGCTCCAGCCAGGTCTTGAGCTGGGTGAAGTTGCCGTTGATGTCGCTCGCGAGGGCAGGGCTGCCGGCGACGAAGGTCTTGAGCTGGCCCCAGGCGACGTTGCTCACCACCAGCACCAGTGCCGCGGCGAGCAGGCCCTTCTTCAAGCCGCTCGAGCGCGCTGCGCGGCGCACGTTCTGGGCTTCGAGCGTCTCGACCTTGCGGCGCAAGATCTCGAGCTGCTCGGCGAGCTGCGACGGGTCGAGGGCGGGGTCGTTCATGGTGCGGACTAACGCCTCCGCCTCGAGCGCCGTCAACGGGAATTGGGCCGGCTCGGAGCGCGCTTCCTTTGGGTAGACTCGCGCCGTGCGATGGACTCCAGCGGTGGTGGTGCTGGTCGCGACGTCGGCGGCCGCGCAGGGCTCGAACAGCGACGACCTCAGCAACGCCTTCGGCAACCCGACGCCGATCAAGGTGTTCGAGCCGGAGCACAACGTGCCGCCGCCCCCGGTCCTCGAAGGGGCCGACGCCAAGCTCCGCGCCGGCTTCGAGCGCGACTTCGCGGCGGCCAAGCAGCGCTTCGAGGACGGCGCCGCGGCGGAGGCCCGCGATCAGCTCACGATGGTGGAACTCAGCGCGGTGGCGCTCGGCGGCCCCGAGCGGGTGCGCGTGGTGCGGCTGCAGCGCGCGGTGGCGCAGAAGCTGGGCGATCAGGCCGCCATCAAGGAGGCCGACGGCAAGTGGCTCGGCTCCTGTGGCCCCGCCGACGTGGCCGCCTGCCGCAGCGCCGCGCTGGACGCCATCGCCGCCTACGACGCGGCCTTCGCCAAGAAGGTGCGCGCGGCGGACGAGTGTCTGGCCGGCGCGGAGCAGAAGGCGGGGCAGGCCCCGCCGGGGTGCCTCGAGTCCGCGCTCGCGCTGTACCGCAAGGCCGACGACGTGCTCATGGTCTCGCGGGTCGAGCTGCTGCGGGCGCTGGTGCTCGCCGCCGATCGCAAGCAGGCCAAGGCCGCGCGCAAGGCGCTCGCCAAGCTCGGCGGGCTGCAGGACGACCGCACTGCGCTGGTGCGGCGCACCGCGCTGGAGACGCTCTCCAGGATCGATCTCTCCGAAGGTCAGGTGGACGCCGCGGTGAACGACGCGCTGCAGGCCTCCGCCGCGTGGGCGCTCGCGCTCCCGCCGGAGCGCAGGCCCTGGGCCCGCAGCCCCGCGCTCGACGTCGCTTGCCGCGAATACGAGAAGGGCAAGCGCGCCGGCGCCTGCCGCCAGCTCGAGAAGAACGTGCTCGGCGACTACGTCTTCCACGACTACTCGGATCAGCACGTGGAGGAAGGGCACCTCCTCAGTCACGACCTCTTGGTGGCGGTGAACGAGCACTACAACGTGCTGGTGCAGAACTGCCTGGCGGCGGAGATCCGCACCCTGGAGCACGGCGAGGCGTTCACCTACCGGGTCCGCTGGCTGGTCATCAACGACGGGCGGGTGGACAACTTCCATTCCGAGAGCACGCAGCAGGATCAGAGCCGCTTCGTGACCTGCCTGCGCAACCAGTTCGGCTACTGGCGCTACCCGAGCCACGAAGGCGACCCGCAGCGCATCGAGCAGGGCTTCTCGGTGAAGAGCAGCACACGGACGACGGAAGAGACCGAGCGGTAGCGGGGGCGGCTTCCCTCGAGAGGGGGGACCCATCTACGCTCGTGCGGATGGGAGCGGCTGCAGGCGTAGGCGCCAACTATTCGGCCTGGCTCACCAAGGTCGCCCCTGCGGGCACCTCCCCGGCTGGCGTGTCGGCGGCGGCTGCGCAGCTCGAGCGCCTCGACAAGACCGGGGCGTGGCAGCCCGCGAAGCTCGAGGCTGCCCTGGCGCCCCTCGGGCTGTCGCCGGCAGCACTGAAGAAGGTGATCGGCGCGTTCCGCGACGCGTTCGAGGTGCAGGTGCGCCCGGAAGCGACGGCGAAGTTCTTCGACCCGCAGAACCAGGCCAAGCAGCGCGCGTGGCACGACCACATCAAGGCGAACGTCGTCGACCCGATCAGCGGCCAGCGCAGTGCGCCCGCGGCCGGTGGGGCGGGCGGCGTCCCGGCGGCGGGGCCCCTGCCGCTCCCGGCGACCGTGGTCTCGGAGCTGCTCGCGAACGGCAGCGCGTACCACGATGGGAATGCGCTGGCAGTCAACGACGGCGCGAAGACCCTGTCCGAGCTGCTCGTGAGCGAGTCGAAGAAGGCGCTCGCGGCCAAGAGCTTCTCCGAGCGAAACCTGGTCACGGCCCAGGTGACCGCGGCGGTGAGCGCGGTGCAGGCCGCCGCTTCCGCCGGGGTGACCGACCCGGCGAAGGTCGATCAGCTGTACCAGCTGTTCTTCACCGCGGCGTACCAGGCCGGCGATGCGTTTCGCGCGGCGTTCAACCCCGATGGCACCAAGAGTGCGGCCCCGGGGGCCGACGACGCCCGCAAGGCCGCGCAGAACGCCGCAGGAGGCGTGGCGTATGCCGCGTTGCCCAGGCTGGTCGAGATCCTCGGCGCCGGGAAGCCGGGCGAATCGGCGGCGGCCTTCGCCAAGCAGGTCGTGCAGCGCGCCGCCATCGAGGACACCGCGGCGGTGGCGAGCAGCGATCTCCACCTGAACTACTACCCGAGCGCGTCGAAGATCGCGGAGACCCTGAAGCAGGTGGTGTCTCCGGACGACTACTTCTTCAGCGAGATCGACAGGCTCCCCGGTCACGACGCCGAGCGGAACGTGCTGTCGCTCGGCGTGCGCCTGGCGAACACCACCTGGATGGCGGGGCAGGCGCACCGCGCCGCGTGGGAAGGCACGACCCGCCGGATCGACCCCCAGGCCGATGGTCGGCTCTCCGTGTACAACCCCTACGACAACCTCAAGGCGGACATGTACAACGCCACCTTCGAGGACGAGCTGGCGCGCGCCACCGACGAAGGCCTGACGCGGCAGGCGGCGCTCGGGCGTGCCGGCGAGCGTGCCTTTGCCCGGGTGGTCTTCGAGATGTACAAGGACCTGGTGGAGCTGAAGAAAGCCGCCGGAGGCGACACCTGAGCCCTGGCTCGCGCCGACCTCAAGGTCCTCGGGGAATTTTCCCCCGCGCCACGGGTTGCCGTGGCGTGTCGAGGGGCTTGCTCGTCGTGCTGGCGCTGCTCACGGTGGTGGGCGTCCGCCCGCTGCTCAAGACGCTGGCCCTCGAACGGCTGACGATCGCGGCCGGGGAGCAGGGGCCGGAAGCGGCCGACCCGGTCGACCTCGCCGAGGCCGAGCTCGACGTCGACGACGACTCGGACGACGCCTCGCTGGTGACGGAGCAGACCCACGCGCCGACGGCGGTCTTCGACCGCCAGCGGCTCGAAGGCCAGGCCACGCGGAGGCTCTGGCGTCATCTCGAAGTTCCGAAGCGGCCGCCCCGGACCGAAGGCTGAGTTCCAAGCCTCGTCGTTCCTTCGGTCCCATCCTTCCTTCGGAGTCTTCCGGTGCAAACCATCTCTCCCGTTTCAGGGGCGCCCAGGGCGTCCACCTCGTGGTCCGTGGTCGAAGTGCTGTCGTCCGATGTTCCGTCGTCCATCGTCGTCAGCTTGGTGGCGCTGCCGCTGTGTCTGGGCATCGCGCTGGCGTCGGGGGCGCCGCTGTACGCAGGCCTGCTCGCCGGGGTGGTGGGCGGGCTCATCGTGGGGCCCCTGTCGGGTTCGCACGTGATGGTGAGTGGTCCGGCCGCCGGGCTCACCGCGGTGGTGCTGCAGGCCACCACCAAGCTCGGCACCTTCTCGGCAGTCGCGGTGGCGGTGGCCATCGCGGGGGTTCTCCAGCTGGGGCTGGGGCTGGCGCGGGCGGGGTTCCTGGCGCGCTACCTCCCGCGGTCGGTGATCACCGGCATGCTGACCGCCATCGGGGTGTTGCTCATCTTGAAGCAGGTGCCGCACCTCGTCGGGTACGACGCCGACGCCGAAGGCGAGCTGTCGTTCCTCCAGCCCGACGGAGAGACGACCCTGAGCGAGCTGGCAGGGCTGGGCTCGCGCTTCCTGGTGGGGCCGATGCTGGCGGGCCTGAGCGCGCTCGCGGTGCTGGTGGTGTGGCCGAAGACGCCGCTCGCGCGGCAGCGCTGGGTGCCGCCTGCGCTCGGCGCGGTGCTGGTGGGGACCGCGGTGGCGGCGGGGCTCCCGCTGCTCTCGCCCCAGTGGGCGATCGCCTCCACCCACCGGGTGGTGTTGCCGCCGGCGGCAGACGTCGTCGCGGGCTTCTCGCTGCCCGACGTGAGCTTCTTGTTGCGCGGTGACGTGTGGCTGGTGGCGGTGACGCTGGCGGTGGTGGCGAGCCTGGAGACGCTGCTCAGCCTCGAGGCCACCGACAAGCTCGATCGCCATCGCCGGCGTGCGCCCGCGGATCGCGAGCTGTTCGCGCAGGGCGCGGGCAATCTGCTGTCCGGGCTCCTCGGGGGCCTTCCGGTGACCGGCGTCATCGTGCGCTCGTCGGCCAACGCCGACGCCGGCGCCAAGACGCGCTGGTCGGCGATCCTCCACGGGGTCTGGCTGCTCATCGCTGTGCTGGCGCTCCCGCAGGTGCTGGAGGCGATTCCGCTGTCGGCGCTGGCGGCGGTGCTGATTCACACCGGCTTCAAGCTGACGCCGCCGTCGGTCTGGCGCGGCGCCTGGCGGGCGGGGAAGGACACGTTTCTTCCGTTCGCGGCGACGGTGGTGGCGATCGTCTTCACCGATCTGCTCACCGGCATCTGCCTGGGCCTGGCGGTCGGCACGGCGTTCATCCTGCGGGAGCACGCGCGGGCCCCGGCGCTCATCCCGGTCGGTCCGGAAGGCGCGGTGCTCAAGCGCTTCGCGCTCAGCCGGCAGGCGACGTTCCTGGCGCGGCCGGGCATGGAGAAGCAGCTCGCCGAGCTGCCGGAGCGCAGCCGGGTGGAGATCGATGGGCGGCAGACCGAGCGCATCGATCGCGACGTGCTGGAGACCTTGCACGCGTTCGCCGCGGGAGCCGCGGCGCGCGACATCGAGGTGCGCCTGGTGGGCGTGCCGGCCCTGGAGGCGCGGTCATGAGCACGCGCGGCATCGAGGCCCTGCTGGAGAACAACCGGCAGTGGGTGGAGCGCATGACGGCGCAGGACCCGGAGTACTTCCGGCGGCTCGCCCGGGAGCAGCGGCCGGAGTACCTCTTCATCGGCTGCTCCGATTCCCGGGTGCCGGCGAACACGCTCACCGGAACTTCGCCCGGTGAGATGTTCGTGCACCGCAACATCGCCAACCAGTTCATGCCGCACGATCTGAACTGCGTCTCGGTGGTGCAGTACGCGGTGGACGTGCTCGACGTGGCCCACATCATCGTCTGTGGCCACTACGGGTGCGGCGGCGTGAAGGCGGCCGCGGCGAGCGGCAACAACGGCACCGTCGACCACTGGCTGGGGGAGGTGCGCGGGCTGTCGCGGCAGCACAAGGACCTGCTGGCGTCGCTCGCTCCCGACGAGGCCCATCGGCGCCTGGTGGAACTCAACGTGATGCACCAGGTCTTCCAGCTCTCGCTCGACCCCACGCTGCTGCGGGCCTGGGCCAAGGGGCGGCGGCCGGCCATCAGCGGGCTGGTCTACGAGCTCGAGGAAGGGCGCCTGCGCGTGCTCGCCAGCGGGGTGGACAGCGCCGAGGCCGCCGCCCGGGCCCTGGCCGGCGTGCGCTGACGGCGCGCGACATGTCGGGGCAGGTGCGTCTACCCGGGGACTCCTTCCCTGAGGACCGCACATGCCCCGACGCCCTTCGCTGATTCACGTCCTGCTCGCTGCCGTGGCACTCGTCACGGCGCTGTCCGCCTGTGGCCAGACCGACGCGCAGAGGCCCGACGCGCCAGACGACCGCGCGCAGACGTCTTCTTCGCTCGAGTACGGACTCACCCCGACGGAGTGGGTGCCGTACGGCGGGCCCCAGGTCACGCCCTGGCGCCGCTACGAGAAGGTGTGGCCCAACGGAGGCGTGCAGGCGGCGTGCGGGGGCGGCGGCTGGGGCGTGTGGTACCGCTTCTGGATCGACGGGGCCTCGCCTGATTCGATCTCCGTGTCCGACGTGGAGTTCCAGACCGACAGCGAAGGTCAGGACGGCTCGATGACCCTCTGGAACGTCAACGTCTACGGGTCCAACGCGTCGCAGGGCTTCAGGGGGGAGGCCGACGGCTGGGCGAGGTCCCGCTCCGACGGTCAGTCGTTCTTCGTGAGCCCGAACCGCTCGTTCGACCACGCCGACGAGAGCGGCCTTCCGGTGATGGTGGAGTTCAGCGCGGTGAAGGGCGTGCAGGGGGCCGACCTGGACTTCGATCCCTTGAGCATCTGCGCGTCGACGGTGTCGATCCGGCTGCGGGCGTACGACCCCTTCTACTTCTGAGGTCAGACCATCAGCTCGGCGACCGGGCTGGTGAGCTCACCGAGCGCACCGGTGAACCCGAGCGAGCGCATCGCCGACAGGGTCACCTGGCCCGGGTGACGGCCGGTGGCCACCACGTGCCCCTTGTCGGTGCGCAGCCCGTTCGACTTGCCCGCGATGAGGGCGATCATGTTGTCGGACGAGTGCGTCTGGTTCTGCTTCCCGGTGAAGTGGTCGAGCCCGTGACCGGCGTCGAACAGCAGCACCACCGCGGAGTTGTCGAGCATGGTCTTGCCGTCGACGTCGGGGGTCGCCTTGAGCGCGGAGACCAGCCGGGCGAAGTGCCGCACGTGAAAGCCGACCACCGCGCCGATGCGGGTCCAGTCGCCCAGGTTGTGACCCATCTGGTGCAGGTCGAGGCCGTCACCGGCGACGCGCTGGCCGCCCATGAAGCACTGCATCCAGGTGAGCATGAAGGACGCCGCCCGGCTGTAGTCGCACTTGAAGGCGTGCACGAGCAGGTCGGTCATCAGGCTGGCGCGCAGTTCCTCGTTGCTCTCCTGGCCCTTGGAGTCGGCGGAGGTGGGCACGGCGGCCGGCGGCGAGATCTGAGCGCATGCCGAGGTGTCGATCATCGCGATGCGCTGCTCGAGCGAGCGGATCTCGTCGAGGTGCTGCTGGAGGAGCTTCTGGTCGCTGGTTCCCACCTTCGACATCAGCCGGCTCGTCTGGCCGGCCGCGTAGTCGAGGATGCTCTTGCGCCGGGTGCGGAGCGCCTCGGCGGCGGGGTCGGTGGTGGCGGCGCCGGTGCCGAAGAGGGCGGTGAAGAGCGTCTGGGGCTGGCTGAAGGCGGCCACGTTCTGGCCTTGCAGGTTCCACGAGCAGAAGTGGCGGCCGGCGTCGAGCGGCATGCCGTAGCCCTGCGGCTGGGCGCTCATGACGAGCGACTTGAACTTCGTCGCCGTGGTCACCGTGCTGGCGAAGAGCTGGTCGGCCGACGGCTTGCCGCTGGTGTTGTAGTTGCCCGAGTTGGTGCCTTTGACGCCCGCGAGCGACGGCAACATCGTGCTGCCGTGGAAGCCGTCGCCGTCGGTGACGAAGCGGCCGGCGGGCGAGGTGGTGTCGTAGGGAATGGACAGGCCCGAGAGCACGGCCACGTCCTTCTGCACGCCCTGGAGCGTGAGCTCCTTGAGCCCGCCGGTCGGGGTGTAGTTCGGGCCCACCGTGGCGGGGATGTTGACGTTGGCCGCGACGGTCGACTGGTCGCAGCCGATCGACACGCCGCCCCACAGGGTGACCAGCCGCTTGGGGGCCGGGGTGGCGGCCCGGGCCGAGGTGGCGCCCAGCATGGCCTCGAGCGGCGGGAGCCCGAAGGCGAGGCCCGCGGCCTTGATCAGCGTCCGTCGCGACAGGGGGAGGCGTTTCATTGGCGCCCTCACGGGGTGTGGCCCCGCAGGAAGGCGGGGCTGGCGACGAGGCCGAGCAGCAGCTCGTTCCAGGTGAAGTCCTTCGACAGGTGGTGGCCGACGTTCGACGCGAGCAGCCGGTCGTTCTCGTCGAGCGCGGCGCGGCCGGTGGCGAAGCGCACCAGCTGGGTCGCCATGCAGGCCCCGTAGCGCGGGTCCTCGGCGATGAAGGCGCCCAGGCCCTTGGGGCCGCGGAAGGTGGTGCCGGGTGGAATGGTGCCGTCGCCGGTGATGGTGCACGCCGGGTTGGCGGCCTCGGCGGTGCGGTAGCGCCCGCTGGTGTCGAAGTTCTCCAGCCCGAAGCCGATGCCGTCGACGCGCGCATGGCAGCCCGCGCACGAGCCGGACGCGTGCGCGCGGTAGCGCTCGGTCTTGCAGGACTGGGCGGTGATGCCGGCGGGGACCTTGTCGGGGTCGACGCCCGGAGGCGGGGCGCCGATCTCCTCGCAGAGCAGCCGCTTGAGCACGAAGATGCCGCGCTGGGTGGGGCTGGTGTCGTCGCCCTTCTTGCCGTTGGACAGCACGCTGGCGTGTCCGAGGATGCCGGCGCGCAGCGGGTTGCGGTACCGGTAGGTGGGGCCGCTGCCGTCGGCGGCGACGTCGGCGCCGTAGAGCGTGGCCATGGCGGGGTCGAGCACGGTGGTCGACGCGGTGAGCAGCGAGCGCAGCGGCGCCTGGTCCTTCACCGCCGACAGCACCAGCGCGTCGGTCTCGCGGCGGGCGCTGGCCGCGAGAGACGCCTCGAAGGGCAGGTGGCCGTAGGACAGCAGCTGGGCGTGGTAGCGCAGGGCCTGGTTCTGCGCCTCGGCGCTCGCGAGCAGCACCCGCGCCTGGGCGAGCACCCCGTCACTGGTGGCGAGCTCGCCGCGCTCCGCGGCGTCGAGCAAGGCGTCCGACGGACCGGCCCCGGTGAAGAGGAACGACAGGCGGGAGGCGACCTCCTCGCCGGTGAGCGCGAAATCGCCGGCGACGGCCCCGGCGCCGACCTCGAGGCGGTAGACGGTCTCGGGGTGCACCAGCAGCGCTTCCAGCGCCAGCCCGTAGGCCTCGCGCGCCGACCTGGCGTTGGAGCCCAGCGCGAGCAGTTCCTGGACCTCGGCCGCGGTGGCCGTGCGGCGCAGCAGCCTGCGCGCGACGGCGGAGATGCTGGTGCGCTCGCAGGCTGGGTCGCGCGCGGTGGTGGACAGCGTGCAGCTGAGCGCCGGCGGCGGCTGCGCGGCGGCGGTCTCTGCGAGGTCGAGCAGGCCCGCGACGAGGGTCGCCGACGGCGCCTTGTTGGCGGAGGCGTTCTCGAACGGGTTGCCGACCCCGTCGATCAGGACCTGGTCGGCTCCGGTGAGCGTCACGCCGGCGGCGTTGCGCACCGAGAGGGTGAACTCGGCCGCGGTGAGCCGCCGGATGCCCGAGGTCAGCACCTGGGCGAGGACTTCAGGCTGGGGCTGCGGCGGCGTGGTGGTCGGGCCCGGTCCGCCGGTGACGGAGGGGGGAGCGGACGGGCCGGGTCCGGGCGTCGTCGAGGTCGTGCCTCCGCCGAAGATCTCCCCGTCGCAGCCCGCGGAGAGGAAGGCGAAGGTCGTCGCAGCGAGGAGGCGGCGGAATCCACTGCGGCGGGGCGTGACGGCCATGCCAGTGAGTGGAATGACCTGCCCCGGGAGGCTCATTGCCACGGAGGGGCGCCGAGGTGCCCACTGCCGTTCACAGCCGGAGAGGCCTCACTCCTCGCGGAGGTCGAGGACCAGCTGACGCCCTTGCTCCTGCAGGGTGCCGTTGAGGAGCGCGGCGCGGTCGCTCACCGTCTGGAGCTCCTCGATGGCGTCGGTGTTGGTGTCCCGGCCGTTCGAGGCGAGCAGGGCGCGGGCCACGCTGGCGTGGGCGGCGAGCTCGAGGCCGTCCGCCTTCTGCGCCTTCTCGAGCCAGGGAGCGAGTTCCTGCAGAGACACCAACGAGCCTGCGTCGGCGCGGCCGAGCTGGGTCAACCCCTTGGCGACGAGGGCGACGGGCATGGTCAGTGGCAGCGAGGCCATGGCGGCGAGCCTGCCGAGTACTGGGTGGGACTCGGACCCGGCGAGGTGGAGTGGGGCATACGCGGCCGCGGTCATCACCACCTCGCGCTTCGAAGGCGCCTTGGCCTCGTCCGTCACCTCGAGTGCCTGCCGCGCGGCCACCTTCGCCTGCTCGACCTCGGCCGGGCTGGGCGCGACGTACGCGGGCGAGGGGAGCGCGACCGCGGCGCGCAGCGCTTCCATCTCGGTGAGGGACTCGAACGACTTCCTGGGCCGGCCGGCCTCGTCGAAGACCGCCTGACGGACGGCGCCGGCGCCGGCGGCGCGCTCCGACTCGGGCAGCCTCTCGAGCGTCGCGAGCAGCTGCGCGACTTCCCCGGCGGCGAAGTCGGGGCCGTGGGAGGGGCTGGACGCGATCCACTCGACCTGGTTGCTGAACGACTTGAGCCTGGCCTCCGCGGCCTCGGGCAGCGACAGCGTGGCGTGCAGCGCGACCTGGTCGTCGAAATCGAGGCGGCCGAAGCGCATCGCCTCCAGGGTGAGCGCGCGCAGCGGCTGGCGCACGAGGTCCTGGGTGGGGCCGGGCAGCGAGGCGAACGTGGAGGTGAGCTCGGAGACGTGACCCCGGGAGACCGCTTCACCGAGCTTCCAGGTCAGCTGGCCCAGCTCGGTCAGCCCCGCGGGGAGCGCGGGCCGCGCGTCGGCCTTCAGCTGCCCGCCCGAGGCCGCCTCGAGGATCGCGCGCTCGAGGCCCTGCGCCTTCTGCGCGGCGTCGACGACCGCGGCTTTGGTTTCCTTCGAAGGGCCGACGGGGAACAGCTTCGCGAGCAGCGCCACCGAGCCGGGCGACAGCGCAGACGACGGGTCGCTCGAGCGGGCGGCGGCGGCGTCGCCGTTCTGGAAGGTGGCGACCCGGCCCGCGTCGGCCGGCGCACCGCGGCTGGCGTCGGTGGCGGGCGCGGTGGGGACCGTGACGCGCGGCGCCGCAGCGGGGACCGGGGTCGCCGGCTGCCGGACGGTCGCGAGGTGGGTCTTCACGGTCGACATGGGCGGTCTCCTGCAAGCCGGTGGTGACTGAGTGCAGAGCAGGGCTCGTGCCGTCAGAAACGCTCGTGATTTCAACGAGCTGCCGTTCGGGGATGTCGCGCCGCAGGTGACAGCGTTCCCCCTGGAGTTGCAGTGTGGGATGGGGCGGCGGGTGAGCGACCCGACGAGCGCACTTCCCGGGCTGTCAGGACCGGTGGCCATCACCCTGGGGTACCTCGGGGCGTACTACGCGAGCATCGTCAACGTGCTGCGGGTGAAGCGGACGCTGCAGCGGGAGTACGAGGCCCGCGGCGAGACGTTCGACCGGTACGCCACCGCGGACAAGCGCATGCTCGCGGCGGACCGGGTCCAGCTCAACACGCTCGAACACATGCCCCCGTTCCTCACGCTGCTGTGGCTCGACGCCACGCTGGTGAGCGCGCTCCACGCGAGCGTGCTGGGCGGCGCCTACCTGGCGAGCCGGCTGGTCTACCCGCTGATGGTGGGCAAGACGCTCGGGGCGGGGGCGCCTGCGCACATCGGGCGGGTGACCTTCGTCGGGTACGCCGCGCTCGGGCTGCTGGCGATCGATCTCGCCTGGGCGCTGGTGCGCGCCTGGCTCTGAGTCAGCCGGCGAGCACCAGCGTCGTGGCTTCCGCGGCGGGCACGGGCCTGCCGAACAGGTAGCCCTGGCCCTGCTGGCCGCCGTACTCGCCGACGAGCTGTGCCTGGGTGGCCGTCTCCACGCCTTCGGCGCAGACGGTGAGCTTGAGCGCCCGCGACAGGCTGACCACCGCGCGGACGATCTCCTGCGCTTCCTTGGACGCTTCGAGCTGCATCACGAAGCTGCGGTCGATCTTGAGCCCCTTGAACGGGTACTTGCTCAGGAGCGAGAGCGACGAGTAGCCGACGCCGAAGTCGTCGACCACCAGGTGCACGCCGAGTTCGCTCACCTTCTGCAGCTGGGCGGCGACGGTGGGGCTGGGGTCCATCGCCACCGACTCGGTGACCTCGAGGCGCAGCGCATCGGGCGCGACGCCGGCCTTGCGGAGCGCGTCGGCGATGAAGTCGGCGCAGCTGGGGAGCGCGAACTGGCGGCGCGACGCGTTGATCGAGATCACCAGCGGCTTGGCAGGGGCGAGCGCCCGCCACTGCGAGAGCTGGGCGAGGGCCTGCTCGAGCACCAGGCGGTCGATGTCCACCACCAGGCTGGTGTCCTCGGCGATGGGGATGAAGTCGTTCGGGGGTACCAGCCCCTTCACCGGGTGCCGCCAGCGCACCAGGCCTTCGAAGCCCACCAGCGCGCGGTCGGCGAGGCGGATCACCGGCTGGTAGAAGACCTCGAGCTGCTTCTCGTCGATGGCGCGGCGGAGCTCCGACTCGATGGTGAGCACGGTGAGCGCGCGCTCGTGCATCGCGGGGTCGAAGACCACCGCCCGGCCCTTGCCCTGGGCCTTGGCGCGGTACATCGCGGTGTCGGCGTCGCGCAGCAGCTCTTCCGGGCGCTGGTACTGCGGGCCAGACACCGCGATGCCGATGCTGCCGCCGGTGAAGACCTCGCGGCCTTCGAGCTTGAAGGGCAGGGCGAGCTCCTCGAGCACGCGGGTCGCCACCCGGACCGCGCCGTCGGGCTCGCGGGCGTCTTCCAGCAGCATGACGAACTCGTCGCCGCCCAGGCGGGCCACGGTGTCGTTGCCGCGGACGCAGCTCTCGAGGCGCCGGGCGATCTGCACCAGCAGCTCGTCGCCCGCGCTGTGTCCGAGGCTGTCGTTGATGATCTTGAAGCGGTCGAGGTCGATGAAGAGCACCGCGAAGTTGTGCCCCGGCGTGCGCCGCGCGCGCATGAGCGAGCGCTCGACGCGGTCGCGGTACAGCACGCGGTTGGGCAGGCCGGTCAGCGGGTCCTGGCTGCGCGCCCGGGTGACGTCGGTCAGCGAGCCGGCCACCCGGGTGGCGACGCCGTTGGCATCGCGGCTCGCCTGCCCGCGCACCAGCACGTGCAGCCAGGTGCCGTCGAAGTGCTGCAGCCGGTGCTCGTGTTCCAGGTGGCCGAGCGCGCCGCTCACCAGGGCGTCGAGCGCGAAGCGGAAGCGCGACACGTCTTCGGGGTGCACGCGGCCGAGCCACGCCTCGAGGGTGCCGTCGAGCTCGTCCTCGGCGAGGCCGACGATCTCCTTGAACCGGGGCGAGAGGTAGACCGCGGGCCCGCCGACCTTCCAGTCCCAGATGCCGTCGTTGGCGCCGCGGCTGGCGAGCGCGTACCGCTCCTCGCTCTCGCGCAGCCGTTCCAGCGTGCGCGCGCGCTCGATGTTGTAGCGAATGATGCGGTCGAAGGACTCCGCGGAGAAGGAGCCTTTCTCCAGGTAGTCGGCGGCGCCGGCCTGGAGCGCCGCGGCGTCGAGCTGCTTGTCTCCCTGGCCGGTGAGCATCACCACCGGCGTGCGGCAGCCGCGCGCCATCGCGGCGGTGAGCAGGTCGATGCCGCTCAGGGGGCCGAGCTGGTAGTCGAGCAGGCAGAGCTCGTACTGGTTGGACAGCAGGGCCTCGAGGCCCGCCTGCCAGGTCTCGCGCCACTCCATGATGTAGGTGGAGTTCGCCTCGACCAGCAGGTTCTGCAGGAACTGGTTGGCGAACGCCGCGTCGTCGATCAGCAGGATTTTCGCCGAGGCCGACACGAGGCCCGCAAGTGTGGAAGCGCCGTGCGCGAGGCGCAAGCGCAACCGCGCTACCGAGGTGGGCCGGCTGTCCACCTCGACGGCCACTGCCAACCACTGTGCGTGTCGAGGAGCCAGGCGTGCGCCACCACCGAGGTCAGCGGGATCACCCCGTACACATGGGGGAAGGTTCGACCCGGGGTGTGGTGGGCCCGAGGCCTGCCGTCGGGGGGCGCCGGGGCTTCCCAGCGCACGTCGAGCCCGTCGGTGGCGAGCTCCAGCGCCAGCACCGGGCCACCGTGGCGGGGGAAGTAGGCGTTGGCCACCTCGGTGGCGACCTCGCCGGTGCCGCAGGCGTGGACGAAGCCTTCGGTGCGCAGCGAGGCGGGCGCGTAGTGGCCGCCGTCGTTGAGCCCTGCGAAGTCGGCGGCGCGCACCAGGTGGAAGATGGTCATGGCGGTGGGGCCCGGTAGGCCTCGAGGGCGCGGCCGAGCATGGGGAGGTAGTCGTCCTTCGCGGTCTGGGCATAGGCGAAGTGGCCGTGCTGCGAGAAGGTGCTCGCGGAGGCGGCCACGGTGGCGGCCTGGGGGTTGAGCAGCCGGAGATCCTCCGGCGCCAGCACCAGGCTGCGCAGGAAGAAGCCCTGGCTGAGGAGGTTCTCGACGTGCTGGCGGTCGTCGAGCGTGGTGCCCAGGAGCACCTCGGCGCGCGCGGGGAACTCGGGCAGCGGCTGCTCGCGCACGTTCACCCAGACGGGAACGAAGTGCTCGTTCACCATCGAGATCACCGCGTCGTCCGAGAGCGCTCCGAACCGGAGCGCAGCACCGCCGATTCAACAGAGCCCGTCGATCTTCCCCGCCACCAGGCACAGCAGCACCGGCTTGTGCTGGGCGCTGGCGCTGGCGCGCGCCTCGTCGAAGGAGGCGGCCCAGTGAATCTTCAGGTGCCGCTTCTCGGCGGCCACCGGCATGTGGGTCAGACACCCGGCGAGCAAGACACCGGTGACGGCGACGGCGGGAAGTCGCATGGCGTGCTCCTCGACCTTCTGGTGCCGCAGCCCAGGCGGGCGATCCAACCGGCTGCCCGCGCCCCGGCGTCGGCCTTCAGAGCCCGTGGTACGAGACGAGCGTCACCAGGGCGGTGCGCTTGGGCTCCTCGCCTTCGTTGGTGGTCTCGGCGTCGGCGACCGCGGTGCCGTCGAAGCGCACCAGGAAGACCATGTTCTGCTCCGCGCGCAGGAAGGGGTCGGGCTGCTTCAGCTTGGCGATGATGACCTGCCCGGTCTCGTCGAAGGTGTCGGTGACCCGCTGCTCCATCTTGCCGCTGACCGAGGAGCGCTGGCTCGAGGAGCTGCCCGACGCCGAGCCGGAGCCGACGATGGAGTCGCGCGACTGCCAGGAGACCGAGCCCTTGCTGGAGGAGTTGCTCACCGTGCCGTAGGCGTCCTTGCCGACCACCCGGGAGACCTCGCTCGACCGGGCCTGCTCCTGGAGCGTGACCTCGGTGCGGCCGCCGCGCTCCTTGAGGTCGCCCACCTTGCCCAGCACCACGAGGTAGCGGCCCTTGAAGGCCGACGGTTGCTTGAGCGCGGAGGCGAGGTCGAAGAGGGGGATGCGCTGCTCCTGGACCAGGGCGAGGTCGGTCATCAGGTGCGCGCCGCGGGCGCCGATGACCTCGGCGATGATCGACCCGGCCTCGGGGCGCGTCTTGAGCTCGTCGGTCCAGTAGGTGCAGAGCGTCTTGAGCTGGGTGAAGCCGCCCTTGGTGACGCAGGCCTTCACGTACGTCCACCCGGCCTCGCGCCCGTAGACGGGGATGAGGTCGCGCGCGGCCTGCTCGCAGTCGAGGTCGCGCCGGTACTGCAGGGCCCATTCCTTGGGCGTGCCCAGCGTCGCCTTGGGGTCGGCGGCGACCGGCGCCGCCTTGGGGGGCGGGGCGAAGGCTTCCTCCGCGGGCATGGTCTCCTTGGGCTTGGCGGTGGCGCAGGCGAACAGCACGCCGGCGCTGCCCATCATCAGCACGAGTCTCTTCACGTGGTGCTCCCCCTTCGGGTGCTTCAGATCTTGAGCGGCTGGTTGGTCTTCTGGGTCGCGGGCCCGCCCGGCGGCGCCTTGGCGTCGCTCTTCACCTCGGGCGGCACGTCGGCGAGCTGCAGCGCCGCGGCGATCGCCTGGTAGCAGTCGCGGGAGCGGGGCCCGAAGCGGCCTTCGGCGTCGAGGAGGGCCTCGAGGCCGTCGAGCCCGCAGGTGGCGGCCGCACGGCGGGTGCCGTCGAGACACGCGGTCGCCCGGCGCGTCTTTTCCTTGAGCTCCACGTCGGCGGGGACGATCCGCTCCTGGCACACCGCGCGGCCGAGCGACTCGGCGAGCGCGAGGTTGTCGCGGCCCTGCTTCTTCCGGGCGTCCTGGCCGTCGGGCTGGAAGGGCTTGGCGTCGAAGACGCAGGCCGAGGAGTGGCGCAGCGTCTCCACGGTGCACGCCTGGACCGACGGCGTCGGGTCGACCTGCGCCGGCACGTTCAGCGGCGTCGGTGGGGCACCCCCGAGAAAGCGAGGATCGGCGGCGAGCAGCAGGCAGACCGTGAGCGCGTTCACGAAAGACCCCCAGGCGGTGGCCCAAGTGTACCGAAGGCGTGGTGGTGCGGGCGCCGTGACGTGCGCGTCGCGCGCATATTCAAAGGCGCGGTGTGGAGAAGGGTAGGCAGGCCTGGCTGGGTGCTCGACGACCCGGCCCTAGGGTGCCTTGGGGGCCCAGAAGGCGGCCGCTCCGGGCGGCAGCCGCCGCAGCACGTCTTCGAGGTCGGGCTCGTAGAGGTGGCGCCGGAGCGCGGTGGCCACGCAGGCGATGGCGTCGTCGGGCGAGAGGTTGTGACCTGAGCGCAGGGCCTGGACCTCGCGGGTCATCGCTTCCACCGACTCGAAGGCCCGCGTGGGCTCGGCGGTGTTCCAGTCGGTGACGAAGAGCGCCCGGAGCAGGAGCGGCAGCGCGTTGGCGAACTCGATGGCCTGGGCGAAGGACAGCCGCCGCCGGAAGGCCTGCAGCACGCCCTGGGTCATCGTGTACGACTGGTGGGTGGTCTGCAGCATGGCCACGTCGCGGGC
Source organism: Myxococcaceae bacterium (assembly GCA_019694595.1). Classification (GTDB taxonomy): domain Bacteria; phylum Myxococcota; class Myxococcia; order Myxococcales; family Myxococcaceae; genus JAIBBQ01. The sequence continues at coordinate 47,394 of JAIBBQ010000019.1, forward strand.
CTCGACGAGGAAGGCGTAGAAATCCTTCGACGCGCGGTCGAATTCCGGCGGCACGGGCATGCACCGGAGCTTGCCAGGGTGGTCGGCCAAGGTCCGATTCTGGTTGAGGGTCGTCCGGTGAGGCGCCGCCCGGTGTCCGCCCGGAGAGGACGCCTGCAACTGGGTGGACAGTTCGAGCCCACGACTCCGCCGGCCTCCTGCCGTCAATGCACCATGGCGTCGTCGAACGGCACGAGGTGGATCATGAACGGGAAATGTCTGGCGCTCTGCGTCGTGGCGCTCGGGCTCTGGGGGTGCGCGGAGGTCGCGGCGCCGGAGCAGCAGGGGCAGGTGGAGGGGGCGGCGACCACGGCGCCCATCAAGTACGTGGTGGTGCTCATCAAGGAGAACCACACCTTCGACAACTACTTCACCGGGTTCCCGGGGGCGACCTCGAGCCTGACCGCGAAGCTGCACGACGGCCGGGTCATCACCCGCCCCATCGCGCCCACCGGGCCGCTGCCCCGCGACCTCTGCCACGGCCACAGCTGTGCGTCGAAGTCCTGGAACAAGGGCCGCATGAACGGCTTCGACCTGGTGAGCGGCACGGTGACCGACCCGGAGTCCGGTCAGGACGACTACCTGGCGTACGCGCGCTTCACCGAGACGCAGATCCCCAACTACTGGCAGTACGCGCGCCACTTCACCCTGGCGGATCACTTCTTCGCCACCACTGCGGGCCCGAGCTTCCCCGGCCACTTCGCGTCGGTGGTGGGCTTCTCGCCGTGGGCGAGCAACCCGACGTGCGGCGAGCCGTCGAAGTGCGACCCGTCGCTGGGCCCCTGCAGCTCGTGCGTGCAGCCCGCGGGCCGCTGCACCGCCACCCGGTACGACGCCAAGACCTGCGCGATCAAGGAAGAGGCGAGCGACTGCACCGACACGCCGACCGTGGTGGAAGCCCTGCCGCCCGGCGTGACCTGGGCGGAGTACGGCCGGCACAGCCTCGATCACGTGAAGAAGCTCGCCACCGCGGCGGACCGCGCGGTGCACATGCGCAGCGAGGAACAGCTGCTCGTGGACCTCGCGAGCGCCGACCAGCCGAACGTGATCTTCGCCCACCTCGGCGAGGACAGCGAGCACCCCAACCAGGACGTGTGCCCCGGCGAGAACTACTCGGTGCGCCTGCTCAACACGATCATGAAGGGGCCGCACTGGGCGCAGACCGCGGTCTTCCTCACCTGGGACGACTACGGCGGCTGGTACGACTCGGTGACGCCGACCACCGGCGCGGCGTGCCCCAACGGCGACCACTTCAACACCGGCTTCCGGGTGCCGCTCATCGTCGTCTCGCCGTACGCGCGACCCGGCTTCGTCTTCAAGACGCGCACCGAGCAGGCGTCGATTCCGCGCTTCATCGAGGACCTCTACGGGTTGCCGCGGCTGGCGCTCAAGGACAGCCGCAACCGCGACGCGGTCGCCGGCAGCCTCATGGGGGCCTTCGACTTCACCCAGGCGCCGAACCCGCCGCTGATCCTCTCCACCAGGCCCTGCCCGTGAGCGCCCGAGGAACGACCATGAGCTCGAATCCTTCCGCGTTGCTGCTCTCGCTGCTCGCCCTGGCCCCGCTGTCCGCCGCGGCGCAGACCACGGTCACGCTCACCGCGACCGCCGACACCACGCTCGACAGCCGCGCCGGCGCGGCGAACGTGGGGCGGGAAGCGTCGTTCGGCGCCGACTCCGGCGCGGGCTGGCACCGCGACGCCTTCGTGCACTTCAAGGTGGGCAACGTCGGCGTGGTGCAGAAGGCGGTGCTGCGGCTCTTCGTGGTCAACGGGAGCACCACCGGCGCCTCGGTGAACCTGTCGCGCAACCCGAACTGGAGCGAAGGGAGCACGGCGATGCCCAGGGAAGCGCCGTTCCCCATCGCCACGGTGGGGGCGGTGCTGCCGTCGACCTGGGTGGAGATCTCGATGACCAACCAGGTGATCGCCGGCGGGGTGCTCGACCTGCAGCTGCGCGCGCGCTCCGAGGACGCCGTGGCCTTCGCCTCGCGCGAGAGCGGCGCCGCCACCGCGCCCCAGCTGGTGATCACCTCGCTGCCGTCGCCCGCCACTCCGGCGGCCGGGCTGGGCGCGGTGGTCGTCGCCGACGCCGACGCCTCGGCGGTGCAGACCCAGGCGTCCACCAACTTCGGGAGCGAGGGCGTGGTGTTCGCGGACCACAACTCGGGGCTCGATCAGCGGCTCGGCTTCGTGCGCTTCCCGGTGGCCGCCGCGCGGAACGGCCGCACCGTCACCCGCGCCACGCTGCGGCTGTGGGTGACCAACGCCAGCGTCGGCCGGGTGTCGATCCTCCCGTTCGCCGAGGCGGCCCCCAACTTCTGGTCGGAGAGCGCGCTGACCTACGAGCGCCTGCCGACGTTCGGGCTGCGCACCACGATGTCGCCCCGCGTGGTGCAGGGGGTGCCGCAGGATCACTGGCTCGAGCTCGACTGCACCGCGACGGCGAAGGACGTGGAGTCGCTCTCGCTGCAGGTGGCGACCGACACCTCCGACGGGCTCGGCTTCGCGTCGCGGGAGGCGGCCGACCATCGCCCCGAGCTCATCCTGGAGTTCGAGCCGGTGCCCTGTCCTGCGGCGGGCTGCGGCGCCGGGCAGACCTGCGTGGCCAACGTCTGCGTGGGGACCTGCGCGGTGAGCGACGACTGCTCGGCAGGCACCGTGTGCGCCATGGGCACCTGCGTGCCCGGGGCGCGCGCGGCGAGCCTCGCGGCGACGCACGCGCTCACGGCCGACGACCCCTGACGGCTAGCAGGGTGCTGAAAATCCCACTCCCGTCGCCGGAAACGCCGAATGTCCGGCGCCGGGCAGCGTCATCGCCCCTGGAAGTACCGACAAGTACTCCTGCGGGGCGCTTCCTTGCGCGGCTTGGACCTCGGCGTTCGGGCTCGGTCCGGGGATTTTCAGCACCCTGCTAGTTGCACTCCGCGCCGTCGGTGAGGCAGTTGCCGAAGCTGCAGCGGCACTCGATGGCGCCGCCGTTGGGCATCGAGGTGGACCACCCGTCGGTCATGCACGCGCCGAAGTTGCAGCGCGTGTCCGACGAGCTGCCGTCGGGGTAGGTGGTCGACCAGCCGTCGGTCGCGCAGTTGCCGAAGTTGCAGCGGGTGTCGCTGGTGGTGCCGTCGGGGTGGGTGGTGGTCCACCCGTCCTTCAGGCAGTTGCCGAAGTTGCAGCGGGTGTCGCTCACCTGGCCGTCGCGCTGGGTGGTGACCCAGCCGTCCTGGAAGCACTTGCCGAAGTTGCAGCGCGTGCTCGAGGAGTCGTTCTCCCAGCCGTCGGTGGCGCAGTGGCCGAAGCTGCAGCGCCCGAAGGCGAAGGTCGCCGCCGCGTAGTAGTCGACGGGCGCGGCCGCCACCGGCGCCTGAGCGTCGTCGGCCGGCGCCGCTGCCCCCGGTCGCTGGCCTCCCGCAGCGGCCCCGGGGCGCTTGCCTGCGCTCTTGGCCGCGACCCGCGCGTCGGCGCGCGCCTGGGCCTGGGCCTTCTTCTCGGCGGCCTGGCGATCGAGCTCGGCGCGGTATGCCTTCTCGTTGTCCTTGAGGCGCTTCTGGGCGCTCGCCTGGAGCTTGGTGAGCAGCGCCGGGAGTTCCTGCACCTTGAGCTTCCTGGCCTTGGCCTGGATGACCAGGGTGTCCTTGAGGGTGCCCTTGGCCTTCTGCTCGGCGAGGCTGCCGAGCAGCGCGCCGCAGGAACTGTCGATCTGCCGGAGCCGGGTGACGGCCTTCACCACGTCCTTGGCGTCGAGCGCCGCCTTCGCTTCGCCTTCGATCTGGTCGAGCGCGTCGAGGTACTTGGCGAGCTGCTGTTGCACCTGCGCGGTCTGCTCCGCGGTCATCGGCGGCTGTTGCTTGGGGTCCTTGGCCGCGGCGTCCGCGAGCTTGATCTTCTTCTCGCCGTCGGCCTTGAGCTTGGCGAGCGCGCCGGTGAACTGGTCGCTCTTGAAGGTGCCGTCCTTGGTCTTGAAGGTGAGGCCGGCGTTCCACGCGCCCGCGCTCTGCGCCTGCTCGATGCGCTTGAGCGCCGCGTCGACCGCGTTGCCCAGCTGGAGGAAGTAGCCGCGGGCGCGCTGCCAGTCCTTGGCCTTCATCGCCTCGTCGGCCTGCTGCCGGTACCCGACCAGGCTGTCGTAGTACTGGGCGAAGCCCTGGGCCATCTGCACCTCGGCGGGGGAAGGTGCGGCAGCCAGCAAGACGACGGTGAGCGCGAACATGCGGCGCAATGTGCCAGGGCCGGGGCAGGGGCGCACGCCTCGCGCGTGCATCCGGCGCCCCCGGCCGTTAGGCCAGGGCGTGCGCGGCGGCGAAGAATCGACGGGGCGTTTGACACACTCGCGCCGCTCGGAGGCACTCCCCGCGATGCCCGCGCGGACCCCGACGCCGTCTGCCCAGTCCCTGCTCGCGCTGATGCAGGCGGGCGACCTCGCCGCGCTCGATGCCCTGGCGCGCGCCTGGGGCGACCGGCTGCTCGCGGTGGCGCGCCGGCGGTGCCACCTCCCCGCCGACGCGGAGGACGCGGTGCAGCAAGCGCTGCTCACCGCGAGCACGGCGATGACCGGCATTCGCGGTGACGGCGACCCGCTGGCCTGGCTGTCGACCCTGGTGTCGCGGACCTGCCAGCGCCTCAACCGGCGGGTGGGCACGGCGGAGCCGCTCGAGGACGCGCCCTGCGGCTGCGACGGCCCCGAGGCGCTCGCGGAGCGGCGGGAGCTCGGCGCGGCGCTCGAGTCGGCGCTGATGGCGCTGCCCCGGCTCGACCGGCTCCTCTTCCTGCTGGCGGCGGAAGGCTTCGACGGGGTCGAACTCGCGGAGCGCTTCGCGCTGTCTCACGACGCGGTGCGGGGCCGGCTCAAGCGCGCGCGGCACCGGCTGCGGGAAGCGCTGCACGCCGCTGACACACTCGACGGGGACAAAGGCACTGACGGGCACCACCCGCAGTCAGGAACCCGCCCCCATGACCCACGCCGTTCCCCCCAGCCTCCGCTCCCAGCTGCGCGAGGTCGATGACGCCACCTTCGACGCCGAGGTCGCCTCGGCGCCCCTGGTGCTGGTCAAGTTCACCGCGGCGTGGTGCCCGCCGTGCCGTGCGCTGCAGCCGACCCTGGAAGCGGTGGCGAAGGACCGCCCCGGCCTGCAGGTGCTCAGCGTCGACGTCGACGAGCAGCAGGCCACGGCGCAGCGCTTCGGCGTGCGCGCGCTGCCGACGCTGCTGGTCTTCCGCGGCGGCCAGGTCGCGGGACAGGTGGTGGGCAACCAGAGCCGCGCCGCGGTGGAGCGGCTGCTCGGCGGCTGAAGCGCGCGGGGCGCCTCGTCAGCGGGCGTACCAGGCGGCGATGCGCGGGTGCGTCTTCACGGCTTCCACCTGCTTGAGCAGCGCGGGGAAGGGGCTGAAGGCGCCCGGGGCGACGTGGTCCATCGAGCCCTTGAGGAACGGGGTGAGGAGCACGAAGAGCTTGAGGTCGGCGACGTTGATCTCGGCGCCGCCGACGAAGGGGCCGCGCAGCTGCTTCTCGACGCGCGCGCACCAGTCGGGAAGGTAGGTGCGGGCGAACTCCTCGCGCGCCGCCTGCTTCTCCACCGGGTCCTTGATGCGGTTGGTGGGGCTGAAGCGCCCGCGGAAGTCTTCCACCGCGCCCATCACCGCTTCGTGGCGCGCCGCCTCGTACGGGTCGGTCGGGTGCAGCCCGTGGAGGCTGCCGATCAGCCGGAGGATGGCGTTGGTCTGCGCCAGCGGCGGGTGGCCTTCGACGGTGAGCACGGGCAGGGCGCCGAACGGCGTGCTCGCCTTGCGCGCGGCCCACTGCTCGCCGGTGAGCCGCTCGTCCTTGAAGGGCACGCCGGCGAGGGTGAGCGCGAGGCGGCATTCTTCGCCGCGGCTGGTCGACGGCTCGAAGTAGGTCAAGGTGACGTTGTTCATGGGGCGGCTCAATAACCGGCTGCCGGTCCGGTGGCCAGCCAGGGCGCCGCCCGCTCAGGCGTCAGTCTTCGCGGGGGAGGTCTTCGGTGGTGAACAGCCAGGCGCTCACCACCGCGAGCGCACCGCTGAGCAGCCCGGTGGACAGCGCGAGCGTGAAGCTCAGGTTCGCCGCGTCCGCCTGGGCGCGGGCCCGTTCGCGGGGGAGCCCGAGCAGCACCGTTCCGTCGGGGAGCGTGGCCGGGGCCAGCGCGGCCTGCTGGTTCTTGCCCACCACCAGGAATGCCACCGCTGCGGCGGCTGCGGAGACAGCGAGGCCGGTGGTCACCAGCCCGACGCTGCGCCGCTTGAGCCCATAGAAGGCCTGGGTGGTGACCGCGGACAGGTGGAGCGCGGGGTTGAGCCGGTCGCCACTGCGGAGCGGGACGTCGGATCGCGCAGCGCCCGCGGTGCGGAGCGCCTCGTTCGCCCGGTCGATCAACGGCCCCAGGTCCTGGAGGCGGCCGTCGCCTCTCCGGGCAATGGCCTGGTCGAGCGTCACCAGGCTCTTGGAGTCCGTCACGCTGAAGACCTCCAGGTGCACCGCCCACACCCGCCGGAGCGCGCCCAGCTCGAGTGCGATGATGACCGGGGCATCGAGGAGCTGACCCAGGTCGACGGCACAGTCGTGGCGCCCCTCGCACGCCGCGGGGTCGGAGATCGACACCCGCTCGAGGCGCTGGCGTGCCTCCTCCAGCGGCATCAGCGGGCCGAGCCCGCCGCCGACGAGCTGGGCGTGGATCCGCGCGACCAGCTCGGCCGCCTCTTCGGCGCTCGCCCCTTCGCGGCGGGTCACCACCAGCGCGGGGGCCGGTGCCGACGACAGCGAGGTGGCGAGCAGCGCCGCGAGGAGCACGGCGGCGATGGTAGGCCGTCGCGCCCGCGCCGGTCACGGCGAAAGCCGGTACGTCTTTTCCAGCGACCGCAGGTCTTCGCGCAGCTCGGCGGTGGTGACGTGGGGGTCGGCGACCTGGCCCTTGAGCGCCGAGAGCGAAGTCCTCGCCAGGGGGTCGACCCGTTCCCCCCGCGTCGCCCGCTCGTTGAGGGTCTGGAGGTGCCGCTCGATGCGCGCGAGCAGCTCGGCGCGGCCGTTCGCGGCGACGGGCCGGGTCCCGGCGGGCGGCGGGTGGGCGACCACGGGCGCGACCACCTCGGGGGTGTTCACCACCGCGGGAGGCGAGACGACGGGCGCCTCCGGGAGCTCCGGAGGGCTCGCCACGGGCGTGGTGGCGGCGGGCGCGGGCGTCGGGGAGCGAAGCCAGAGCACGCCGCCGACCACGACTGCCAGGGCGACGGCCCCCGCCAGCAGCAGGGGCATCGCCGGCCGGCCTGGTCGCGGCTGGGGACGGACGGGGGCCGCCCTCAGCCGGTCGCGGATGGCGATCAGCGCGTCGCGCACCTGCGCGGCCGACGACGGGCGCTCGGCCGGGACCTTGGCCATCATGGACCGCACCAGGGCGTCGAGCTCTGGGGGGACGGCGCCGACCGACGCCCGCAGCGACGGTCGAGCTCCCTTCACGTGCAGCGCCATGAGGTCGAACAGGTTCTCGGCCTGGAACGGGGCGCGGCCGCTGATCAGCTCGAAGAGCATGACGCCCGCCGCGTAGAGATCGGTCTGCGGCACGCAGGGCTCGGCCCGGCACTGCTCGGGCGCCATGTACGTGGGGGTCCCCATCACCGAGCCGGCGCGGGTGAGGTTGTCGTCGGGCCTGGTGGCGTGGCGCTTGGCGAGGCCGAAGTCGAGCAGCTTGGTGTACGCGGCGCCGTGGGCCGGCGTGACCACCATCACGTTCGACGGCTTGAGATCGCGGTGCACGATGCCCACGGCGTGCGCCGCGCCCAGCGCATCGAGGATCTCGATCATCAGTTCCAGCGCCTCGAGCACCGGCAGCGGGCCCTGGGCCTTGAGGCGGGCCTCGAGCGACTGGCCCGCGAGCAGCTCCATGACCAGGTACGGCGCGCCTTCGGGCAGCGTCCCCGCGCTGAAGATGTCGACGATGCCTCGGTGCCCGATGGCGTTGACCGCGCGCGCCTCGTCCAGCAACCGGCGCACCTCGTCCATCGACTGCGAGAGCTCGGCGTTGAGGACCTTGATCGCCACCTTCTTGTGGATGAGGCGCTGCTCACCTTCGTAGATGACGCCCATGCCGCCTTCGCCGAGCCGGGCGAGCACCGTGTAGTCGCCCAGCTCTCGGCCGATCAGGAGATCAGGGTCGCCGGTGGCCTTCATCGCCTGGGAGTCTAGGGCATGGGGTAGGGTCCCCGGGGTGATCCGCGCGCCCCTCTGGCTGATCGCCGTCGCCGCGTGCCTCGTCAGCGGGTGCCGCTGCGCCCAGCTGCCCGGGAACGCCAGGTTCCCGTGCGACGTCGATGGCCGGTGCGCGGCGTCGGAGCTCTGTGTCCAGGGCGTGTGCGAGGCCTGCCTGCCGATCCCGGACGGGGGCTGCCAGCTCGCGACCTGCAGCGACCGGGTGCTCTCTGGCAACGAGACCGACATCGACTGCGGGGGTGGCGCCTGCGGCCCGTGCGGCGGTGGCCAGCCCTGCCAGGCCTTCTCGGACTGCCTGTCGGGTGCGTGCAGCGCGGGCGTCTGCGATGGGCCGGGGGTCACCTGCGGCGACCACCTGCGCAACGCCAACGAGACCGACGTGGACTGCGGTGGGGCGTGTCCGGCGTGCGCCGACGGACTGCAGTGCCGGCGGGAGAGCGACTGCGGGTCGGGCGTCTGCGCGGAGCACGCCTGCGCGGTGCCGGCGTGCAGCGATCACGTGCGCAACGGCAAAGAGACCGACGTCGACTGTGGCGGCGGGTGTTCGGCGTGCCAGCCCGGGCAGGCCTGCGCGGCGGCGACCGACTGCTCGTCGCACGAGTGCTCGGCGGGCCGCTGCGTGCTCACCAGCGCAGACGACGTGGCGCGGTGGTCGTCGAGTGACGAGGCGCTCCTGGCGCGCGGCAGCTCGGCAGCCGACCGCGTGGAGGGGACCGGCGCGCTCACCGTGACCGGCCTGGGCTTCAGCTACGGCGATGGCCGCGATGGCGAGTGCGTGGTGCGCCAGGACCTGGTGCTCACCGCGGAGACCTGCGTCGGCCGCAACGACCCCGACGGCCGGGTGTTCGGGCTCGAGCCGGGGGTCTACGCCGCGGGGACCTCGACGCTCCGCCTCGACGGCAGTCCGCTCTCCATCATCCGCCCCGGAGACAAGGTGCTGGTGGTCGCGGTGCAGCTGCTGAAGCGCGACGGCGGACTGGTGGAGCTCGACGCCGGCGACCTCGTGGGCCAGTCGGAGCTGGCGGAGGTGGCGGAGATCGGCCCGCGGCAGCTCGTGCTCGCGCGGCCCCTGGCCGGCACGTACGACGCGGAGCGGCTGCAGGTGATCGCCCAGCGGGTGCCGCAGTACGCGTCGGTGGTGGTGGAGGCCGACGCCGGCCTGACGACCGAGCCGTGGGACTGTGCCGCTGGGCACGGCGGGGTGCTCGCCTTCCTGTCCCGGGGGCCGGTGACCGTCCGCGGCCGCATCGACGCGTCGGGGCGCGGCTTCAGCGGGGGCAACGCAGGCACCGATTCGCCGGGCGCCGGAGAAGGTCAGGCGGGCCAGTGCCGGTACCGCGGCGCGACCGCTTTCCCTCGGACCCAGGGTGGGGGAGCCGGCGCCGCCGACACGGCCGCGAGCGCGGGCTCCGCGGGCGGGGGCGGTGCGCACCTGTCGGCGGGCTCGCAGGGGGCGTCCGGAGGGAGCAAGGCGGGAGGCGCCGGC
>JAIBBQ010000187.1 GCA_019694595.1 Myxococcaceae bacterium
CACCGCCGGTGCTGCCGGAGCCGCCGCCGGTGCTGCCGGAGCCGCCGCCGGTGCTCCCCGAGCCGCCCCCGGTGCTGCCGGAGCCACCGCCCTTGCCGCCGCCCGAGCTGCCCGACGGGGACGAGTCACAGCCGAGGAACGCGAGCGCGGACAGGGTGCAGACGAGGACGAGGAATCTCATGGGGTGGGCCTTGTAGCGAAAGTCAGAGCGTCTCGCCGCCGTCGATGCTGTAGGCGGCGCCGGTGATGCTCTTCGCGGCGTCGTTGGCGGCGAGGAACCAGGTGAGCTCGGCGACCTCCTCGGCGGTGACGAAGCGCCCCTGGGGCGTCATCTTGGCGAGCTCGGCGCGGGCGTCGTCGGTGCTGCGGCCGGTGGCCTTGACGATGTTGCCCACCGAGTTCGAGAGCATGTCGGTGTCGGTCCACCCGGGGCACACCGCGTTCACGGTGACGTTCTTGGCCGCCAGCTCGTGCGCCAGCGCGCGGGTGAGCCCAAGCAGCGCGTGCTTCGAGGCGCAGTAGGCCGAGGTGTACCGGAAGCCCTTGAGCGCGGCGGTCGAGGCCACGTTCACCACCCGGCCGCCGCCGGACTTCACCATCGCGGGGATGACCGCGCGGCACAGCTGCCACGGCGCGGTGACGTTGACCTGCATCACCTTGGCGAAGTCGGCGTCGGAGGTCTTCGCGAGCGGCGCGGAGATGGCGATGCCCGCGTTGTTGACCAGGGCCTCGAGGCGGCCTGCGCCCTGGAGCACGGTCTGCGCGGCGGCCTCCACGGTGGGGCTCGACTCGGCGTCGAAGCGCACCGGGTGCAGCAGGCTGCGCTGGGCGGGCGGCACCTCGATGGCGGCTTCGGGTTTGCGCACCAGGGCCCAGACGTGCCAGCCCTCGCGCAGGAAGCGCAGCGCGATGGCGCGGCCGATGCCTCGGGAAGCTCCAGTCACCGCGACGTGTCGATCGGACATGGCCCCCCTCTAACAAGGCGCCGCGCCTGGGTGTGCGGGGTGACAACTCCAGTTGCCGTCACCGCCTCGCGACGTCTCCTCCCGTTGACAGGTGCGCGGGCCGCGGCGCGGGCAGATGGTGCGGGGCAGTCGGGCCCTCTTCACGCGAAAGGCGCCGCATGCGCACCCAGAGCCTCGCCACCTTCCTGCTGCTCGCCGCTGCCTGCGGCCCCGTCGACGACCACGAGTCGGCCTACGTCGACCACGACATCGGCTCCTTCGAGCAAGGCCTCAACGTGGGCGCCGCCGGCGGCTGCGACACCTCCATCGTGCGCGGGCTGACCGCGCAGCTGTACGCGGAGATGAACTGCATCGCGCCCAACACGATGGTGAACTTCACCGGGCCCAACATCAGCATCACCTCGCCCGTGGAGCCGTACCTCGCCCCGCCGGCGAGCGCGGCGATGAAGCGGGCGGTGGCCGCGTCGGGCACCAACATCACCATCAACAGCGCCTGGCGCTCGGTCGCCCAGCAGTACCTGCTCTACAAGTGGTGGAAGGCGGGGCAGTGCGGCATCCAGATCGCCGCCGCCCCCGGCAAGAGCAACCACCAGTCGGGGCGTGCGCTCGACGTGCCGTCGTACTCGTTCTGGATCCCGAAGCTCCAGGCCCAGGGCTGGCGCTGGCTGGGCAGCTCGGACCGGGTGCACTTCGACTACAACGGCGCGGCGGACCAGTCGGCGCGCTCGGTGCTCGCGTTCCAGCGCCTGTGGAACAAGAACAACTCCAGCAAGCTCGCCGAGGACGGCTCCTGGGGGCCCAACACCGAGAGCGCGATGTCGCGCTCGCCGGCGACCGGGTTCGGCACCTCGGGGTGCGCGCCCAAGCCGCCGCCTCCGCCGACCGTCACCACCGGCACCTTCAAGGGCAAGGTCTTCAAGCTCAACGCGGCCGCGCCCACCGACGTCTCGGTGGCGGTGAGCGGCGCCACGGTGAAGGTCGGCGGCAAGGTGCTCACCACCGACGCCGCTGGGGCCTTCACGGTGGTGCTCCCGGCGGCGACCTACACGCTGAGCGCGGAGGCCACCGGGTACACCGCGGCCTCGGTGAGCAAGGCGCTCACCGCCGGCCAGACGGTGACGGTGAACGTGGGCCTCGCGCCGGTGGGCGTGGCGGACACCATGAAGCCGGAGATCGACCTCCTGACGCCGGAGTCGGGCGCCAAGCTCGACGTGGCGAAGGTCACGGTGACCGGCACCGCGAGCGACGACCGCAGCGGGGTGAAGACGTTCACGATGGCGCAGAACGGCGGCGTGGCGAAGGCGGTGGCGCTGCAGACCGGCGGCGACTTCTCGGTCGACGTGGTCCTCGCGCCGGGCGCCAACACGCTCGTCTTCTCCGCCACCGACGGCGCGGGCAACGTGGGCACCCTCTCGGTGCCGCTCACCTTCCGAGCGGGCCTCGAAGGCCTGGTGACGTCGGGTGACGAAGGCAGCGCGATGCCGCTCGAAGGCGTGCAGGTCGAGCTGCAGGACGGCGCCGGCATGGTGCTCCTGTCCACCACCACCGGGCCCGATGGCACCTACGCGATCGAGCTCACCGACGTGCCCGCGGAGCGGGTGCTGGTGGCGCGCCTCGGCGGCTACGCCGACTACCGCTCGCCGGTGAGCCTGTCGGCCGACGCGCGGACCCAGTGGAGCTTCACCATGGACCGCTCGATGGGCACCGGGCTGCGCATCCTCTCGCCCGAGGAAGGCGACGTGGTGGACACCGCGAGCGTCTCGGTCGCCGGCGTGGTCGACGGCTTCGCGCCGACGAGCGTGCTGGTGAACGGGACCGAGGCGACGCTCTACCCGGGCGGCCGCTTCGGCGTCTCCGTGGGGCTCTTGTACGGCACCAACGCGGTGGTGGCGGTGGCGCGCGGCGCGAACGGCGAGACCGCGGAGCAGGTGGTGCACGTGCGGCGCGAGAGCGGGACCATGGCGGCGGGCGGCGGCTGCTCGGCGGCGCCGGGGACCTTGGTGCTCCTCGCCGCGGCCGCGCTGCTGCGGCGCCGCGCGCGTCATTCGTAGAGCGAGCCCACCGCGCCTTGCCAGGCGTGGGTCACGCCCCCGCTCTTCGAGCTGAGGATGAACGGGACCTGGAAGGTCGCCGGGAGCGCCGCAGCTGCGCTCACCGTGAGCGTCAGGTCCTGCCCGTCGTTGGTGGTGGTGCTCGAGAGCGAGAGCTGGACCCGCGCATCCAGGCTGAGCGCCTGCAGCGTCCAGTCGGGGACGGCGCCGAGGCTGCGGCTGCGGAGCGGGATCGTCGTCGCCTCTCCGGGGCGCAGCACGATCAGCGTTCGTCCCGAGACCGGCACCGTCGTGAAGTCGACGCCGTCGGAGTCGAGTCTACAGGGGTCGAGGCCACGCGCCGCGCGACGGTCCGAGTACACCCGTTCCACCTCATGGGGCCCCGCGGTGGTGGTGCCTGAATAGAGGCAGACGTCGGCGAGCTCGGCGCCGTGGGTCGCGGCCCAGCCCGAGTCGTCGACCACGAAGCCATCCATGAAGGGGTCGGTCGCCGCCTCGACGAGCTCGTGCGACGCGAGGAAGGTCTGCGTGCGGAGCGTGCTGGAGTCGGAGCAGCGGAGCATGACGGAGTAGGGGACCCGCACCGGCGCGCCCGCCCGCGACTGGAGCGTGAGGAAGTAATGGTACGCGTGGTATCCGCTGCACGAGGGCGCTCCGAAGGGCTGCGTGAAGGTCGCGCCCGCGGGAATGAAGAGCAGGTAGTTGCTCTGCGCGTCCGGTTCGCGCACCGCGGGGTTGGCGAGATCGGCGGCGATCAGCGCCCTGACGTCGTCCTCCGAGTAGCTGGTGGCCGGAGGCAGGGTGACGGTGCCGTCGAAGGCTCCAGGACCGATGCAGCCGTTGGGGCCGCAGTACTCGGCGGTGACCTGGGCCCACCAGGCGCTGGTGACGATGTCCCGCGAGAAGGTCTCGAGCGCGCCCGCGAGCGGATCTCCCGCGGCGATGGCCACTCTCAGGTGGACCTGCGTCTGCACCAGGCCGCCGTGGCTGCGCACGCGGGGGTAGCGGGGGAAGAGCGCCGTTCCCGCGTCGGTGCCGGCGTCCATTCCGGCGTCGGGCGTGGGACCCGTGTCGGGCACCATCGCCAGACCGGCGTCGGGGCAGTCCATCGACGAGACCGGCGGCGTCGAACCGCCACATGCAGCCAGCACGGCCGCAACTGCCAGCAGGACAGGTTTCATTCGAGGCTCCCGACGCGTCGCACCTTCCGGACCGGCCTTCTCTTCCGGAGACAGGACGCTCTTGGTCTCGGAACTTCCAAGAAGGCAGTCTGTCCGGATGAGGACGCCCGTGACGGCGGTAGAGCTCAGGTGGGGAAACACCGGCTGGTCGGCCTGACGCTCGGCCCCTCGCCTCGCCGGCGGGCTCGGCAGGCCTACCGCCGCGTCGCCGGCCTTCGTCGTGTCTTGCTGGCGGCGATCGCGGCGGCCATCGCCAGCTGATGGTCCTTCTGCCAGGGCGCGCCGGCCTCCGCGCGGGCCGCGGCGAGGTGCTGCTTCAGCGTGCCACCGAGCACCCGGTCGGCCTCGTCGAGCGCCTGCTTGGGCTCGTACCAGTGCACCGCCCAGCCGCGCGCCGTCGCCGCGGCGGCGAGGGCCCGGCGGTACATCACCCAGTCGGCCACGCACATCGCCCGGTAGTTCTGGATCCGCGCCTCCACCGTCCCGGGGAGCGGCGGGCACACGCGCAGCGCGATGCCCGTCGGCTCGACGCCGAGCTCCGCCGCAAGGGTCGAGAGTGCGGCCTCGGAGCACCGCTGCGCCGAGCGCTCGACCTGGCGGACCAGGGCCACGGCCTTCGCCAGCTCGAGCCTTTGGCCCTCGTGGTGGTGGGGCATGACCGGAAGGCCCGCTTCCGTGAGAGCGACGCGCCGTCGGTCGAGCAGGGCGCCGGGAGGGCGCACCGTGATCAGCACCGCCCAGCCCGCATGGTCCATCACGCCCACCAGCGCCCGGCCCGCGCGCGGACGCCGGTTGCTCACCGCGCGTCACCGCGCGTCTTGAGCCCCAGCCGCGCCATCATGGTGCGCACGGTGCCACCCGGGTCGCGCGCCTTGCCGCGCCCCACCTCGCCGAGCAGCCGCGCTGCCTCCGCTGCGTTGCCGCCCGCGCGCCGCAGCGCCTCTTCCAGCGCCGCGCGCTCGAGCGCCTCGCGCTCCTGCTTCAGGTTCATCGTGCCCGCGGCCACGCGCCGGGCGACCTCGGCCACGTCCACCACCGCGCCGACCACCTGGGGCGCCTCGCGGCGGATGAGGCGCCGCGGGAGGTCCGACGGCAGGAGCTCCTCCCCGGCGGTCTTCTGCACCAGCGCCGAGGCGATGACGTTGCGCAGCTCGCGGATGTTGCCCGGCCAGCGCCACTGCACGAGCAGCTCCATCGCCTCGTCGGTGACGGTGCGCACCTGGCCGCGCGAGGCGGTGGTCTCCTGCGCGTAGAACTGGGTGATGAAGTGCTCGACGAGGTGGGGAATGTCCTCGCGGCGCGCGCGCAGCGGCGGCAGCTCGAGCGAGAGCACCGAGAGCCGCTCGAAGAGGTCGGCCCCGAAGGTGCCTTGCTCGATGAGCACCCGCAGGTCGCGGTTGGTCGCCGCCACCAGCCGGAAGTCGACCTGGTGCCAGACGCTCTCGCCCAGGCGGGAGACCACCCGGTCTTCCAGCACGCGCAACAGCTTCACCTGCAGCGAGTGGGGCGTGTCGTCGATCTCGTCGAGGAAGACGGTGCCGCCTTCCGCCGCGAGGATGAGGCCGTCGTAGTCCTTCACCGCGCCCGAGAAGGCGCCCTTGGTGTACCCGAAGAGCTCGCCTTCCATCAGCTCGTTGGGAATGGCGGCGCAGTTGATGGGCACGAAGGTCTTGCGAGACCGCGGGCTCCACTGGTGCAGGAGGCGCGCGGCGACCTCCTTGCCGGTGCCCGTCTCGCCGGTGATGAGCACCGGCATCGACGTCTTCGCCGCGCGGCTCACCTGCGCCAGCAGCGCCCGCGTCACCGGGCTCTTCGCCACCACGCCCGCGGGAATCGTCGGCGCCGACACCTCGAAGAGCAGCTCGCGCAGCCGCCGCACCAGCCGGTCGCGGCCCGCCGGTGAGGCGAGCGTGCAGGCGTCGTGGGCACCGCGCTCCACCGCCTGCAGCACCTGGCCGCCGCCGAGCTCCACGTCGCAGACCCACACCCAGGGCTCGAGGCCGCGCGGCGCCGGCGGCACCTCGGCCTTCGCGGTGCGCACCACCCGGATGCGCGCCGGGCTCTTGCCGCGCTCCAGCCCCAGCGCGCCGATCGCTGCCGCCAGCGGGCCCTGCGGCGGCGTTCCCTTCCAGTCGAGGCCTTCGCTCATGGCGCTGCACGGTAGCGCGATTCAAATGGTGGTGATGGCGGAGTGAAATGCCGAGTCACTGCTCGAGCGCCGGTGGCACCTGAGCCGCGCCGGGTAGACTGCATGAATGCGGATCGGGGGGATCCTGGCGACGTTGGTGTGCCTCCATGCGCCGGCGGCCCTGGCCGACGGGTTGATCGGCGTGCCCCCGTACCCACCGAGGAACGTCTCGCGGCCCGACGGTTCCTACGCCGAGTTCATCCAGGTCGGCGCCGGTGGGGAGCCTTCGGCGACGATCACCACCGCGGGCACGACGATCTCGGTCGACGCGCTCCTCTTCTACGTCGAGGAGGTGCAGAGCTCGGGCAACGTCACCCTGACGGTGAGCACCGGCGCAGCGTCCGTGTCCTCGGTGCTGTCGGTCGGGCAACCGGGGTGGACGGAATGGCGCTTCGTCCCGCCGGTACCTGTGGGCAACTCGACCCTCACGCTCACGCCAGACCCGGGAGTCGCGGTCACGTTCCGGCACCTGCGGCACGAGTACGAGGCAGACCATCAGCTGGGGGGCGAGGCCGCGCCGCTGCTGTTCCCCACGGGCCTGCGTGACGGTGGGCCCCCGTACGACGTGTCGTTCGTCTTCCGCCGCAGCGGTGGTCGAGATCCGTATGCGTTGCCTGGTTGCAGCGCCGCCGATTCCGATCCGGTGGGGGGCTTCCCGTACGTCCGCGTGTTCAAGGTGCCCATCGACCCGGCTTCCGGGTTGAGCCAGTCGCTGGTCTTCCCGCCCGGGTTCCGGAGTTTCGGTGGCGGCTCGTGCGTGCAGACCGGCTTGGCGTACGCCTCGCCGGAAGCGAGTCTGAGCGTTTCGTACTCGGCCATCGATGGTGGACCCGGGCCGTGGGTGCCGCTTCTCGAGAGCGGGCTTGCGTCTCGTGCGCCGGTGGTGGCTGACGACGATGGTGGTGTCAGCGCACCGTTCACACTGTCGATCCGGAGCGACGGTGGCCTGGCCGCGTGGGCGATGTTCGACACCGGCCCGGAGCTGCTCGACCCGTGCCACCCCGCCGCGCGCGCGACCTTCGGAGGTGCCCGCGCCAGAGCGGTGGGCTTCGGGGCCGGCGCGGATCTGGCGACGCGCTTCTCCGCCTCCGCTGCGCTGCCACGCTGGCCCGACGATGACGGCGATGGGTACGGCGCTCGCGGGGCCCAGCGCTGGGTGTGCTCCTTCGTCGCTCGGTCTGCCGTGGGCCTCGTCGTCAACGGCGAGGACTGCGACGACCGCTCCTTCGACACGAAGCCCGGGGCGGGCGAGCTCTGCAATGGGCGCGACGACGACTGTGATGGCCTGGTCGATGCCGACGACACGCTCGAGGCCACGCCCGCCTGCGAGCTGTCTCGGGGCGTCTGCGCGGGGGCACGGCACGACTCCGTTCGTTGCCGCGGTGGCCGGTGGGACGCCTGCGGGAGCGAGTACGGCCCGCGGTACGAGGCGCAGGAGGTGTCCTGCGACGGGCTGGACAACGACTGCGACGGCCGGACCGACGACGTCGGTGCAGGGCCGCCCTGCTTCTTCCAGCTCGGCGTCTGCGCGGGTGCGCGTGCTCGCGTCTGCACGTCGGAGCGTTGGCTCGCTTGCACCGACGCCGACTACGGGCCCGACTTTCAGGCGGTCGAGACGCAGTGTGACGGACTGGACAACGACTGTGACGGCAGAACGGATGGGGCAGACTTCGACCTGCCTTCGACGCTGTGTGAGAAGCAGCTCGGCGTCTGTGCCCGCGCCGTTCACGCTGCCACGGACTGCACCGCCGCAGGGTGGGCCGAATGCCCGGCG
Source organism: Myxococcaceae bacterium (assembly GCA_019694595.1). GTDB lineage: Bacteria > Myxococcota > Myxococcia > Myxococcales > Myxococcaceae > JAIBBQ01. The sequence goes on from JAIBBQ010000187.1 coordinate 8,160, forward strand.
TCGCGCTACCCCGCCGACTACGAGCCGATCGAGGGCCGCTGTGACGGGCTCGACAACGACTGCGACGGCGTCGTCGACGAGGGCTGCCGGGCCGCGCCACCGCCTGCCCGGTGCGGCTGCGGAACGACCCTGGGCGTGTGGCCAGCACTGGGGCTCCTCGTCTGGTGGGGCCGCCGCCGGCGTGCGCACGCGCTGACGCTCGTCGCCGTCGTGCTCGCGCTTCCAGCTCGCGCGGAAAGCGTTCAGACCGTGATCGTGCAGGGCCCCACCGCGGTGGAGGTGACGGCGCCCTCAGCGGTGTCGACCGCGCACGACGGCCGCTCGTTCCTGGTGGTGTTCAACGCCGACCGCGCTTTGATCGCACGGCTCACCGAAGCTGGCGGACAGTCAGGTCGCGCGGAAGACCTCGGGCCGCCGTTCGCCCGCGGTGCCGGGTGCAAGCCGGCGGGGCGCTGCGTGGTCAACCTCCGGGGGACGCTCTCGGTCCTTCGGGACGCCGGAGACGGCGGCTGGGGACTGGGACCTTCCACCGGCCTGGTGAAAGCCTTCGATGCCGACCCCGGTGGCTGGGTCGTGCTGGCCGAGGAGAGTTCGGGAACGGTTCGGAAGGTCGACGAGGCCATGGCGCTGCAGTGGCAGCGAACCGTCTCTCCGTTCGCCGACCGGGTGTACTTCATCGCCGACGACGAAGGCTTCGTCGCGCTGGGATACCTGCGGGGATTCACCACGACGTCGTACATCACGGTGATCGCCCCGGACGGCGGACAGGAAGGGCTGGCCGAGATCCTGGTTCCGCCAGGGGCCATCGTGGCGGGGCAGGCCAACTCGGGCAGCTGGACCGCGGCGTCGGTCGCCCCGCGCGAGGTGGTGCTCATGTCCCGCAACTCACTGTGGACGCCCGCGGGAACGCCCATTCCCTTTCCCGTCTCCATGTCCCAGCGAACCACGGGCGGCGTCGCGTTCTTCGGCCGGCAGGGAGACCAGATGATGTCGCTCGCCGTCGACCGCGCGGGCCTCGCGCTCGCGCTCTCGACCCTCGGCGACGGTGGCGCTTGCAGTGACGAGGCTGCCTTCGCGGCGGGCGCGGACGCCGGCGTGGCCTGCTGGTCGAAGACGGGCCAGTGCTGGAATGGCCCCTGCTGCAAGGTCGGCTGCGCGTCGACCGATGCCGTCGCCCGGCCGACGGGGCCCTGGGTGCCGTTGGTCGCTGACGCGGTCACTCATCTGACGCCTTCGGTGCAGCTCGCGGCACGCGATGGCGGCGTCGTGCAGTGTGAGCTCTCGCTCGAGCGCGGCGGAGTGCACGCGGTGTGGGACCTCGGTGCGCTCGATGGCGGAAGTCCGGCGCTGTTCCCACCAGGGACGACGGTCGACCTCGTGCCCTGGGGGCGGGTCCTCCGGAGCGCCTCGGCGCTCACGACCCTCTCGACGAGCGGTCAGCCCGGCCCGTCGGTGGCCATTCCCCCGGGAGCCTCGCTCGCGCTCGCGGAGGACGGCTACCTGCGGATCCGCCTCGATGGGGGAACGCTCGAGTTCGTCCAGATCGCGGCGTCGCCCACCGGCTTCACGGAGACCCGGCCGGTGGTGCTGCGACGCGCTGCGCCCGTCGGCGGCCTCCGGCTCACCAGCTCCGGACGCGGCGTGCTGGTCGTCTGGGACGAGCAGGACCAGCGCTTCGGCGCCGTGGTCCAGCGCGGCCTGCCGCTCCCCGCCGTGTCGTCATTCGGGCCCGCGGTTCCGGTCCTGGGCCTGGGAACGAGCGCAGACGATTCGGTCTGGCAGGTGCTCCAGCGCGTCGACGGAGGGGTCGCGCTGGTCACCTGGACCGAGACCGACGCCGGGCTCGTCGCTGCGGGCAGCGTCGAGTTGCCGGTCCACGATTGTCTCGAGCCCACGCTCATCGGCGGCACGCCGCCGGTCCTCCAGTGCGTGACCGGTGCGGAAGCCCGGCTGGCGCTGTCCTGGGTCGACCCCGACGGCGGCTTGCGGGCGATCAGAGGACTCGACGGGGCCTCGTCGGTGCGCGAGGTCGGCGCCGCACGCTCGGGCGAAGGGCTGATGCTCGCAGTCGCCCGGCGCGCCCTCGACGGCGGCAGTCAACTCGACCTGGTCCGGGTCGACTCGCTCGCGCTGGGGTCGCCGTGCGCGTCGGGCGAGGCGTGCCGGTCCGGCTGGTGCGTGGACGGGGTGTGCTGTGACGACCCTTGCGGCGGCGGCCTCGACGGGGACTGTCTTGCGTGCTCGGCGACGCGTGGGGCGCCAGCCGATGGTCGTTGTGCCCCGGTGCTCGCAGGGACCGTCTGCCGGCTTTCTCAGGGGCCCTGCGACCTGCCGGACGTGTGCGACGGGCTGCACGCGAGCTGCCTGCCCCGCACCATGAGCGACGGCACGGTGTGCGAAGTCAGCGGGCGGCAAGCCACCCGGGTGTGCAGTGCTGGAAAGTGCCTGCCGCTGGCGCCTGCAGAGCCTCCGGTCCTCGTCGCTCCTGCCCCGGCACCGGCGTGTGGCTGCGGAGCGCTCGAGGGGGCGTGGTGGCCGCTCGCGCTGCTGCTGGTGCTTGCGAAGCGAATCATGGCCAAACGCGAATGAAATGACGTCGCGGTGTCGTGGTCCCAGTCGTCCTCCACGGCCACCTCCGGCACCCCGGGTGCACTCCCACCGGCATCTCGAAGGGAGGCCCGTATGTTCGACATCTCGACGTGGGTGGTGCTGGGAGCGGTGGTCCTCAAGCTCGGGTTCATCGTGGTGCTGCTGGGCTTGTGGGTGATTCGCGAGAACGAGGCCGGGGTGGTGGTGAAGAAGTTCGGCCCGGGGCTTCCCGCGGGGCGCCTCATCGCGCTCAACGGCGAGGCCGGCTACCAGGCGGAGCTGCTTCCGCCCGGCTGGCACTTCGGCCTGTGGCGCTGGAAGTACAAGGTGCTGCGGGTGCCGCTGGTGACGGTGCCACCGGAGGAGATCGCGCTGGTGGTGGCGAAGGACGGCGCCGCGATTCCCGCGGAGCGCATCCTCGGACAGGAGGTGTCGTGCGATGACTTCCAGAGCGCGCGGGCGTTCCTCACCAACGGCGGCGAGAAGGGGCGGCAGCTCGCCTTCCTCACCGCCGGCACCTACCGGGTGAACCCGGCGCTCTTCGACGTCATCACCACCAAGAACGCGAGCCACTACGGCCTGTCGCCGTCGCAGCTCGAGGTCTTCCGGGTGCAGCCCGACCGCGTGGGCATCGTGACCACGCTCGACGGCGCGCCGATCGCGGCTGGCGATCTCGCGGGCCCCGAGGTCCAGGGGCACGAGCACTTCCAGCGTGGCCAGGCGTTCATCGACGCGGGCGGCTGCCGCGGCCTGCAGGAGCAAGTGCTCCTGTCCGGCGCGTGGAACCTGAACCCGTGGCTGGTGCAGGTCGACCAGATCCCGATGACCGAGATTCCCATCGGCTACGTGGGCGTGGTGGTGAGCTACGTGGGCAAGGAGCACGTCGACCTGTCCGGTGACGACTTCACCCACGGCGACCTGGTGGAGAAGGGCCGCAAGGGCGTGTGGATCGAGCCCCTGCTGCCCGGCAAGCACCCCATCAACACCCGGGTGATGAAGGTCGAGCTCGTGCCCACCACCAACATCGTCCTCAACTGGGCGACCCGGACCGAGGCGCACAAGTACGACGAGAAGCTCTGCCCGATCACCGTCCGCTCCAAGGACGGCTTCAGCTTCACGCTCGATGTGTCGCAGATCATCCACATCGGCATGAAGTCGGCCCCGCGGGTCATCTCGCGGGTGGGCTCGATGCAGAACCTGGTGGACCACGTGCTGCAGCCGACGGTGGCCAACTACTTCCGCAACTCGGCCCAGGAAGTCTCGGTGCTCGAGTTCCTCTCGGCGCGCAGCCAGCGCCAGCAGGAGGCGTACGCCAACATCAAGAGCGCGACCGAGGCGTACGACGTGGAGTGCATCGACACCCTCATCGGCGACATCGTGCCGCCGGCCGAGCTGATGAAGACGCAGACCGACCGGAAGATCGCCGACGAGCTCAAGCGCACCTTCGAGGTGCAGCGGGAGGCCCAGATGAAGCGCCAGGAGCTGGAACGCGAGACGTCGATCGCCAACATGCAGGCCGAGGTGGTGCGCTCCGAGCAGACGGTGCGCATCAGCGAGCGCAACGCCCAGTCGGTCGCCGAGACCGCCAAGGGTGAAGCGGCCCGCCGCCGGGTGAACGCCGAGGCCGACGCGCTGAGCCTCAAGCTCGGCGCCGAAGCCGAGGCCCAGGCGGTGCGCCTCAAGGGCATCGCCGAGGCCGACGCGGTGCGCGCGGTGGGCGCCGCGAAGGCCGAGGCGTACCGCTCGGGTGTCGAGGCGCTGGGCACCGGGGCGTACACCACGGTGCAGCTCGCCGGCATCCTCGGTGAGCACCACGTCAAGCTGGTGCCCGACGTGGCGGTGGGTGGAGAAGGTGGGGCAGGGGCGCTGGCGACCGCGCTGATGGGGCGGATGCTGAGCGGCGCTGCCACGCCCGCGAAGGCGACGGCCGCGGTGGCCCCGCCTCCGCTGCCCACCAACGGCAAGGCCTGATCCGCCGGTGGAAGTGCCCGGGCGCCCTTCGCGAGAGCGGGGGGCGCCCGAGCCGTTGCGGGGCCCACCCGGGTGGCGCCGGGGGAGCCGGGTTTGCTAGGGCCATCGCCCATGCGCGCACTCGTCCTGGGGCTCTCGATGCTGGCCATGGCCTGCGGTGGCCTCAAGGGCGGCAGCTCCGGAGGCGGGGCAGGTGGCTCGGGCGGCAGCACGGCGTCGGGCGGTGGGTCGGCGCAATCGGGCGGCGGCTCCAGCGCGGGT